>NZ_CP012898.1:983250-1311000 GCF_001310225.1 Pseudalgibacter alginicilyticus | reverse complement strand
TCAATTAAATAGAAAAAACTTGTATGCAACCAATGCTATAAAATTTATAGATGAGCAAATTTTCAGAGTAAAAGGAGAAATGTCTGATAATGCTGAGGCTCTAAATGATTATAGAAAAGAAAAGAAGATTTTTAGTTTGGGTGATGAAGGAGTCATGTTAAATGATAAATTTACTAAGCTTGACAGTGAGAAGGAGTCTATAAATAGGCAATTGAACTATTATATCAATCTTAAAAATTATTTATTGACTAGCAACTCCTTTACAGAAATACCAGCTCCTTCCGTAGCAGGTATTGAGGATGGTAATATTCTTACAAATGTGTCAAAAATTAATGAACTTTCTGTGCAAAAATCTAAGTTACAATACTCAGTACGTAGTGATGCTTCTATTTTTAATGATTTAAATAGGCAAATAGAAGGCTTAAAAAATGTGCTGTTAGAAAATATAAGTTCTGTTACAACTGTATTACGTAGAGAGTTAGAAACGGTAAATAGTAAATTAACTCAAGTTGAATCTCAATTTAGTAAACTTCCAGAAGATCAGCAAAACTTGATAAGTATTCAACGTCAATATTCGTTGAGTGAGCAAACTTACAATGTGTTTTTGGCAAAGCGAGGTGAAGCAGAAATTATTAAAGCCTCTAATGTTTCTGATATTTTAGTAATAGATTCTGCAAAAAACACAGGGGCTACTGTTTTAAGGAAAAATTTGAATGTTCGTTATGTGTTTGCATTCTTTTTTGCTTTGATAATTCCATTATTAATTGCTTTTGCTGTTACTTTTTTTGATAATAGTATCCGAACTCCAATGGATGTAGAAAATTTATCAACAATACCAATATTAGGGGTAGTAGGTAAAAATAATTTGGATAACAATTTGGTGGTACACAGAAAACCAAAATCAGCAGTATCTGAAGCTTTTAGAGCAATACGTTCTAATTTGCAATATTTTTACAAAACACATGAAATAGATGGGACTAAAACTATTTTGGTTACTTCATCTGTAAGTGGTGAAGGAAAAACTTTTTGTTCTATTAATGTCGCTACGGTATTAGCCTTAGGAGGAAAGAAAACCATTTTATTGGGATTAGATTTAAGAAAACCGAAGATTTTTGACGATTTTAAGATTAAAAATGATATAGGTATTGTAAACTTTTTAATTGGTCAAGAATCATTAGAACATGTGATTCAACAAACAGGCGTAGAGCACTTAGATGTTATTACCGCAGGACCGATACCTCCAAATCCATCAGAGTTATTAATTAGTGAAAAACTAAAAGGGCTATTAACAACTTTAAAAGCTAAATATGATTATATTATATTGGATACACCTCCAGTTGGTTTGGTAGCTGATGCTATAGAGTTGTTAAGTTTTGCAGATGTAACTCTTTATGTAGTAAGACAAGATTACACTAAAAAAGGCATGCTTAATGTAATCAATGAAAAATATAAAACCAAGCAAATACAAAATGTTAGTTTAGTATATAATGGATATGACCAAAAAAACAAATACGGTTATGGATACGGTTATGGATACGGTTATGGTTATGGAAATTATGCAAACGGATATCATAGCGATGAAAATAAAACAGGTTTTAAAAATAAGTTGAAAGGGCTGTTTAAATCCAATCGGTAATTGCCACACAGTCAAATCAAAAACTAACAGTGTATTTTTTAAGATAGAATTATGAGAGAATTACTTCTAATAGCTATAAAAGCAAGTATTGCAGCGGGAGAAGAGATTATGGATATTTATTCCGATAGTTTTGAAGTGGCCTTAAAATCTGATAATTCACCGTTAACCATTGCAGATAAAAATGCCAATATTACCATTAATTCGTATTTAAAAAAAACAGCGATTCCTATTATTAGTGAAGAAAACAAACAAACGTCTTATACTATTCGAAAAAACTGGAATACCTGTTGGATGGTAGACCCTTTGGACGGAACAAAAGAATTTATAAAAAAAAATAACGAATTCACCGTCAATATAGCACTTATAAACAATAACATACCCGTTTTAGGGGTTATTTATGTGCCAGCTTCAAAAACCTTGTATTTTGCAATAGTAGAGGAAAGTAAGGCTTATAAATGCAAATTAAAAACTCACAAGTTTACAGAGGCTATTTTTCAAAATAGCTTGGAGATAACACCTAAAAAAGAGATTAATAATGAAATTAATATAGTGGGGAGTCGTTCGCATAAGAGTAAAGAAACCGATGTTTTTATTAAAAATTTAGAAACACAAAATAAAAAAGTAGTTATAGTTTCAAAAGGCAGCTCTTTAAAATTTTGCTTAGTAGCAGAAGGTCATGCAAATATATATCCAAGATTTGCACCAACTATGGAATGGGATACCGCAGCAGGACATGCTATATGTAAAGCTGTTGGTCTAACAGTTAAACAAGTTGAAAAAGAAATTGAACTGACATATAATAAAGAAAACTTGTTGAATCCTCACTTTGTAGTTCAATAAATGCTTATGAAAAACAATTTAAAGCAAACATATAGTGTTGATAGGTTTGACAGGGAGCAAATGAACACTCATAAACCATGTTTAATTTGGTTTACAGGTTTGTCCGGGTCAGGTAAATCTACCATAGCTAATTTACTTGAAAAAGAATTGTATAAAAAAGGTATACATACCTATAGTTTAGATGGTGATAATTTACGACGTGGATTAAATAAAGATTTGCTGTTTTCAAAAGAAGATCGTATTGAAAATTTAAGACGTACTGCTGAAGTGGGCAAATTATTTGTAGATGCTGGATTAGTAGTATTGGCAGCATTCATTTCACCATATAATAAAATACGAGAAGATATAAAAACAATAGTAGGTAGCGATTATTATATTGAAGTTTTTGTAAATACCCCCTTGGAAGTTTGTGAACAGCGTGATGTAAAGGGGCTTTATAAAAGAGCGCGTTCTGGAGAAATTAAAAATTTCACAGGAATAAGTTCTCCTTTTGAAGTGCCTGTAAACCCAATGATTGAAATTAAAACAGTTCAAGAAAGTCCAGAAGAAGCGGTAGCAAAAATTTTAACAGTTTTAAAAAATAAGTTATAATTAAGTTCAGATTATTAATTCATGCAAGTTGAAACCAAGATATATCAAAAAGAAAGTAACTTAAAAATTGGCAAGCTGATAAAAGAAAGTGCTAAAGATTTTTTTGGGTCTCATTTTCTAGCTAAACAATTAGCAACAAGAGATATAAAATCACAATACCGGCAGTCTTATTTAGGCGTTGTTTGGGCATTTATTACTCCAATAACCTCCGCTCTGGTTTGGATATTTTTAAATGCTACAGGTACCGTGAAACTTTCAGATACAGGTGTGCCGTATCCTGTTTTTGTGTTTTCAGGAACGTTAATTTGGTCTATTATTTCAGAAGCTATTAACTCCCCTACTAAGAATACTAATGCCGCAAGAGGAATTATGACAAAAATAAATTTCCCCAAAGAAGCATTAATATTATCGGGGATTTATAAGTTGCTTTTTAATAGTATTATTAAAATAGCTATTTTAATAGTATTTATCTTTGTTTATGGTATTGGGTTTCATTGGTCGTTGTTTTTGTTTCCTTTTGCAATAGTTGCTGCTATCTTGTTTGGCACTACTGTAGGTTTATTTGTCACGCCTATATCCTTAATTTATAATGATATTTCTAAAATAACCAGCATGGGTTTAAGTCTATTAATGTATATAACACCTGTTGTTTATGCTATTCCAAAGGATGGGATTATGAAAACTATCATGGAAATCAATCCATTTACGGCATTAATTTTAACCTCACGAGATTTTGCAATAGGTCATGTTCCAGAGTATTTAGGATATTTCTTTTGGATTTTCGGGATAAGTGCTGCTTTATTTTTTATTGGTTTACTTTTTTATAGAATTTCCATTCCCGTTATTGTTGAACGTTTAAATGCCTAATATGAAAGAAAAGGAGGTACTGGTAAAAGTAGAAGGTCTTTCAAAAAAGTTTTGTAAAGATTTAAAAACAAGCTTGTGGTATGGCGTAAAGGATTTGTTTACTAATGTTAGAGGGAATAAAAACGTAAGGTTATTACGCGATAAAGAATTTTGGGCAGTTAAAGATATTAATTTTGAACTCCGTCGTGGTGAATGTTTAGGCTTGATAGGGCATAATGGTGCAGGAAAATCTACGTTGCTAAAAATATTAAACGGATTAATTAATCCTGATGCTGGAAAGGTAACTATCAAGGGGCGAGTTGGTGCGCTAATAGAATTAGGAGCAGGTTTCAATCCCATATTAAGTGGTAGAGAAAATATTTATAACAACGGGGCCGTATTAGGTTTTACTAAAAAAGAAATAGATAGTAAAGTTGAGGAAATAATAGATTTTTCAGAAATACGCGAGTTTATTGATATGCCCGTGCAAAATTATAGTTCTGGTATGAAAGTACGCTTGGGTTTTGCTGTAGCGGCCCAAATGGAACCAGATGTGTTGATTATAGATGAGGTATTGGCGGTGGGGGATTTAGGCTTTGTATTAAAATGTTTTAAAACCATTGATACTATTTTGCCTAATACAGCTATGGTATTTGTTAGCCATAGTATGCCTATGATATCTCGTATTTGTAGTCAGGTTATTTTGATGGAGCATGGTAAAACACAGTTTCAAGGGAAAGATGTAGGGAAAGCTATTGATTTATACTATAGTTTGTTTTTAACAAATGAAACATCTAATGTTGTTTTTACAGATAATTCTATTGAACTAAAAGAGGCTTCATTGGAAAATATAAAATGTGAAAATGGAATTTATAAAATTAATTGGGGGGACAGTGTAAATTTAAAATGTACAATCAAAAATTACAGTTTAAAAAAAATGCCTTTCATCAGTTTTGCTATTTATGATAAGGAGCAAAGAGCAGTAGCGGAGATTATTCCAATAAATCAAATCCCCAAGGATATTATTCCTAATACAGAAATTGATTTGCATTTTGAATTAAAAAATTTGAATTTATCCAAGGGTGTTTACAATATAACTTTGAATGCATCTGAAACTTATGCCATAAGCACTTATTTTAAAATACATAAGGCAATAACATTAAAAGTTGAACAAGATTTACAAATTTGGACGCCTTTCTTAATAGATTCAGAATTAAAACAAACTATTTAATGAGAACGAATATATTCAAAAGAGCACTTTATAAAAAAATCAAAAGGTCCTTTAATAATAATTATGGTATTGAAAATTATGATGAATATAGGTTCGGGCCATATTTAGCTGTTGATGAGGTGGTAAAGAAAGATAAAGTAAAGTTATTAAGCATAAATTATTTTAAAAAGAATATTAAAAAATGGATAGGTTACTACCCTGAAAATAGAGTTTATTACAAAAAAGCAGATGATTATGTTAAAGATTATTTAAACGGAATAAATAATATTTGGAATCATATTTCAAAAAAAGACAAAAAATTATTTATAGACTTGATTGCATATAGATTGTTAAGCTATAGGAAAATTAAATTACCGCTCAACAAGGACTCATATTGGCAAGCCATTGAAAAAGCAAAGGAATTGTCAAACCCTAAGGATACATATAATCCTAATTTTTTACATTTTATTTTAGAAAAATTTGATTTGAATCCAATAGGTTATGATTTACAGTTATATTTTTTTCAATTAGGGGTTGCTACTGATTTTATTATAGAACAATATGCTTATAAAATTAAAAATACTAATGTCGTAGCAGTTGAGAGTGATGATGTGGTTTTAGATGTTGGTGCATGTTGGGGAGATACAGCTTTATATTTTGCGCATAAGTCTGGTAATAAAGGAAAGGTGTTTTCTTTTGAATTTATTCCCGATAATATAAAGTTTTTTAATATTAATTTAGCTTTAAACCCCAAATTTTTTAATAGAATTGAATTAATTCAACATCCTGTTTCTAATATATCTGAAGATATTATATATTATAAAGATAATGGACCTGGTAGCAGAGTTGAATTTAAACCCTTTAAAGGACAAACAGGGAGTTGCAAAACTATTTCAATAGATGATTTTGTAAAATCAAAAAAACTTAAAACAGTAGACTTTATAAAAATGGATATTGAAGGAGCTGAATCAATGGCTCTTGAAGGAGCAATTGAAACTATAAGAATTTTTAGACCTAAATTAGCCATAGCTATTTATCATAGTTTTGATGACTTTATAAATATCCCCAATTGGATATTAGGATTAGATTTAGGTTATGAAATTTTTATAGGGCATTATACCATTCATGCAGAAGAAACTATTTGTTTTGCTAAACCAAAAAATAATGTTTAATGATAAACGTTACTAAAACATTTTTACCACCTCAAGAAGAATATCAAGCTGTTTTAAAAAAAGCTTGGAATTCTGGCTGGATGACCAATAGAGGTGTTTTAGTACAAGAACTAGAAGCTAAACTTAAAAACTATTTAGGAGTAACAAGTATTATAGCCATGACTAATGGTACTTTGCCTTTACAAATAGCAATAAAGGCATTCGGTTTAACAGATGAAATTATTACTACTCCATTTAGTTATGTTGCTACAGTTTCAAGTATTGTATGGGAAGGTTGTACACCTGTATTTGTAGATATACATCCAGAATATTTAACCATTGATGAAACTAAAATTGAAGCAGCAATAACACCCAATACTACGGCTATTTTAGCAACTCATGTATTTGGTAATCCTTGTGATGTTGAAATGATCGAAGCTATAGCATTTAAGCATAATTTAAAAGTTATTTATGATGCGGCACATTGTTTTGGAGTAACCTATAAAGGAAAATCTATGTTTGAATATGGAGACGTTAGTACCTGTAGTTTTCATGCTACCAAACTGTTTCATACAGGAGAAGGTGGCGCTTTATTTTGTAAACCAGAGTATTATGAAACTATGTTTTTTCATCATAATTTTGGGCATAATGGTCTAGAACAATTTCATGGTTTAGGTATTAATGGGAAAATGAGTGAGCCTCAAGCGGCAATGGGGTTAGCTATTTTGCCATACATGAAGTTAGTTTTAAAAGAAAGAAAGAAAATTTGTGAAACTTATAATCAAGCATTTCAAAATACAGTTTTGCAAGTTTTGAGAGTTAGAGAATTTACAGAATGGAATTACAGTTATTATCCTATTGTTTTTGAAAGTGAAGAAAAATTATTAATGACACAGGAATTATTAAATAAATATGGTATTTTCCCTCGTCGTTATTTTTATCCTTCATTAAATAAATTGCCTTATATAAATCAACAATTTATTCCTATTTCAGATTCTGTTTCAAGGCGTATACTATGTTTGCCATTATTTGTAGAACTCTCGGAAGCAAATCAAACACATATTATTAACTTAATAAAGTCTATACTATAATGATGATGTTTATTATGTTTTATTTGAAATCTATATTATTAAAATAATCTAAAATATAAAAAAAAGCATGAAAAATATTGTATTAATAGGAGGAGGAAATCAAGCTCATTATGTTATAGATATAATAGAAAAACAAAATAAGTATAATATTGTAGGAATTATTGATTCAATACAAGACATTGGTTCATATAGATTTGGTTATATTGTAATAGGTAGGCAAGAAAACATTTCAGAATTAATAGAAAAATACAATCTTTACGGTGGTGTTATATCAATTGGAGACAATTGGAGTAGATATTTTGTGAGAGAACAAATAACTAAATTAGTTCCTGATTTTAAATTTGTTAATGCAATTCACCCATCAGTTATTATTGGTAATAATGTTGAAATTGGTTGTGGTGTTGTAGCAATGGCTGGATGTATATTTAACCCTAAATCAAAAATAGGAGATTTTACTTTTTTTGCCACAGGTGCACAAGTTGAACATGATTGTGTAATTTCTGCTTTTGCTAGTATTTCAGCAGGATCACTGACCGGGGGCTATGTTTTTTTAGGTAAATATTCAGCAATTACATTGGGTGTTACTGTATTTGACAGGTTGTCTATAGGAGAAAATAGTGTCATTGGAGCAGGGAGCTTAGTTATTAGAGATATTCCTGATAATGTATTAGCCTATGGGAATCCATGTAAAATAATTAGAGAGAGGAAAATAGGCGAGAAATTTTTAAAATAAAAATGATAATAATATGTTTTCCTTATTAGGCGAAATTAAAATTATGAAACTTCTTTAATGATGATGGTAAGTGTAATAATGATTACCTATAATCATGAAAATTATATTAAGGAAGCTATTGAGGGTATATTAAATCAAGATTGTGATTTTGATTACGAGTTGATTATTGCAAATGATTGTTCAACTGATAATACAAATATCGTTATTAATGATTTAATTAGATCCAATAAATCTAAAGTTAAAATAGAATACTTTAATCATGAAGTAAATTTAGGAATGATTCCTAATTTTGTATTTGTATTAGAACAATCTAAAGGAAAATACATTGCCATATGTGAAGGCGATGATTATTGGACAGATCCTTTAAAACTTCAAAAACAAGTTGATTTTCTGGAGGTAAATGAAGAGTATAGTTATTGTGGTCACCAATCTTCTGAATTAAAGAATGATATTGTGAGAGAAACATTGATTCCTGTTAAAGAGTTTACGTTTAAGGAGTTGATTTTTAGTAATTTATTAAATACTGCAACTCTTTTAATAAGAAAAGAGGCTATAAGTAAATTACCGGTTTTTTTTAAGAATGTGCCAGCAGGTGATTGGGCTTTGCAATTAATAGCAATTAAAGATAAAAAAGCTTTTGTTTTAAATGATAATATGAGCGTTTACAGAGTACATAGTCAGGGCGTTTGGAGTCACTTAGATAAAGAAGAAATGTGTATGCGAGGAGTAGCAACGGTAGAAGCTTTTAAGGGCTTTTATAAAGATAATAGTTCTAAAAAATTAATCAACGAAGCAATTAAACAAAGGAAAAAGAAATTTGGTATATATAAACCATCTTTAATAGAAAGAGGTTGGAATAAATTTAAAAGGAGTTTTTTAAAGCTAATATTGCCATAAGTTAAGAGTTGAATATAACCTGTTTTTTTTATTAAAATCGTAAATTGTTTAATTTAAAATAAAGTAATATTGAGGCTGTTTTGGTTGAATATGGTAATTATTTTCATTATTTATTAAATATTGTTAAAGCATCACAATCATTAGTAGTAGTGTGTTTTTATGGTTAAGATGCTTTCAAGAATCAAGGTGTTATTAGGTAATGATGATTATAAAGATATTTTTAATTTAGAGTGAACAAAACAGAATAAAATTACATTTATATTTTAAAAAGAGTTTTGATACAAGTGTACATAAAAAAATAGATGAAATAATAAAATATCATAATTCAGAACTATCTAAATTGAAAAGGGGATTCGTTAAAAAGTTAAAAATCAGGTTTTTAAAAAAAAACTAAAAGCATTAATTGAGTTTTAATTATGCAGAAAGATCAATTTGTTAACGTAAAATTATCAATAGAAAATTTAGACAGATATTCTATAAGAACATCCATTCTTAATGCTTTAAAGGAAGCTTTGCCTTTATTTTCTAATAACGTTTTAGATATAGGCTGTGGCAAAATGCCCTATAAAAAGTATATTTTAGAAAATTCAAAAATTAAAAACTATGTTGGTTTAGACATTGAAAATGCTTTGGAATATGACAAGGATGTAAAACCAGATTTTACATGGGATGGAAAAAAAATGCCTTTTGAAAACAATAGCTTTGATTGTGCCTTTGCAACCGAAGTTATGGAGCATTGTCCAGAGCCAGAACTCGTTTTAAAAGAAGTGTTGAGGGTTTTAAAGCCAAATGGGGTATTCTTTTTTACAGTGCCATTTTTATGGAACTTGCATGAAGTACCTCATGATGAATATCGATATACACCATTTTCTTTACAACGGCATTTGGAAAATTCTGGATTTAAAGACTTAAAAATAAAAGCTACTGGAGGCTGGCATGCTTCAATGGCACAAATGTTAGGGTTGTGGGTAAAAAGAAGCCCGATGACTAACAAAAAAAGAAAATACTTATCAATGATTTTAAAACCAGTTATAGTTTATTTATTAAAAATGGATAAAAATACTATTGTAGAATTTAAAAGCGGACAGATGATAACTGGGTTATACGGAATAGCTAAAAAATGAAAATAGCCCTTTTTACAAACAAACCTTATGATAAATGCGAGACATTTATAAAAGCCCAAATAGACAAGCTACCATTTGACATACAGCATTATTGGGGGCATAATATTCCTTTTAATCTAACAATTTCAAATGCTTTATTTTTTAAGATTCTAAAAAAAGCACGAATTGTAAAACAAGATCACTTTAAAGAGTTGTGTAATGATTTGAGTACAAAAAAGGTCCAAGTTGTCTTAGCGCAGTACGGAATGATTGGCGCAAAATTACTTCCTGTATGCAAAAAACTTTCTTTGCCACTCGTGGTTCATTTTCATGGACATGATGCCGTTAGAAAAACTGTTTTAGAAGCCTATAAGAATTCATATCAAGACATGTTTAATTATGAAAAAGTTCTGATTATTTCGGTAAGTAATGAAATGACAAGGCGATTAATTAAAATTGGATGCCCTGAAGAAAAAATAGTTTATAATCCGTATGGTCCTAATCCTAGTTTTCAAAAATTAGACTTAAAGTATTCAAAACCTCAGTTTATTGGTATTGGACGGTTTGTTGAAAAAAAAGCACCTCATTTAACTATTTTAGCCTTCAATAATGTTTTAAAAATACATCCTGAAGCACTATTGGTTTTAGCTGGTGATGGTGTGCTTTTGGATAGTTGTAAAGATTTAGTTGAAGCCTTGCATATTAAAAATAATGTTCTGTTTCCAGACAGAATTACACCTCAAGAATTTCAACAATATATTGTAGAATCTTTGGCATTTGTTCAACATTCTATTGAGGCTCAAGATGGCGATATGGAGGGAACACCTGTAGCAATCCTAGAAGCTAGTGGAGCAGGCTTGCCTATAATTAGTACCAATCATGCAGGTATTTCAGATGTTATTATAGATAATGAAACAGGCTTGTTATGTAATGAAAAAGATATACAACAAATGTCTAAAAATATGATTTGGGTTTTAGAAAATAAAAAACAAGCTATCCAAATGGGAAACAAAGGAAAATTAAGAGTGTTTGTGTCGTTTAGTATGGCGAGGTACCTCTCTGATCTATCTAATGTCATAATTTCTTCTTCAAAATAGTATAATTAATGATAGAACATAGCTTAATTTCTATAATCATACCGACTTATAATAGAGCAAATTTAATTAGAGAAACTCTTTATAGTATTAAAACTCAAACATATCAAAATTGGGAATGTATTATAGTTGATGATGGCAGTGATGATAATAGTGATGAAACTATTGGTAATTATATAAAACAGGATATAAGATTTAAATATCTTAAAAGACCAAAAAATAAACCTAAAGGGGGGAATGTATGTAGGAATATAGGATTAGATAGCGCTAAGGGCGATTACATTGTTTTTTTTGATAGTGATGATTTAATGACTCCAAATCATCTAGAAATAAAGTATGCAGGAATAAAAAATAATAATTTTGATTTTATAATAACAAGAACCAAATATTTTAATGCAGATAATACTAGAATAGATGCGTATTATACATTTGATGAATATAAAATAACTGCTCATAATTATGTTCTACAATATGTAAATTGGTTAACGTATGATGTTTGCATAAAAGCAGCTGTAGCAAAGTCTATTCGGTTTAATGAAAACCTAAGTTCGGGGCAAGAGTATAATTATTTTTGTAAATTAATTCATTTAACTACAAAGGCTTTTTTTGTTGATGAGGTGGTAACTTTACGTAGGTATCATGATAGTTCCATACGTAGTCAATTAAAAACAAAAAGTGATTTGAATGATAGCTATTTTAGGGTGTCTTGGCTTACGTATTTAGATATAAAACAACAGGCTGATAAAAAATCCCGTAAGTTTTTATTAAGGCGTTGCATAAACCTTTGTTATGAAGATAAACACATTAAGAGGATACCAATTTTTCCTTTTATCAAAGCTGTGTTAAAAGAATATAGAAGTAATGCTGTATATGTTTTGACCTTATTAATTTCTTTGAAGTTTTTTGGGAAAGGCTACATGTTCTATAAAAGAATAAAATAAGATATATTAGCAGAATAATATCTTATTCTATGTTATTCTCAATACTTGTCGCTAATTATAATAATGGTCATTTTTTTAAAGACTGTTATCAAAGTATTATGCAACAAACTTATACCAATTGGGAAGTAGTTATTGTAGATGATTGTTCTACAGATAATTCTTTACAAGTAATAAAAAATATTATAAAAAAAGACAGCAGATTTAAGCTGTATCAAAATACTCAAAATAAAGGTTGCGGATTCACAAAAGGGAAATGTGTGCAATTAGCCCAAGGTACTATTTTAGGTTTTTTAGATCCAGATGATGCACTAACATCAAATGCTTTGCAGGTTATGATTAAGGCACACTTTTCAAATAAAGAAGCTGCTATTATTACTTCAAAATACGAATTGGTCGATTTAAATATGAATTTTAAAAAAGCAAGTCTTTATGGTAGTCATATTCCAATGGGAAAATCATATTTAACTTATGCTAATGGAGCTTTAACGCATTTTGCAAGTTTTAAAAAAGAAAAATATCAAAAATCAGAGGGTATTAACCCACTAATGAAACGTGCAGTCGATCAAGATTTGTATTATAAATTGGAAGAAGAAGGTAAGCACGTATTTATTGATAAAACGTTATACCGCTATAGAATACATGAAAACAGCATATCTTGCAACGATAATTTGTATAAAGCTGAATACTGGCATTTTTATGCTATAAATAAAGCATATAAAAGAAGAAGAAAATTAAAGTTAAGCATAGATAATTTTTCAAGAAAATATATGAGTTTGTATAACTCAAATTATTATTTAAAACGTTTTGTGATATTAAAATTTTCTAAAAAAAATAAATCTAAATTTTATTTTTTAGGAAAATCATTTTTAGCAAACCCAAGGCATGAATTTGTGTTAAAGTTTAAAAGTTTATTACTGTTAATTGTTGGTAGAATATGAGTTTTAATCCAGTTGTTTCCGTAATAATGCCTGTATTTAACAATGTTTTATATATAGAAGAAGCAGTATATAGTATTTTGAATCAGACTTTTTCAGACTTTGAATTAATTATTATTGATGATGGTTCTACCGATGGCACTTCAGAGCTATTAAAAACATTTACTGATTTTAGAATTAAAACCATATATTTTAAAGAAAACAAAGGTGTTTCAATTGCAACGAATGAAGGATTTAAATTAGCTAAAGGTAAATACATTGCTAGAATGGATGGAGATGATGTATCTGTGCCTGAGCGCCTTGAAAAACAAGTGAATGTTTTAAATGAGAATTCTCATATTTTTATATGTGGAGGTTTGGTTAAATATTTTGGTGGCTCAAATGAGGTGATACCCTATAAAGAAAAATACTCAGAAATTTTAGCTGAACTATTATTATCCTGCTCAATCTGTATGGGGGCCTCAATGTTTAGAAGAAAAGAATTAGCAAATTATTTTTATGATGAAACAAGAATAAGTGGTGAAGATTATTATTTTTGGACTCAAGTTGCATGGTTAGGAGAAATTTATAATTTACAAACGGTATTATTGTTATATAGGGTTCATGATAGACAAGCTTCAACAAAACATAAATCACAACAAGTTTTAGATGATATCTCCATTAGATTACAATTATTTAAAAAACTAAATTATGATACAAATAAATTTAGCGATTCTTTGGTGTCAAAAATGTTGTTGTTAAACCAACCTATAAAAGTATATGAATTAAAACTATTTTTGAAATGGCTTAAAACTTTGGTTTTATTAAATAGTAAATCTAAGATTTTTTCCGATAAAGAATTTGGTAGTGTATTGAATCGAATAAGAAGAAATTTGATTTTTAAGCTCTATTTTAAGAAAACCAATGTTGGAATAGACAAAAAATGGCGCTTACAAGCATTTTCTAAATTGCCAATTAAGGAAATGTTTTTTGTAATACAGTTAAAAATTAGAGAGAAAAAAAAAACTTTTTTTAAAAATGAATAAAAATAAAAAGATAAATCAGAGACAATTTGGTTTATCATTTTTAAGAATATTAGCCACTTTTTCTGTTATTTTTATTCATGTATCAGTGCCTTTAGTTGTGAAATTTGGTAAAATATCTACTATTGATTGGCATGTAGCTAATTTTTTTGATAGTATGAGTCGTTATGCGGTTCCTATGTTTTTTATGATAAGTGGGGGGCACTGTTTTTGTATTTATTTATTGCATCCTTTAATGTTAGAAATGTTTAAAACAGTAAGTTTTGATGCCTTTTTCATAACTCCAATTTTAAGTATTTTAATAGTTTCAGTAGCCTGTTTTGTGTTATGTTTTATTTTTATTTATTGTGATAAAAAAATAAATTTGGTCATTTGATTGGGTGGCAATTTAGTTTTAACTAAAATAATATGGCAGAAAACAAAGAAATAGTTTTTAAGGTTCCAGAGTTTCCTCATTTGTCAGAAACATTTATTATAGCACAAATACTTGCCGCTCTTGAGTTAGGATATAAAATAAAAATAGTGACTAAAAAAGTCATAAAGGACAACTTTTTAATTTCTCCTATAATTTTTGAGCATAATTTATTAGATCGAATAGTTATAGAAGATTATAAAATTCCTAAAAACAAATTAATTCGTTTATCTAAGTGGTGTATGATTTTATTAAAAAATTTACATAATTTAATATCTATTATCAACTATCATAAAGAGTTTTCTAACTTCAGTTTAACATGGCTATATCAATGGAAATTTTATATTCAATTTAATAATGCAGCTATTATCCATGTGCAATATGGCACAAATTCATTCCCATATCGAGTTATAACTAATACTAATATTTTTAAACCAACAGTTATAGTAACATTTCATGGTCATGATGCTTTTTTTCCTTTATATGGGCGTATTCCAAATAACGGATATTATGAAAAACTGTTTAATAAAAAAGTATTAATAACAGCAAATACACCTTATTTAGGAGAAAAACTCATAGCCTTAGGCTGTTCAAAAGAAAATTTAAAATTGGTTCCGGTAGGGGTTGATACTATGTTTTTTACTCCTGGTAAAGTTGATAAAACAGAAGTTAAAACTTTAAGGTTGATAACCGTTGGTCGTTTAGATAAAGTTAAAGGGCATCAATTTGCTATTGAAGTTGTAAATGAATTAATAAAAAAAAGAATTAATGTAAGTTTAACAATTATTGGTGAAGGTTTAGAAAGAGAAAATTTAGAAAATTTGATTAAAGCATATAGTCTTGAAGAATATGTTTTTTTGAAAGGTAGTAAATCTCAAATTCAAATAAGAGAAGAGTTAAGAGGTCATAATCTTTTTTTGATGTTGGGTGTGCCAGTTGAAAATGAAAGAAGAGAAACGCAAGGGTTAGTTACATTAGAAGCCCAAGCATGTGGATTACCTGTAATCGCCTTTGATTCTGGGGGGATAAAATATACCGTTCAAGAAGGCGTAACAGGATTTGTTTGTAAAGAGTTTGATATTGATACTGTTGTAAAAAAAATTGAATTTTTTAATCAAAAAAGAAACTTAATTAAAGAAATGGGGACTCAAGCTACTATATTTGTTAATAACCAATATTCTCAAACTATAATAAATAAAAGGTGGGAACAGATATATAATAGTGTAATAAACTAAAAAGCTTAATAAAATAGATATAATGACTCCATTAATATCAGTAATAATCCCCTGTTATAATCAAAGTGAATTTTTAGAAGAAACTTTACTTTCGGTTTATAATCAAACCTATAATAACTGGGAATGTATTATTGTAAATGATGGAAGCACTGATGATTCGGAAACCATTGCTGAAAATTGGGTGTTAAAAGATAATAGATTTAGCTATTTTTATAAGTCAAATAGTGGGGTTAGTAATACCAGAAATTATGCCCTAGATAGAGTAAAAGGTAATTATATACAGTTTTTAGATGCCGACGATGTTATAAATAATAAGAAGTTAGAAATATCAGTGGGTTTATTGGATAATTCGAGTGCTAAAAATGAAAAAATAGTTATTTCAAATTTCAGGATGTTTTCTGAAAATCAAAGTAAAAGCACAAAACCCTATTGTGTTTTAACTAATGATTTATTTACTTATGATAATTTGCTCTATAAATGGAATGAAACATTTTCAATACCTATTCATTGTGGTTTTTTCAAGGCAAGCCTTTTTGAAGAGATTAGATTTCCTGAAAACTTAACAGCTCAGGAAGATTGGATTGTATGGATAGCATTATTTAAAAATGGTAGTAAAGCTATTTTTATAGATAAACCACTAGCTTTATACCGACAGAATTTAAAAGGAAGAACAAGCACTAAAAGTTTGCATGATGACCAAATAAAGGCTTATAAATATTTAAAAACATTCCTAAACGAAGATGAGTTTTATAAATTGTCAATTGTATTAATTTCTAGATATTATAGAACACAAGAAGAAATTAAAAGAAGGCTAAGGAAAGTTAAGTCTTCAAAACCATATCAAACAGGTTTAATGATTAAAAAAGTGCTCAAAAAAACGGGGTTGTTAAAAATATCTAAAAGTGTGTTTCCATTCTTTTTAAAATTTAAAGCTAAAGATTAAATATTCATGTTAGCTATAATTATCCCTTATTATAAACTTACTTTTTTTGAAGCTACCTTACAGTCTTTAGCAAACCAAACCAATAAGCAATTTACTGTTTATATTGGTGATGATGCGAGTCCTGAAAATCCAAGGGATTTACTTAAAAAATACAAAGAAGCCTTTCCTTATCATTATAAAAGATTTGATTCCAATTTAGGGGGCATATCTCTTGTTAATCAATGGGAACGTTGTTTGGAAATGGTAAACGATACAGAATGGGTTATGATTCTTGGAGATGACGATACTATTAGCAATAATTTTGTAGAAGCTTTTTATCATCATTTAGATGAAATAAATCAATTTAAAGTTAATGTTATTAGGTATGCTACAGTGGTAGTTAATGCTAAGGGCGACCCAATTTCTAAAAAATATGAACATCCTAAGCTTGAAACGGCTATTGATTTTTTAACACGAAAATTTAAAGGGGGTACCAGAAGTTCGTTAAGTGAATATGTTTTTAAAAAAGAAAAAGTAGATACGATTAAATTTAAAAACTTCCCACTAGCATGGTCTAGCGATACGCTTGCTGTGGTTGAGTTTTCAGAAAATAAAAATATTTTTACCATTAATGAAGCATTCATGTACTTCAGGTTAAGTGATATAAATATTACCGGTCAAACAGATTCCATTGAAAAAAACGAAGCTTGGTTTAAATTCTATGTTTATTTACTTGAGCATTATGGAAAACAGTATTCTAAAGAGTTAGTTAACACATTGTTTGATAGGCTTGAAAAAGTACAGTGTAATAATAAAAAAACACCAAAACGATGGTTAAAACTGTTTTGTTTGTACATTCAGTTTCTTCAGTTTTCACGGTTTTTGTCGTTATTTGTAAAGGTTAAAAAAAGCATTACATGAAATTTTTAGTAATAGCCCAAGATTTAAGGGTAAGTGGTACAAGCGCAGGAATAGTGATGAGGTCTTTGTTGGCCAAATTGTGTAAAGCTTATCCGGAAGCTGTTATTGATGTTTCTTATATCATTCATAGGGATACAGACGATGATTTGGATATATTACCTGTTGATAATTTGACTAAGCATATTGTAAGTAGAAAAAGACCATTTTATGTCACTTTTATTAATTGGTTTTATTGGAGATTGTTTCATGTTTCTTTAAACGAACGTTATATTTATAAGCAATATGCTAAATTTATAGCTTCCATTGATTATGAGATTTATGATCATATCTTAATAACAAGTTCTGGTACGGAACATGAAACCATTTTAGCCACTTACAATTTACCTATTTTAAAGCATGCTACATTAATTTTTCATGACCCTTATCCATTGGCATGGTATGTTGGGGCCAACAAAACACCTTCTAATTTAGACCTATTTCGTTTAAAGCGGGTTATGGAGGTTGTGGAACAATCTAAGTTATGTGCTACTACAGCAAAGTATATGTCGCACGATTTACAGCATTTGTTTGCCTCTAAAAAAAAGTTTCATACGTTGCCCCATCAATTTGATGCTTCAGTATTTGATTTATCTGATACAAGCCAAGTAAGAAAGAAATCAAGTAAAATTAGTATTTCTTATCATGGAGCTTTAATGTATGGTAGAAATTTAGAAAATTTATTGTTGGCTTACGAAAGTTTGATAAATGAAAATTCCGTTTACAATGAGCAAACTGAATTTGTAATACGTGCTAAAGGTGAGGGGGTAGACGATTTAAAAGAACGATTTAAAGAAGTAGCAAATATTCAAATTTTAGAAACACTTAATTTTTCAAATTCATCCAATGAGCAGATTTATGAAAGTGATATTGTAGTAATTTTAGAAAACGGCCCTTATTATTGTAATATTTTAGTTGGAAAAGCAGCCTTTCTGGCGGCTAATAATAAACCAGTACTTTGTGTGTCTCCAGAAAAAAGTGAGCTGCGTACTATTATTACAGATAATAAATTTATTGCAGATATGAATGATATTGCAGACTTAAAAGTTAAATTGCAAACCCTTATTGATGATCGATTGATTTCAAATGCGCCTGTTTATCCTTTTGGTGATTATTTTAGTGACAACGTTTTCAAAAAAACATTAAAGAATATACTTTCATGATAAAATATGTGTTCTGTATAAATACAGGTAGGTCAGGATCACATTATTTAGCGAATATTTTAAATAATTGTAGTAATGTTAAGGCTTTTCATGAACCAGACCCTATAATGAATGGAAAACCGATGGTAGACTATTTAAAGGGAGACAAAAGTGCTCTTTTAAAATTATTAGATAAAAAAATAGAAATTATACATCAATCAGTTAAGAAAGGTGAGGTTTATTTTGAAACAAATCATTCTTTTATAAAAGGTTTTGCATGGGAAATTGTAAATAAGTTTCCACACTCAGAAATAGCAGTTATTTATTTAAAAAGGGATGTAAAAGCTGTCGTTAATAGTTTTTTTAGAATAGGTACCACGCCCTTAAATTATAATGGGAAAATGTGGATGTTTAATCCATTAATGAAAAGCCCAGAAACTAAAGTGTCTCTGAAATTTAAATTAGAATATAGAATTTTGTTTTTTTTCAATAGGTTTCTTAAGAGTAAATACAATAAGTTTTTATTTAAATTCAGAAAGCCAAAATATTTTATTGAAAAGGAAAAAGATTATTTAAAATGGTATGTTCAAGAAACAGATTTACAAGCAAAGAAATTTATAAAAAAATACCCAAACGTAAAATGTTTTGAAATAGATACAAATAGTTTGAATGTGACCGAAGTTTATAGAACTATGTTTGATTTTTTTGGTATTGAATTTTTGCCAAAAAAATCTTTTTATTCAAAAATTGGAATAACAACAAATTTAAAAGTAAATTCAAGGAAGTAGATTGTATGCGTATAGGTTTAAATCCAAATAAAGATAAGCACTTAGTAAAGTCTGAATACCTTCACCAGATTATAATTCCTGTTTACATTCCAAACCAAGAGAATTATTTTAAAGATAGTCTTAGGGTATTAAAACTATGTGTGGAATCTTTATTAAATACCACGCACAATAAAACTTTCATAACCATTGTGAATAATGGAAGTTGCTTAATTGTTAAAGAATATTTAGAGTTGTTATTCAATACAAAAGAAATTCATGAACTCATTCATACAGAAAATATAGGTAAGCTGAACGCTATTTTAAAAGGTTTGGTAGGTAATGATATAGAATTGGTTACCATATCTGACGCTGATGTTTTGTTTTTGCCTAATTGGCAACAAGAAACTTGCAAGATATTCAAGAAAGTTCCCAATGCAGGTGTTGTAGGTCTTGTACCTCAGTTTAAAATGTATGAAGCTAATTGTGGTAATGTTTTATTTGATAATGTATTTAATAAAAAGTTGAAATTTTTACCAGTAGTGAATCCAAAGGCTCTAAAAATGTTTTATAAAAGTATTGGGTGGAAAAACGATTATAATCAAGATTATTTAAAATACACTTTAGGGATCGAAATTAACCCTGACTTAAGTGTATTAGTTGGTTCTGGACATTTTGTGGCTACTTATAAAAAAGATATTTTTGATGAGGTAATTACATATGTAGGTTTTAAATTAGGAGGAAAAAGTTTAGAGTATTTAGATAGTGCTTCATTAAAAAAAGGCTATTGGCGATTAACAACACAGGATAATTTTGCATATCATATGGGAAATACTGTTGAAGATTGGATGTATATTAAGAATTCGATAGAAAGTGATCAAAATTCCGTTGGTTCAAATTATAAAACAAATAAGAGTACGAATAGAATTGTTTATTTCTTACAGAATAGATTATTTGTTAAGTTATTCTCTATAGGGTTTCTTAATAGGATTTTTTTAAAATTAAAAGGATTACCGAAAGATATGGTTAGTAGATACTAAGAATATGAAAAAAACAGATTTTTCCATTCTAATAACCACAAAAAATAGACTTAATGATTTAAAAGATACATTAAATCAACTGACAGATTTTATAACAAATGAGGCTATAGAGTTTATTATTTGTGATGATGGGTCCACTGATGGTACTTCTAATTTTATAGAAACAAATTACAAGTCCATTCAATTAATAAAAAATCAAAAAAGTAAAGGGCTTATTTATAGTCGGAACAGATTACTCAATTTAACACAAGCAAAATATGCCATTACTTTAGATGATGATGCTCATATAGTATCACAAAACACTTTAGAAATTATAGAAAACGTATTTGAGCTGAATGAAAAATGTGCCGTAATAGCTTTTAGGATTTTTTGGGGACAATTATTACCTAATAATTTGAGTCATTCATTAAGTAATAAACGCTTAAAAGGATTTGTAGGATGTGGACATGTATGGCGAATGGCTGCATGGAGAAGTATACCTAATTATCCGGATTGGTTTACTTTTTACGGAGAAGAAGATTTTGCAGGATTTCAGTTATTTAAAAATAGTTGGGAAGTGTGGTTTGTTCCAGATATTTTAGTGCATCATCGGGTAGATGTTAAGGCAAGGAAAAATCAAAAAGATTATATAACAAGATTAAGGCGTTCATTGAGGTCAGGTTGGTATTTATACATTCTGTTTTATCCAATGAAAGAAATACCAAGTAAATTAACTTATACATTTTGGATGCAATTAAAATTAAAAGTTTTTAAAGGTGATTTTAGAGCCTTGTTGGCAATATTGGGGGCCGTTTTTAATGTACTGTTTAATCTACCTAGGCTAATTTATAATAGGAAGTCATTAACCAACTTAGAATATAAAAAATATCAAATGATTCCTGATGCTATGGTGTATTGGAATTATTTAAATAAGAAATAAAAACAGTATGTTAAGTATCCTAAAAAAAAGAATTTCATATCAAAGAAAACTTAAGATTAAATATAAATTAAGATATTTTAAGGCATTTTTTTTTCCATTCAATCTTTCAAAAATTGCAACAATTCATAAAACAGATAAATACGGATACCATTATTACACCCCTCATTATCAAAATCATTTAAAAAATTATAAATTCAAAAAGAATAACATTTTAGAAATAGGAGTTGGCGGTTATGAAGACCCTTATATTGGAGGTAATTCATTAAGAATGTGGAAATCATATTTTCCGTTTTCTAAAATATTTTCCTTAGATATTTATGATAAATCGTTTCTTGAAGAAAAACGAATTAAAATTTTCAAAGGCAGTCAGGTAGATTTTGAGTTTTTAGATACAATAACTAAAGAAATTGGAGACTTGGATATTATAATTGATGATGGCAGCCATATTAACAGTCATGTTATTGAAAGTTTCAAATATCTTTTTCCTAAATTAAAAAAAGGAGGCGTTTATGTTATTGAAGATACTCAAACGTCGTATTGGAAAGATTATGGTGGAGATTCAACCAATTTTGATAACAAGAATACTATATACGGTTTCTTTAAACCGCTTATACATTCATTAAATAATGAAGAATTTATTTTAGAAAATTACCAGAAAACGTATTATGACAAGCATATTGTTTCCATGCATTTTTATCATAACATGATTTTTATTTTTAAGGGAGATAATGATGAATTATCAAACAAAGTAAGACAAAATAAATTCAAGTAATCATGTTAGTTTTTTCAAGATTAGGTAAAAAAGGTAATTTTGGAAATCATTTATTTCAAATAGCTTCAACCATTGGGATTGCAATTAAAAATGCTCATGGGTTTGCTTTTCCTAGATGGGAATATGCAAAATATTTTATTTATGATTTTCCTTTATATGACGAGAAGTTAAAGTATCATTTGATAAAAGAAAACACTTATCATTTTTCAAATATTGAATTGAAAGAAGGTAATTATGATTTGAATGGATGGTTTCAGTCTGAAAAATATTTTAATGTAGATGCTGTTAAAATGTGTTTTAAATTTCGGCCAGAGATTATTAATCAAGTAAAAATTAAGTATAAAAAAGCACTTTCAAAAAAATATATATTAATATCGGTACGGCGCGGCGATTTTGTTAACAATCCTTATTATTTTCAATTAGATTATAAATATTATTTTTTAGCGATAACAAGAAATTTTAACGATTGGCAGAACCGAACGTTAATTTTTACAAGCGATGATATTGAATATTGTAAAAAACATTTTCAATTTTTACCTAATGCCATATTTATTGAGAAATCTAATGTTATTGAACAGCTTGCTTTAGGTTCGTTATGCCATGATTTTGTTATAAGTAATTCTACATTTTCTTGGTGGATGGCATGGTTAGGTGAAAATAAAGAAAGTAAGGTTCTTAGGCCAATTAAAAATTTTAGAGGTAAATTTGGGACAATAAATAATGATAAAGATTATTTTCCTGAGAGATGGCTAGCATTCAATTCAAAATCAGAAAGGATAGAGCTTAAGTATTACAAACTCATAGTAAAAGGAGAATTCTTAAAGGCTATTGAAAATGTTTCTTATTATTATAGATTTTCAGTTAAAGAAGTTAAGCGATTTATTAAGAAAATAATAGGAAGAAAGTAAAAATATTGAAAACCATAGCCATTATACCAGCACGAGGAAAATCAAAGAGATTACCAAATAAAAACATCAAATTATTAGGAGGCATACCTTTGTTGGTGCATAGCATCAACTATGCAAAACAACATGATTTTATAGATGCTGTTTATGTGTCTACAGATAATGAAGCTATAAGAAACGTGGCGTTAAATAATGGAGCTTTGGTAATAGATCGACCTAATGATTTGTCTGGAGATTTAGAGCCTACAGTCACTGCTCTAAAGCATGTTTTACATACTATTAATGATGAAGGTGTTCAACATGTGATTTTATTACAACCCACAAATCCATTGAGACCTAATAACTTGTTAAAGGACGCTTTTCAACTATTTTTGGAAAAAAAATTGGAGAGTTTGTTTACTGTCTCTCGCAACTATCAAAAATTTGGCACTATAGAAAAGAATGTTTTTAAACCATATAATTATTCAATAGGACAACGCAGCCAAGATTTGGAGCCTTTATATTTTGAAAATGGGTTGCTGTATATAACCCAAAGTGTTCATATTCTTAAAAACAAGATAATTACCGAAAATGCATTTCCACTTGAAATAAATCATAAATTTTCAAAGGTGGATATTGATACTCAAGAAGATTTTGAGTATGCCGAATATTTGTTGAATATAGCTTCTGTAGACTCTATCTAAATTTATAAACTTTATCATGTGGTTTTGTAAAGGCGTGTGTATAGAAAAGTGTTAACCTAATGTCTCGCTAAGCTTGTCGAAGCCAAAAGAAAATAATAACGAACATGGACTTCAGTAAGCTTAGTCAGACAATATAAAAGAAAATTAATAGATAATAATGAATCATCCATTTATAGAAATATCAGGTAGAAAAATAGGTCAAGATTACCCACCTATAGTTATTGCTGAAATAGGCATTAACCATGAAGGCTCTTTAGAAGTAGCAAAACAAATGGTTGATGCCGCTTATAGAGCAGGTGTTGAGGTTGTTAAGCATCAAACTCATATTGTTTCAGATGAAATGAGCCATGTTGCAAAAAAAGTAATACCAGGAAATGCCGATGTATCTATTTATGATATTATGGAACGTTGTTCATTAAATGAAGCCGATGAATTTGCATTAAAAAATTACGTAGAAAGTAAAGGTATGATTTTTATATCTACACCTTTTTCACGAGCTGCAGCTGAACGATTAAAGCGTTTTGATATTCCCGCATACAAAATTGGTTCAGGTGAATGTAATAATTATCCATTGTTGGAACATATAGCTCAATTTGGTAAGCCTATTATTCTAAGTACGGGTATGAATACCATTGAAAGTGTTAAAAAAGCTGTTGCTATTTTTGATAAACATAAAGTGCCAGTGGCATTATTACACACCACAAATTTATACCCAACGCCTGTTCATCTGGTGCGTTTTGGAGCCATGATTGAGTTACATGAAGCATTTCCCAACAAAGTTTTTGGGTTGAGTGATCATACCTTAAATAATAATGCGTGTTTAGGAGCTGTAGCTTTAGGAGCATCTATTTTAGAGCGTCATTTTACAGATCATAAGCAACGTCAAGGTCCAGATATTATATGTAGTATGGATGAAGAAGCTTGTAAAGAGCTTGTTAATTTTAGTAAAGAAATAGCTCTCATGCGTGGAGGGGCTAAAAAACCATCAAAAGAAGAACAAGTAACTATTGATTTTGCTTTTGCAACCGTTTGTAGTATTTCTAATATATCAAAAGGAGCTGTTTTTACCCTAGAAAATATTTGGGTAAAACGTCCAGGAACAGGTGGTATTTTAGCTGAAAATTTTGAAAGTGTTTTAGGTAAAAAAGCGAGTCGAGATATTAAAAATGATGAGCAAATAACTTGGGAAGATGTTGAATAATAATGTTTTATAAGTTTCTAATCAATTAGTTTGTAATCTAATGTTTGTTTTGTGAGGTGAAAATAATAACCCAATGTCCCGCTGAGCCTGTCGAAGCGTTGAATAAAATAGTAACAAAGAAGGACTGTAACAAGCTCAGTCTGATAAAAAAACATCCATAGAAAGAACAAATATAGTATGTCGTATTTGTTAAGTCCACAATAATAACAGATCAAATTTAGTCTTATAAATTAATAGTATTTATATTTGACATATTTCACATGTATTAAAAGTATGCCCAAAAAAATAGCTTTCTTAACAGGAACACGTGCCGATTTTGGTAAAATGAAACCACTCATTCAAATTCTTGAAACTCATAAAGCGTTTGAAGCTTATATTTTTGTTACTGGGATGCATCTTTTGGAAACTTACGGCTATACACTTATTGAGGTAGAACGTTGTGGTTTTAAACATATTTCTACATTTAGAAATGACACTCATGAAGCTAGTATGGATTTAACTTTGGCAAAAACCATTACAGGATTTTCTGAATTTGTAAAAAACACACAACCAGATTTAATAGTTATTCATGGTGATAGAGTGGAAGCTTTAGCAGGGGCCATTGTTGGTAGTTTAAATAATATTTTGGTAGCCCATGTTGAAGGTGGCGAACTTTCAGGAACAATTGATGAACTGATGCGTCATGCTACCAGTAAAATGAGTCATATTCATTTTGTAGCTAATGAAAAAGCCAAATCAAGATTAGAGCAAATGGGTGAATTGCCAGAGTCTATTTTTAGTATAGGTTCTCCCGATGTTGATATTATGTTTTCCAATGCTTTACCCGAGTTAGAAATTGCAAAATCATATTATGATATTTCATTTGAAACCTATGCTATTGCTATGTTTCATCCGGTAACAACAGAGCATTATCAATTGAAGCAGTATATTGAAAATTTTGTTGAAGCTTTAATACAAAGTAATAAAAATTATGTGGTTGTTTATCCTAATAATGATTTGGGAAGTCAGGCTATTTTAGATGCTTATCAAAACCTTTTGGAGCATCCAAATTTTAGAATTTTTCCATCAATTAGGTTTGAATATTTTTTGAGTTTATTAAAGCATTCCGAATTTATTATAGGAAATAGTAGCGCTGGCGTACGTGAAGCACCTTATTATGGTATTCCAACAATTAATATTGGAACACGGCAACACAATAGAGTGTTTTCAAATTCTATAATTAATTCTGATTATAGTACTTTTAATATTTTGAAAAGTATCAATCAAATTAAAAAAGAAGCTTATTTGAATGAAAAACCAGATTTTGGAAATGGAAATAGTGCTCAAGAGTTTTTGAAAACACTACAATTAAAGTCATTATGGAAAACAAATCATCAAAAACAATTTAGGGAATTGTAATGAAAAAATTAGGATTAGTTATTACTGACGGTGTAGGTTTTAGAAACTTTATTTTAAGTGATTTTTTAAATAAAGCTGAAATGACTTTTGATGAAGTTGTTATTTTATCTTGTTTACCAAAAGGGATTTATAAAACACATACTAATATACGAGTAATTGAGTTGAATGTTTTTGAAGAAACTTTTAAAACGTGGTTCTTTAGAAAAGCTAAGGAAATAGCACATTTAAAGTTACACCAACAAGGAAATTTAGGTATTCAAGATAATTTAAAAACGAATGATTCCAAACTTAAAACAACAAGAGGCTATGCAACTCGATTTATTTATAAACTAACAGCGTTATGTCATTCAGAGTTCTATATTCAAAAATTTCAAAAATTTCAAAATAAGACATTTGCTAATCATAAAATAACCAATGAGTATGCTAATATTTTAAATAAAGAACACTTCAGTTTATTGTTTTTTACACATCAACGTCCACCGTATATTGCACCTTTAGCCTATGCTGCGCAAAAGCAGCATGTAAAAACAGCAGCTTTTATTTTTAGCTGGGATAATTTGGCCTCAAAAGGAAGGATGGCTTCAAATTTTGATTATTATTTGGTATGGAGCCATTTAATGAAACAAGATTTATTACAATTTTATTCTTCCATTACGGAAACTCAAATAAAAGTAGTTGGTACGCCACAATTTGTACCTTATGTTATGCCTGCATATAAAATATTGAAACAAGATTTTATTTCAGAATTTAATTTAAATCCTAATTTAAAAACCATTTGTTTTAGTTGTGGCGATATTGCAACCAGTAAAAATGATGAATTATATATTGAAACCATTGCTGAAGCAATTCAAAATAATGCGATAGAACCTGTGAATTTTGTGGTTAGAACATCCCCAGCAGAAGACCCTGTTCGATTTAAATTATTAGTTGAAAAATATTCATTTATAAGGTGGAACTTTCCAAAATGGAAACAAGTACGTGCCAATCATCAAGAATCGTGGTCGCAACGCATTCCTACCTTGGATGATGTAAAACAATTACGTGGTTTGCTAGAGTATTCTGATTTGAATATCAATATGCTTTCAACCATGAGTTTAGATTTTATGCTGTTTGATAAACCTGTTATAAATCCTGTTTTTGGAAATGATATTAATGGTTTGTATAACGATCAGCGATTTTTAGGCTATGTTCATATTAAACATTTGATTAATAGTAAAGCAACAAAAGTGGTTAGTAAAAAAGTAGATTTACTGGAAGCCATTCACAGTTATTTAGATAATGATTTAGATAGTAAAAATCGTAAAAAATTTATTAATCAACAGGTAGGCGTATCCTTGATAAAAACAAGTGAAAAATTAGTGGAGAGTTTAAAAGCATGGATGTAAAACCAAAACGTATTGCCATTATTTGTAACTATGAACTTCTGGAAAGCAGGGTTGGTGGAATGGATTATTTTTTTTGGGCTTTTAATGAGAAATGTATAGAAAATCAAATAAAAATTGATTGGTTTTTTCCTAATAAGGCTTTACATGGTAATTATAAAGTTTTCAATATTTTTCCATCGGAAAATAAAACTTTAGAAACAACCTTTATCAGTTACATAAAAAAAAATCAAGTTCAGTATTCACATATTGTTACACATTTTTTGGAGTTATGTACGTCGTTTTTTTCAGAAGTTAAAAAACATCAAACCGCTAAAATAATTGGAGTGGATCACAATCCGAGACCGTTAAATGGCTATCCTTTAAAGAAACGGTTTAAAAAACGCCTAAAGGGCATCTTGTATTCAAAGTATATTGATTTATTTGTTGGTGTTTCAATTTACACCAGTCATGCTATTTTAAATGATTTTGGAAGTTTTCTAAAATCAAAAACGCAAACTATATACAACGGTGTGTTGATGAATTCTATCATTTCTAAAACAACGGAAAGAAGTAAATTGAAACCAAAGTTTTTAGTAGTATCACACTTGCGGTTTTCAAAAGGAATTCAAGATTTAATTGAAGCAGTTAACTTGCTTTCAGAAGATTTGAAAGCTGATTTAAAGATTGATGTGTATGGTGATGGACCTTATAAGAATAGATTATCTGAATTAGTTTCAGCTTACAAGTTGGAGGCTAATTTAAATTTTAAAGGTAGTCAATCAAATGTAAATGAGTTGTATCAAAATTATGATTATCTCATTCAGCCAACTCACATGGAGTGTTTTAGCTTATCTGTTTTGGAGAGTTTATCAGCAAATATACCTGTAATAACAACGCCTGTTGGGGGCAATTTGGAGGTGATTTCTAATAATGAAAATGGGTTTATATTTGAAACAAAAAATTTTAAAGTATTAGCAGCTTTATTAAGTTCAATAATAAGAGGAGAAAAAGGAATAACCATAAATACTAGGAAGTTGATTGAAAATAGGTTTTCAATTGAAATGATGGTACAAAAACATATAGAATTATTAAAATGAAAATAGCTTTTCTAACACCCGAATATCCTCATCCTAAAACAGGAAGCTCAGGAGGCATTGGAACAAGTATTTTAAGTTTAGCAAAGGCATTATCTAATTTAGGACATACCATTAGTGTTTTAGTTTATGGACAAGATAAAGACGACTATTTTATTGAAAATAATATTCACTTTTATAAAATAAAGAATATTAAAGTTAAGGGTCTGTCATTAATTTTTACTCAAAAGAAAGTGCAACGCTTAATTGATTCGTTATATGATTCTGGGAAAATAGATATTGTAGAAGCACCAGATTGGACTGGTTTTACAGCATTCGTAAACATTAAATGTCCGTTAGTAATTCGTGAAAATGGAAGTGATACATATTTTTGTTATTTAGATAAAAGAAAGGTAAAATATAAAAATAAGTATTTAGAAAGACGAGCGCTTAAAAAAGCTGATGGTGTTATTAGCGTGAGTGCGTTTACGGGTAATTTAACAAACAAATTGTTAGGACTTAATAGAAGTTTCACGGTGATTCCCAATGGTATCGATGCTACTCAATTTATGCCAATGCAAAGGCAGTCTACTAAACAAACATTACTTTACTTTGGAACCCTAATTCGTAAAAAAGGACTATTAGAGCTTCCTGAAATATTCAATTTGGTACATGATTTAAATAAAGAAGTGGAGTTGATTTTGGTAGGAAAGGATAGTGGTGATATAAAAACAGGATCTGATTCTACATGGAAACTGATGCAACCCATGTTTAATACTTCGGCAATAAAAAAAGTAAATTATTTAGGCATTGTTGCCTATTCTAAAATTCAAGATTTAATAAAGGAAGCAACAGTTTGTGTGTTTCCAACATTTGCGGAGGCATTACCAGTGTCTTGGTTGGAAGCTATGGCAATGGAAAAAGCTTTTGTAGCTTCAAATATTGGTTGGGCTAATGAAATGATTGATGATGGGGTAGATGGTTTTTTGGTACATCCAACGGACCATAAGCTATATGCTGAGCGTATTTTAGAGTTGTTAAAAGATCCTATAAGGCAAAAACAGTTTGGTAAAGCGGCAAGAGAGAAAGTTATGGTTCAGTTTAGTCATGATTTAATAGCAAAACAATCGGTAGAATTTTATGAAACTTTAATCCAATGAATATAGCATAATGTATATAATCAGAGAGAATATTATTACAGCATAAACGATGACTAATTAAATTTTAAATAATTAACCAGTACCTATTGGAGATTTTTTAATATATATATTGGACAGGTTTAGTGTTATATAATATTTCTGTTTAGAAAAAACTTAACCAATTAAAAGACATTGATAGATTTAAAAGAACACATCACACCAGGTGGAGACGTTTTGTTATATACAGGCAATCCAAATCTAAATTTGCTTAACAAATTAGCATTGGAAGAAGGCGATATTTGGCACAGTAGTCTGGACCAAGGTTTTAAAAATGCATTTCCAGAAATTATGTATCAAACGGTAGTGTATTTTTGGTATGCTACTGATTTTGACGATTTAGAAAAATCTGTTAGCTGGCGTATTAATCCTAATGCGTTTGCAGTAAGAAAGCAAGTCTGGGAAAATTTTAATGGTTTTGACGCTGATTATGAAAATATACAAACAGCTGCCTTAGAATTTGGTTTTAATGCTTTGCGTTATCAAGGGATTGTGCCGTTGTATGTTAAGGGCTTGTTTGGAGCAAATGGAGAAAAAATAGCAGTGTCTATAAATGATGTTTATACGTTTTATAAAAAAAATTTTAAGTATTCACATAGTATTTATATGCTATTCAGGCGTGGTATGTGGAATTTTAAAGAGCTAAAAGCTTTTTTACGTGCAAAAAAGAATTATCAATTTAAAGCAAATAAAAAAGTTTTAAAACCACGAAAATTAAACCCAATTTCAGGAAATCCAAAGGTTAGTTACATTATTCCAACGATGATGCGGCAGGATTTTACTATAAACCTTTTAAATGATTTAGAAAACCAAACCTATAAACCTTTTGAAGTAATTGTGGTTGATGCAACACCTGAAGATTTAAGAGATGAATTAATATATAATGAACGTAATTATTCATTTCAAACCATCTTTAAATGGCAAACTACCAAGGGAAGTTGTAGAGCAAGAAACGAAGCTATTGATTTATGTACAGGAGATTACATTATTTTTGGTGATGATGATATTCGAATTCAACCACAGTTTGTTGAAAACCATATCAGGTTGTTACAAACGTATAATGCTGAAGCTTGTAATGGTTTGGATGTTAGAGCAGACCACCAACAACAAGATTTAAGTGACTTAAACGAAAAGTTGGCTGCTATGGGAGAAAACCGTTGGAAAGTTGGGGCAACACAATCGTTTAGTAATGCCAATTCCTGTGTTTCAAAACGAGTTGTAGATATATTGGTTGGAAATGATATTAACTATGATGGGGGTTATGGTGAGGATAGCGACTTTGGTCTGTCTATTTCTAAATTAGGTATAACGGTTTTGCAAAATCCTTTTTCGGTAAATTTGCATTTAAAACCTCCTGTTGGGGGGTATCGATTTTGGGGACAACAAGCAGGTTTAAAAGGAAAGAAACGCAAGTCCCAACCTTGGGAACTGGATATCCCTGTAAAATGGATTGTCCCTAACCCAAGTCCCACAATTATCTACCTTATACATAAACATTTTAATGAAAGACAACGTGAGGAATATAAAATTAAATATTTTGTATTTTATTTTACAAAAGCAAAATGGCAGGAAATACCGTTTAGAATATTACAGCTTCCAATGCGGGTATTACAATTTAATAAATCAGTTTTTTACGCTAAACAGTTAGTAGCTTTAGGAAAACGAACTAAATGATAGTATGTTTTATAACACTAAGTTAAGTTAGTTTATGTCATACTGAGTTTGTCAAATGTTGTTACACTGAATTTGTCGAAGTCTTTTTTAGTGGTATTCAATAAGCTCAGACAGACGAGAGGCTTAGACTGATAATAATTTCAGATTGAAGAACTGCTTTTTTTATAATGATGTCAAAAAAATAATTTAATTACGTTTTAAGGTTTATGAACTTTACACTGATAGTTTGTACATACATGAGACCAAAACCATTGCTTAATCTTTTGCAATCAGTATCAGAACAAACGTTATATCCAAATGAAATATTAATCATTGATGGCTCAACAAACCAAGAAACTGAAAGTGTTTTAATAGAAAATCAGTTTAGAAATTTAAAATATCATAAGGTTGATGAAACCAATAGAGGTTTAACCAAACAACGTAATTTGGGGATTGATTTAGTTAATATAAATTCAGAGTTTGTTTGTTTTTTAGATGATGATGTTGTTTTAAAACCAGTATACTTTGAAGCTGTTTTAGATGCTTTTAATACAGACAAAAATGTGGTTGGCGTAGGAGGTATTGCTTTAAACGAGAACAGATGGGTTTTGAAAGGCAATTGTATGAATTATAATAAGAATAATTATTATGAATTTGATGGCTATATTGTTGAGGAAAGTTTGCGAAATAAAATTAGAAATATTTGTGGATTACAATCACCTTGCAAACCAGGAATTATGCCTGATTTTTCGCATGGGAGAACTTATAACTATCCGTTAACAGGAAAAAATTATGAAGTAGATTTATTAATTGGGATGTCTTTTAGTTTTAAACGAGTTGTTTTTGAAAACATAGTATTTTCTAATTATTTTGAAGGCTATGGTTTATACGAAGATGCTGATTATAGTTTAAGAGCCCTTAAATTTGGAAAAAATGTTATTTCAACACGAGCAACTTTATATCATTTTCATCATCCTTCAGGACGGCCTAATCCATACAAATATGGGAAAATGGTGCTCAGAAACGGCTGGTATGTCTGGCGTGTTAAATATCCAAATCCAAATTTTAAAGCCCACTTTAAATGGCATACAACTGCTATGTTGTTAACAATGATAAGGTTATTAAACGTGATAACAACGTCTAACAAGAAAGAAGCCCTAATAGAAGGTTTAGGACGTATTGTGGGGTGGTTTTCACTTATCTTTAATGCGCCAAAAATAGAAGAATGAGGTTTTTAATTATATCGCATGCTTTACATAAGGTAAAGGAAACTAATGTATTTAGTTATGCACCTTATGTTCGTGAAATGAATGTATGGTTAAAATATGTTGATGAAGTTGAGGTGGTGTCTCCTTTGGTTTCTGAAGCTATTTCAGAAATTGATAAGGCTTATAAACACAATGATTTAGTGTTGACAGACATTCCTTATATTCAATTCACTTCTATTAAGCACATTGTTTCATCTTTATTTAAAATTCCAATCATACTTTTTAATATTTTTAAAGCTTGTAAAAACGCTGACCATATTCATTTGCGTTGCCCTGGAAACATAGGTTTGTTGGGTTGTTTAGTACAAATAGTATTTCCAAAGAAACTAAAAACAGCTAAATATGCAGGAAATTGGGATCCAAACTCAAAGCAACCTTTAAGTTATAAACTTCAAAAATGGATTTTAAGTAATACCTTTTTAACAAAAAACATGCATGTCTTGGTTTATGGAGATTGGAAAAATCAAACTAAAAATATCAAAGCTTTTTTTACGGCTACCTATAAAAATTCAGAAAAAGAAAAGCCTGTAGTTAGAGATTATTTAGGACCTTTAAAATTTGTATTTGTTGGTAGTTTGGTAACGGGGAAGCGACCTTTATTTGCCATCCAAGTTATAGAAGCCTTACGTAAACAGGGAAAAAGTGTTTTTTTAGATATGTATGGTGATGGCGTTTTAAAGCCTGAATTACAGAATTATATCCATGCCAATGGTCTTGACAATATTGTTGTTTTACACGGGAATCAACCAAAAGACACGATTAAAAAATCATTTAAAATAGCCCATTTTTCTATATTAGCTTCAAAATCTGAAGGTTGGCCTAAGGCTATAGCAGAAAGTATGTTTTTTGGAGTTATTCCTATTGCTACATCTACATCATGTGTGCCATTTATGTTGGGATTTGGAGAAAGAGGGCTTTTAATTAATACTAATATAGAAGATGTTGTTGTTAAAATACATGATGTTTTAAAAGATGCTAAAAAAGCAGAGTCCATATCTAAAAAAGCTTCAAAATGGTCGCAAGAATATACATTGGATAAGTTTGAAAATGAAATTGTTAAATTGCTTAAATTTTCATGAAGGTTTTACAACTTATAGATTCTTTAAATGCTGGAGGTGCAGAACGTATGGCTGTTAACTATGCTAATTCTTTAACATCACACATTGAAAAATCCTATTTATGTGCAACGAGAGAAGAAGGCTTGTTAAAAGAAAGTCTTGTTAAAGAGGTGCAATATTTGTTTTTAAATAAAAAAGCAATAGTTGATTTTAAAGCCATAAAAACCCTGAATGTGTTTATTAAAAAAAATAACATACAGGTGATTCATGCGCATGCAACATCCTATTTTTTAGCAACTATTATTAAAATATTAAATCCTAAACTGGTTTTAATTTGGCATGATCACTATGGAAAAAGTGAGTATTTAAATGAACGACCAACATTTGTTTTAAAATGGTGCTCAAAATTATTTAATCATATTTTTTCGGTCAATAAAAAATTAAAAGCTTGGGCAGAAAATGTTCTTTTAGCTAAATCAGTCACTTTTTTGCCAAATTATGCTGTTTTGATTACAGGAAAGGCAGTAACACAATTAAAAGGAGAGAACGGAGCACGAATAATTTGCTTGGCAAATTTAAGACCCCAAAAGGACTTAATGAACTTACTTAAAGCTTTTAAAAAAATTGACAAAAAGTGTCCTGCTTGGACCTTGCATTTAGTGGGGCAAGATTTTAATGATGATTATTCAGATACTATAAAAGAGTATATTATTAATCAATATTTAGAACAGCGTGTGTTTCTTTACGGTAGTTGTTCGGATACCAATTATATATTAAAACAAAGCACTATAGGGGTGTTATCTTCAAAATCAGAAGGCTTACCTTTGGCTTTATTAGAATATGGTTTGGCTAAATTGCCAGCCATTGCAACCAATGTTGGTGACTGTTATAAAGTGATTTCAAAAAAATCAGAAGGACTTTTAGTTGAACCTCAAAATGATATAGTGTTAGCTGAAGCTTTAATAACATATATTAATGATTTAGATTTGAGACAACAAGTTTCTAAGAATTTACATGAAAAAGTATCATCTAATTTTTCTGAAGTAAAAGTAGTTAAGGCATTAATTGAAATTTACAATACCTACTAAAAATGAAGTTGTCTTTATATTTTAAACTTCTTATTTTTCATGCCGTTTTAGCTATGGGCGTTTATGTATTTAAGCCTTTAGCATTGGCTTATTTTTTATGTATTACAGCATTTTTCAGTTATAAAATACTAAGAGCTTCCAAAAAATATAAAACTTTTTATGTGCTATTAAGCTGTGCCTATGTGGTTGGAGCAGAAGTGTTTTTAAGAATGAATGGGGGTACCGTGTTTTATGAGGCAATTAAGTACTTGGTTATAGCTTTTGTGCTTTTAGGTTTATTGAGCAATAGTTTTTCAAATAAAGCCTTGATTTATGTATTGTATATTTTATTATTAATACCGGGCATTTTTGTAGCTGTTGCTGATTTAGGTTTTGAAACAGATATTAGAAAAGCTGTAGCTTTTAATTTAAGTGGGCCGGTTTGCTTAGGCATTACAGCTGTTTTTTGTTATAGACGAACAGTTACCTACAATCAGATAAAAATGGTGCTGTTGGGTTTGTTGCTTCCATTGGTGAGTATGACGGTGTATTTGTTTTTAAAGACTCCAAATTTACAAGAGGCCATTACAGGTACTGGATCAAATTTTATTACTTCTGGTGGTTTTGGTCCCAATCAAGTGTCAACCGTGTTAGGAATAGGCGTGTTTGTTCTAGCTACACGGTTTTTTATGTCTAAAGAGACTTTTTTATACCGATTAATAGATTTGTTTTTATTAACTATTTTGGCTTATAGAGCCATTATAACCTTTAGTAGGGGCGGTGTAATTACGGCAGTTATCATGATTTTGTTTTTTTTAGCTCTTTATTATTTTAAGGTTAATTTAAAAACCAAATTCCGTATAAAATATTCATTGCTTTTGTTTTTAATATTTGTGTTTACAACTTGGTTGTATAGCTCAGTACAAACAGGTGGGTTTATTGAAAAGCGTTATGCCAATCAAGATGCTGCAGGTCGTGATAAAGAAGATGTAACTACAGGAAGGTCTGATTTAATAGCTTTTGAATTTAAAGCATTTCTTGATAATCCTTTTTTAGGAATTGGTGTTGGTAGAGTAAAGGAAGAACGGTTGGATGAAACAGGTGTTGAAGCGGCTTCACATAACGAAATGAGTCGAATAGTTGCTGAGCATGGTTCGTTTGGTGTGTTGGCTTTTCTTATTTTATTGCTTACGCCATTAATTTTTAGATTAAAAAACAAAACAAATTTATTTTTCTATTCGTTTTATTTATTTTGGCTATTAACTATTAACCACTCAGCCATGCGTATTGCAGCTCCAGCGTTTATTTACGGATTATGTTTATTAAATATTTCTTATGAAACCCCAAAGTCAAAACGTAGCAGGCTTAATAGAAAAGAAGAAATAGGTGTTGCTCTTGGCCATTGAAAAATAATGATTATTATCATATGAAAAACCTCCTGTATATAGGAAATAATTTATCTAAAGTGGGTAAAACAGAAACAACTGTTAAAACTTTGAGTAACTTTTTAAAACTTGAAGGCTTTGAGGTACTTGTTTTTTCTAATAAAAAAAATAAAATATTTCGGCTTTTAGATATGCTCTTGGCTGTTCTAAAATATTCAAAAAAAGTCGATTGCGTTTTAATAGATACGTACAGCACCTCAAATTTTTATTATGCTTTTTGGTGTAGTCAATTATGTCGTGTTTTAAATCTGAAATATTTACCAATTCTACATGGAGGGAATTTACCAAATCGTTTAAAAAATAATCCTAAATTAAGTAAAGCTATATTTAATAACGCTTATAAAAATATAGCACCTTCTGTTTATATGAAAACAGAATTTGAAAAATATGGGTTTTCTAATTTAATATGCATTCCTAATACCATAGAGCTTAAAAATTACCCTTTTAAAAAACGAACATTTGAAAAAATAAATTTGCTTTGGGTACGTTCATTTTCTGAAATATACAATCCAAATTTAGCCATAGATATATTGTCAGAATTAAAAGCGCAGGGGGTTGACGCTACTTTATGTATGGTTGGTCCAGCTAATGATGATTCTTTATTAAAAGCTAAAGCATATGCAAAAAAAATAAAAGTTGAAGTGACATTTACAGGAAAATTAACCAAGCAAGAATGGATAAGTCTTTCTGCAGCGTATAATATTTTTATTAATACAACTAATTTTGATAATATGCCCGTGAGTGTAATTGAAGCTATGGCATTAGGGTTACCAGTGCTATCCACCAATGTGGGGGGTATGCCTTTTTTAATTAACAATAATGAAGATGGGATTTTAGTTAATCCAAACCAAGCTAAGGAGTTTGTTGATGCAATAAGGAGGGTACAACTCAATTCAGGTAGCTCAAACAGTATGGCATTAAAGGCAAGAACAAAAGTAGAGCAGTTTGACTGGAGTAAAGTTAAAAATCAATGGAAATCTGTTTTAAATTAAACTTAGATTTTATGAAAATTTACTTACTATCTTTACAAACCCTCAGAACTACTTAAAAATAATTATGTCAAAAAAAGGAATTCATTTTAATATTTCGGAACGTAAAGTATTATTACGGTTGTTTGATATAGGTTTCATATTGGTTATTCTATACTTTTTAGGGAATACATTTCATTTTAATTATTTTTCAATTACTGAAGGCCATTGGAAATGGCTGTTTGTGTTAGTGCTTTATATTTCTGTATTTGGAACTATTTTTGAACTGTATGATTTACAAAAGGCAAGCAAATTAGAAAGTATTTTACCTAATATTGTGTTGGCTGTTTCGGTTACGGTGTTGTTTTATTTATTAACACCGTTTTATACCCCAGTACTACCAGCAAATCGCTTACAGATTCTTTATTTTTATTTAGCTATTCTGTTAGCCTTATTCTTGTGGAGAATAACTTATGTTACATTTATTACAAAGCCTCGATTTCATAAAAAAGTACTAATAATTGGTGAAACTTCTAATATCAAAACCATTGTAGAGGCATTTAGTGATTCAGATCCTAACTATAAAATAGTAGGTTTTATTAATTGTGAGACAGTCAAAGCCGATAAAATTAAATTTAAAAACGTAACGGAATACAGTTCAAAACAGATTTATCAAGTTATTAAAGATGAGCATATATCTGAAATAGTTATAGCGAGTTATAATTCTGAAAATATTACTCCTGAAATCTATAGAAACCTCATTAGCTTATTGGAAGGAGGTTTTCCAATTAAAGAGTACACACAAGTTTACGAGGAGATGACGCATCGAGTGCCTGTTCAGTTTGTTGGGAGAGATTTCTACAAATATTTCCCTTTTAGTAGAAGTAATCAAAATCAAATGTATTTGTTTTTTCATCGTTTTTTTGATTTATTAATTTCTATAGTAGGGGTTTTATTAGGATTGATAATATTACCATTAATTTTATTAGGAAACCTTATAGCGAATAGAGGACCGCTTTTTTATGTCCAAGAACGTATTGGGAAAAATGGAGCTCTTTTTAGAATTATAAAATATCGCACAATGATTAAAAATGCAGAAAAAGATGGTGCTGTATGGGCAAAAAAGAATGATAGGAGAATTACCCCCTTTGGAAAATTTTTAAGAAATACAAGGCTTGATGAAATCCCTCAGTTTTTAAATATTTTAAAGGGAGATATGAGCTTGATAGGTCCAAGACCTGAACGTCCTGAATTTGTTAAAAACTTGTCGCAAGTACTTCCTTTTTATGAAACCCGGCACATTGTAAAGCCCGGGCTTACAGGTTGGGCGCAAGTAAATACTCGATATGGCTCTTCTGTAGATGATAGTTTATTGAAATTGCAGTATGATTTATATTATATCAAACATCGAAGCTTTTTTTTAGACGCTATAATTCTTGTGAAAACTTTTAGTACCATTATTTTTTATAGAGGACAGTAGTTTTTAGTTACAGTCACTATTTTTAGATTACCTCTGCAAATAATTTTTTATTTGTAAATATTGGACTTTTCAATTTTTTAAAAATGAATCTTTAAATTTTTAGTAATTGCGTTTTAAATCAAACGTTTCTTTAAGTACCATATTAAATACACATACCGTATAAAAAGTGCCGCTAAAAAAGGAATCAATCCAATGGCAAAAATTTGTACCCCAATTATCCAGTGAAGGGTAAGTAAGCACAGTAGTATTACTAATAGTTTTAAATATTTAATAAACCATATGCTCGTTTGCTTTCTTAGTAATTGACCTATTACTAAAATATTTAGTACAAAAGCCCAGAGTAAATTATAATTTTGATGCGTACCAGTGTGGTCTGTTGCAAACCAAAGTAATAAAATTATAATTCCAATAAGCCCAGTAATACTAAACAATAAAACATCTAACCAAATACTTTGTTTCTTTTTTTTGTAATCGGAATAGGTTATTAAAAGTATTACGAGTCCCAAAATTCCAAATACCATTAAAGGACTCGTTATAAAATTTGAGGATTGTGATATATCTACTTTTTTATAAAGAACTTTTGAGTCTTTAATAAGTTTTTTGTTAGAATGCTCCAAAGTAGCAATTTTAAAAAAGGCATGAATGTTTTTTGGTAAAAACATGTGTTGCTCGGAGGTTGCTTTTTTGTCTATAACAGAGCCTAAAGCTAAGTCTATACCAAAACAGCCCCAAGAATTTCTATTGAGATTTTCATGGATTAAGGTTCTAAATGTTTTTTGTTCAAAATCTTGAGGTTTTTTAAAAATGATGGTATTGTTAAGAATTTGTTGTAAAACATCTTTTATTCGAGTTGCGCAATTATCATAAAAGAAATCATATAAATACCTGCGGTTTTCAGGTTTCATATTGTTTAACAAATAGTCAAAAAGTACTTGTTTTTCTTCTGGTGATAAGTTTAAAACTTGCTCTTCAATGGTTCTGTTTTGAGCTATATAATTTTCGAAAAAATCTTCATAATAGTTAAGTCCTATTAAATAATCCAGTTTTCCTTGAGCAAATTTTAAATAAAAGTTTTTAGCTCCAAAATCATAGACACCATAATTAAACACCAAATCAATACCTTTAACTTTGTCTTTAACGCGGAAGCCACTATGTCCAAAAGAGTCGTTTAGTGAAGTTCCTGGGCCTATAGTGAGTACACTTATTTCGGCTTCAGGTGATAGGATATTTTGTTGGGCATGTCCGATAGTGAAAATGGTAATACATGCAGTAAGAAATATTTTTTTTAGCATATTGAATTTATAAATTATCTAAAATAACTAAAATCAATTTTTAATGAAAATACATTGGAATATAGCGCAACACTTTGATCCCCAATGTCTGTAAATGCATAGTCTATTTGCACACCCCGGTATTTAAAACCTAAGCCAAAACTCGGTTGAAAACTTAGTTGTTGACTGTTGTCAAATTGTGTTTCATTCTGAAAATTTCCCATACCAGCACGTAAAAACACCATATCTACATATCCAAATTCAAAACCTAAAGCAGGATTGATACTTGCAAAGGAGGAAGAAATAATATCGTTGTTTTCTTCAAAACGGACATTCAAATTTACGGAAGATAAAAGTGTGTAATCATAATTAAAATCTACTAATTTTGAGAGACCTATTTGTATTTTAGGAATGGTAATTTCAGTAGTTTCAGGTAATTCTTGATTTTGGCCATCAATAGCATTTTGAATTTTAGCAAATTCATTTTTGTCAATACTCCAAGCATTAAACGTTGTGGTAATATCTCTTGCCATAATACCAAATTTCCAATTGTTATTACTTTCAAATTGAGCTCCCAAATCAAACCCAAACCCCCAAGAAGACGCAAAATTGCCAATAACACGACGTATTACTTTGGCATTTACTCCAACGTTAAGGCCTTGAACAGGAAGACTACGGGCATAAGAGAATGTTAATCCATAATCGGCAGTAGAGAATAAGCTAATCCTATCATAATTAATGTTTCCTTGATCATCAATTAGTTGAGTTGTATCCAAAATGTCATCAACGGCAAATCTAATTAACGATATACCAATGACACTTTCTCTATCTAAAGGCATGGCATAAGCGGCATAATCATAATTAGCAATATTGGCAAAATAACTAGAATGCATTAAAGACAATTGATTATCGTCAAGATTTATAAGCCCTGCAGGATTCCAATAACCCGCATTTACATCTGCAGTGTGTGCTGTAACGGCGCTACTCATTCCCAATGCAGCAGCATCTACACCTATATTCATAAACTCGTTAGAGTATTTTCTAACAACCTGTCCTGAAGTATGCGAAGAAATAAATAATATAATAAGTATAGCAATTACCCTCAATTACAATTTTTTTACAAAGATGCACATAATTTATAAACCTATAAACTTCAAATTATAAGAGTTATTGTTTATTACTTGTTTTAGACGACAATTGTTTGTTATTTTTACAAAAATAAATAGCATTTTATGAAACAGCATATACCCAATGCCATTACCTTATTAAATTTACTTTGCGGAAGTATTGCAGCTATTTTTGCCGTAGAAGGGTTTTTTGTGTATGCTGCTTTTTTTGTGTTTCTAGGTATCTTTTTCGATTTTTTTGATGGTTTTTTTGCAAGAAAACTAAAGGTTCAAAGTGAATTGGGACTACAATTGGATTCTTTGGCAGATATGGTAACGAGCGGGCTGGTACCAGGAATTATTATGTATAAACTCTTGGGGCTAACTCTAAACACCTCTGAAATAAATAATGATTGGGGAGTAGGGAGTTTTGAGTCCAATATCTCTATTTTACCTTTTGTTGGTTTGTTAATTACTTTGGGGTCTGCTTATAGATTGGCAAAATTTAATATTGATGAAGAACAACAAAACTACTTTAAAGGTTTGCCTACACCAGCCAATGCGCTTTTGATACTTTCACTACCATTAATTATGGAATTTCAAAACAGTGATGCAATGAATGTTATTATTTTGAACAAATGGTTTTTAATTGCTTTAACAATATTTAGTTGCTATATATTAAATTCTAATATTAAACTGTTTGCTTTGAAATTTAAAGATTATAGCTTTAAAGGAAATGCTTCACGATATATTTTTATGATGTTAAGTTTTATAACTATAGTTGTACTACAGTTTGCAGCTATTCCCTTTGTTATTATACTTTATATTTTCATGTCTGTTTTAGACAATTTAACTACTAAATAGATTTAAAAAACAAAAACTATGGCATCAGGTTTTTTTGCCCTATTAGATGATATTGCCACTTTAATGGATGATGTGGTAGTGATGAGCAAAATCACTACCAAAAAAACAGCAGGTATTTTAGGGGATGATTTAGCGGTAAATGCAGAAAAAGCTACAGGTTTTGTAGCATCAAGAGAATTACCTGTATTGTGGGCTATTACCAAAGGTTCTGCACTTAATAAATTAATTATTTTACCCGTTGCTTTTTTACTTAGTGCATATGCACCTTGGGCTATTACGCTTGCATTGGTGTTAGGAGGTGTTTATCTGGCCTACGAGGGCACTGAAAAAATATATGAGTTTTTTGTGCCTCATAAGCAACAAGTTGAAACCGTTGTGATTGAAGAAAACATTTCTGATGAAGATCTTTTAATTGCTGAAAAAAGTAAAATAAAATCAGCTATTTTGACAGATTTTATTTTATCTGTTGAAATAGTCATCATAGCTTTAGGAACCGTTTTAGGTCAGCCACTTTTATTTCAAGTTTTGGTGGTTACTATAGTAGCCATAATAGCTACTATCGGTGTGTATGGTATTGTAGCACTGATTGTAAGAATGGACGATTTAGGTTATAAGTTGGTTAGCTTTAGTTCTAATAAAAAAAGTATTTCAAAAAGTATTGGTAATTTTTTAATTAGAGCCTTACCAATAGTCATTAAAAGTTTGTCAGTTATTGGAACAATTGCTTTAATATTAGTTTCTGGAGGTATTTTTGTTCATAATATTGATTTTTTACATCATTTTTTAGACATGTTGCCTTCCATATTGCAAGAGTTTATAGTAGGTTTATTAATAGGGTTTGTAGCTGTTTTAATTGTGAAAATTTTCAATTGGGTTGTTTTGAAAGTAAAGAATTGATTGCTTTAGTATGTTTTTAGCTTTCTTAGATATGTAAAAGCCATTAAGTTCTTTTTTATCATGAAAAATAATAGTTTTAACATTTGTATGTGTTTTGTTTGTGGAGCTTGTAAAGACAATCCACAATCCTGTGAGTAAGAAAATTAATGAAACAAAAGATGGTATTATAAATGTAGTAAAGTGGTAAAGGAGCTTTATAAAAACTAAGAGAATATAAATGAGTTAAGGAGTAACACCGCTTGTAAATGATGATTTATTTGTAGATGATTTGATATGATTTTATTATTTCTGCTTTTTCAAGAAGGACCAATAAAAGTAGTTTGAAAATGTATTTATTCTGAATCTTTTTTAGTCAATCGTTTTGATTTTTTTAAACTTTCATTAAGCATCCATTCTATTTGACCGTTAGTGCTGCGGAATTCATCCGCAGCCCATTTTTCAATAGCCTTCATCATATCTTCATTTATGCGCAACGCAAAAGCTTTTTTCTTAGCCATAATTAGTGTTTATGAAAATATCTGCCAATAACATTATCGGCATCTAATTTTTTTTGTGTACCGATTAATAATTTCTTGTTATCTATAAGTATGAGTTGGATGCCAATATTACCTTTAATATTTATTGCTTTTCCCTTTTTAGCAAAAAAGCCACCGTTTTTTAAGCCCCATCCTCCATATTCAAGAAGTGCATTATAGGTTCTTGTTTGAGCATACTTAATGTCTTTCCAAGGAATGGTTCTCATTTTTAAATGCATGGGGTAAAATTGATAATGTATTCCAATTTCATCAATTCTGGTTTTTAATTTTATAACAAATATGAATCCAATAACCAGTAATATAAAGCCAATTGCGATAATACAATGGAATAAGCTCATTTTGTTTTTTAAAAATGCTTTATAAATAATTATTATATATGGAACTGTTGTAATTATCAATAAAACAATTATCCAAGGTTGGTTAAAACGTTGTTCTTCTTTGAAAATTCTCATTTTAATGGTTTAAGGTGCCAGTATTTAACACAGGGGAAGCATCTTTATCGCCACAAAGTATGACCATTAAGTTGCTAACCATAGCTGCTTTTCGTTCTTCATCTAAATCTACAATTTGTTTTTTGCCCAATTCTTCAAGAGCCATTTCTACCATGCTTACTGCGCCTTCAACAATTTTATGCCTCGCCGCTACTATAGCTGTAGCTTGTTGGCGTTTCAACATGGCATTAGCTATTTCTTGAGCATAAGCTAAATATCCAATTCTGGCCTCCAAAACTTCAATGCCAGCAATGGAAAGGCGCTCATCTATTTCTTTTTCAAGGGTTTCACTCACTTCGTTAACGCTGGAGCGCAGTGTAATATCTTCGTCTAAACCTTCATCTGCAAAATTATCATAAGGATACATACTAGCAAGTTTTCTAACGGCGGCATCGGTTTGTACTCGAACAAAGTTTTCAAAATTATCGACATCAAATGCTGCTTTATATGTGTTTTTTACACGCCAAACCAAAATGGTACTAATCATAATTGGGTTGCCCATTTTGTCATTTACTTTTAAGCGTTCACTATCAAAATTGCTCGCACGCAAAGAAATTTTCTTTTTAGTGTAAAAAGGATTTACCCAATATAAGCCATTCTTTTTAATGGTTCCTATGTATTTTCCAAAAAGTAGCAATACTCTTGAGTTATTAGGCTGTACCATAATGAAACCTGGAAGAATAATAAACACTGCCACTAATAATAAAGCAAACATAGCATTTTCTTTGTAGAACGTTAAAAATATACTGCCTATTAAAACTGAAAAAGCTATAAATAGCATGAGATAACCGTTTGCGGGTATAATTATTTTTTCTTCTTTCATAATATTAGTTTGATTTCTATTTGAATTGATATTATTTTGATATCATAAAGATGTAATAAATTTTTATTTTTTTAATAGAAATCACAATATTTTTGGCAAGTGTATATTTTTAATTAGTAGGAGTTAAGTTGCTTAATTAATATTTAGGCATGTGATAAATATCGGGTATAACAAATTTAGAAAGCAGCAAGTTTGTATAGTAGGTTTTTCTAATTTTTAAATTAAAAATTGAAACTTAGTTGTGAGATGCGTTAGTGATAGCAGTGGAAAGCCCACAGCCCAACAGAGTAGGTGCGAGGACTTGGAACGTATAGCCCGACCCTTGTGGAAACGCCCAAATTATTTAATTTAATCGCGAATCTTCTTTTTACGTAATTCAAAGTTCTGACCCAAGTATACCTTACGTACCATTTCGTCGTTGGCAAGCTCTTCAGGTTCACCTGCTTTAAGAATGCTCCCTTCAAACATTAAATAGGTTCTATCCGTAATGGCAAGGGTTTCCTGTACATTATGGTCTGTAATTAAAATACCAATGTTTTTTTTTGTCAATTGTGCCACAATACGTTGAATATCTTCCACGGCAACGGGGTCAACACCAGCAAAAGGCTCATCTAAAAGAATAAAACTAGGGTCAGTTGCTAAGGCACGAGCAATTTCAGTTCTACGTCGCTCCCCACCAGATAATAAATCACCTCTGCTTTTTCTTATATGTTCTAAACCAAATTCTTCTATTAAAGACTCCATTTTATCATGCTGTTCCTTTTTACTAAGTTTAGTAAGTTGAAGTACGCTTAAAATATTATCTTCAATACTTAATTTTCTAAAAACAGATGCTTCTTGAGCCAAATAACCAATGCCATTTTGAGCACGTTTGTACATGGGGTATTTTGTAATTTCAGTATTATCTAAATAAATATGGCCGCCATTAGGTTTTATCAAGCCCACTATCATGTAAAAAGAAGTTGTTTTTCCTGCTCCATTAGGCCCTAAAAGTCCCACAATTTCACCTTGCTTCACTTCAATGGAAACATCCTTAACTACTTTTCGTCCGCTGTAGGACTTCATTAAATTTTCAGCTCTTAAAATCATATATTATATAGTGAACGTTAAAAATAGTAAAATCATATAAACTAATGTGGTGGTGCTTTTAATATTTAACAGTACCTCTTTCTTTTCTTTCTCTTCGTTTTTGATTTCTAATTACAATTTTAGAAATATAAATACTAATTTGATATAAAATCAAAATAGGTATGGCTACAATAACTTGGCTGGCAATATCAGGAGGTGTAATGATGGCAGACAAAATAAGAACACCTACTAAGGCAAATTTTCTGTATTTTTTTAGTAGCTCAGGCGTTACCAATCCTACTTTAGTTAAAAAATAAATAACAATAGGCAATTCAAAAACCAAACCTGAAGCTAAAACAGAAGCTCTAATGAGTCCAATATAGCTATTTAAATCAAAATCATTATGCACACGTTCACTAACTTGATAGGTGCCTAAGAAATTTATAGACAAAGGGCAAATAATGTAATATCCAAAAAGTACTCCCAGAAAAAACAATAATGATGATACTATAATAAAACCTCTAGAATGTTTACGTTCATTTTGATGTAAACCAGGACTTATAAATTTCCATAATTCATAAATTACATATGGAAAAGCAGCAACAAAACCTAAGGTAATGGCGGTCCAAATATGAGCAGAAAATTGACCAGCCATGGTTCTACTCTGGATTTTAAAAGGGAGTTCTTCAAAACAAAAACTCTCATTCATACCTATGTATTGAGAAATATTACAAAGAATTTCATAAGTAAAGAAACTGGCGTTTGATGGTCCAAAAATTAAGACATCAAAAATAAATGATTTGGCTAAAAAAGCCAAAGTAGCTGCAATCATTATGGCAGAAACAGCTCTAATTAAATGCCAGCGTAACTCTTCAAGATGGTCTAAAAAAGACATCTCATTAATATTTTTCTTTGCCATTATATAATACCTTCTTTTATTAAATCATGTAAATGAACAACGCCCGCATAGTTGCCATTTTTTTCAACCAATAATTGAGAAATCCCACTTGTTTCCATAATTTCCATAGCATCAATAGCCATGGCATCTTCATTGATGCACCTTGGGTTTTTAGTCATAATATCTTGGGCGGTTAATTGTGAAAAATCATCAACTTTACTCAACATTCTACGCAAATCACCATCTGTAATAATACCTATAATTTTTTTATTTTCTACAACAGCAGTAACACCAAGCATTTTTTCTGTAATTTCAATAATAACATTTTTAATATTAGTGTCTTTATAAACTTGAGGCTTTTCGTTTATAGAAGATAAATCTAAAACACGTAAGTATAGTTTTTTTCCTAAAGCCCCACCTGGATGGTACTTAGCAAAATCGGAACTTGAAAAACCACGAAGTTCCAACAAACAAACCGCTAAAGCATCACCTAAAACCAATTGCGCAGTTGTACTTGTTGTAGGCGCCAAATTATTTGGGCAAGCTTCTTTTTTCACAAAAGCATTTAATACAAAATCGGCTTGTTGCCCTAAAAAGGATTCTTTATTGCCGGTAATAGCAATAATATTATTTTTAGCTCGCTTAATTAATGGAATGAGAACTTTTATTTCTGGGGTATTACCACTTTTTGAAATACAAATAACAACATCATCTTTGAGTATGGTTCCCAAATCACCATGAATAGCGTCGGCAGCATGCATAAAAATAGCAGGTGTCCCTGTGGAATTTAAAGTAGCCACTATCTTAGAAGCAATAATAGCACTTTTACCTATTCCAGAGATAATAACACGCCCTTTTGTGTTGTAAATAAGTTGTACTGCATCTGCAAAATCTTCATCTATCAGGTGTGATAAGTTTAAAATAGCTTCACTTTCGGTTTTAATAGTTTGTTTAGCAGTACTTATGATAGAATTTTTATTGTTCAAAACTTATTGAATTTTTATAGTTGATGCTTTTAAAGAATTTGTTATCTTTAAAGTTGTTCAAATTAAATTTGAAAATTTCGTTACAAAACTAACGAAAAAAATATGAGGGTTATCTAAATACACTGTAATTTTAATCTATTAATATTAAGATTTTATGGTGTGTTTTTTAAGTTAAATTAATTTTTTAAACAATTCATGTTATTAACTAAAAGTGATTTGCATTCTGCATTAAAAAAATACTTCGGCTTCGGTAAATTTAAAGGGCTTCAAGAGGCTGTTGTTGAGAGTATTCTATCTAAAAATCATACATTCGTAATTATGCCAACAGGTGGTGGAAAATCACTTTGCTACCAATTGCCAGCGTTAATGCAAGAAGGAACGGCTATTGTCGTGTCTCCTTTAATTGCGCTAATGAAAAACCAGGTTGATGCAATACGAGGAATTTCTAATGAAGAAGGGATTGCACACGTGTTAAATTCCTCTTTGAATAAAACGGAAGTAAAACGTGTAAAAGAAGATATTGTAAATGGTGTTACTAAATTACTTTATGTAGCACCTGAATCTTTAACTAAAGAAGAAAATGTTGAGTTTTTACGTTCTGTAAAAGTATCTTTTATGGCTATAGATGAGGCCCATTGTATCAGTGAATGGGGACATGATTTTAGACCAGAATATCGAAATTTAAGACATATTATAAAACGAATAGGTGAATCTATTCCTATTATTGGATTAACAGCAACAGCAACTCCTAAAGTACAGGAAGATATTATTAAAAATTTAGGAATAAGTGGAGCTAAAACATTTAAAGCATCCTTTAATAGACCAAATTTATACTATGAAGTAAGGCCGAAAACAAAAAATGTTGATGCAGACATTATTAGGTTTATAAAACAAAATACAGGTAAATCAGGTATTGTTTATTGTTTAAGCAGAAAACGTGTTGAAGAATTAGCTCAAGTTTTACAAGTAAATGGGGTTAATGCGGTGCCTTATCATGCAGGTTTAGATGCTAAAACCCGCTCTAGTCATCAAGATAAATTTTTGATGGAAGATGTAGAGGTGGTGGTGGCTACTATTGCTTTTGGAATGGGAATTGATAAACCAGACGTTCGATTTGTTATACATCATGATATTCCAAAAAGTATTGAAAGCTATTATCAAGAAACAGGTAGAGCAGGACGTGATGGTGGCGAAGGGCATTGTTTAGCATTTTATGCTTATAAGGATATTGAAAAATTAGAAAAATTTATGTCGGGTAAACCTGTAGCAGAACAAGAAATTGGTCAAGCCCTATTACAGGAAGTGGTGGCTTTTGCAGAAACATCTATTTCTAGACGTAAATTTATTTTACATTATTTTGGTGAAGAATTTGATAACCAGACAGGTGAAGGTGGTGATATGGATGACAATGTTCGTTACCCTAAAAAGAAGCACGAAGCCCAAGACGATGTGAAATTGCTTTTAGAGACGATTAATAACACGAATGAAAAATATAAATCAAAAGATTTAGTTAATGTGCTTATTGGAAAAGAAAATGCATTAATAAATTCTCATAAAACCAACGAGCAATCCTTTTTTGGAAAAGGAAAATACAAAGATAATAAGTATTGGATGGCCTTACTAAGGCAAGCATTGGTTGCAGGATTTCTTAAAAAGGATATTGAAACCTATGGTGTTATAAAATTAAGAGATGAAGGTATGTCTTTTATAAAAAAGCCAACATCTTTTATGATGACTGAAGACCATATTTTTGAAGGAGCTCAAGAAGATGGTAGTATCGTTACGGCTGCAAAAGGAGGAGCTGCTGTAGCTGATGAAGTTTTAATGGGGATGCTTAAGGATTTGCGTAAAAAGAATGCTAAGAAATTAGGAGTGCCGCCGTTTGTTATTTTTCAAGATCCATCTTTGGAAGATATGGCTTTAAAATACCCTGTTAGTTTAGCAGAACTTGGTAATGTACATGGCGTTGGCGATGGAAAAGCTAAAAAATACGGTAAAGATTTTGTGGCTTTAATAGCTACTTATGTGGAGGAGAATGATATTATAAGACCAGATGATTTAGTCGTAAAATCTACAGGGACCAACTCAGCCAACAAGCTTTATATCATTCAAAATATTGATAGGAAATTGCCTTTAGATGATATTGCTTCCTCCAAGGGCATGACTATGGAAGAGTTTATAAAAGAAATGGAGGCCATCGTGTATTCTGGAACCAAATTAAATATCGACTATTGGATTCATGATATTTTGGATGAAGATCAACAAGAAGAAATTCATGACTATTTTATGGAGTCTAACACCGATAGTATTGATGCGGCTATTGAAGAGTTTGATGGCGATTATGATGATGAAGAGCTTCGTTTGTACCGTATTAAGTTTATTAGTGAAGTTGCCAATTGATATTTTGAGAACTCTCCAAAAAAAAGATTGGGCTTTTGTCTTCCCTTTTTTAAATACCTCATTGCGTAGTAAGAGTGATTGAGATAATCTGTTTGTTATTTACTGAAGAGTTAATTTAACTACGGTTAGTTTTAAAAAGGATTTATAGGGTAATGAAGGAAGATTTATAAAGTTCGTTTTTAGGTGTTAAGTTTTGCTAAATTTTAGATTTTAATGGTTCACGGTAACGTATAGTTACATTATTGTTTTTTTTATATAATGTTTAAAATTATGTAGACTTTATTCAGAACAGGCCAATATGATGCCAAACACAATGATAAGTTTCGTTTCAATCAATTTTATTAATTCAATTATTAAATGATTTTTATTAATACAGTTAAGTGCAGCCTCAAATATTAAAAAGCTCACTATCAGAATAATTAATAATACTATTAATAAGGATAGGTTCTTTTAAGGCGTGTTTATTATCAAAAGACGCAAGAATTTTATTGACATTAAATATCAATAAGAAATGATTTATGCAAGCTTATAATTATATAATTAAGGAGCGCAAAACGATAATCTTAAATCATTTCATATATTTGCACTTTTAAATAAAATAACGCATTATGCAAGACGGATTATACGCAAAATTTAATACTTCAAAAGGAGAAATTTTAGTGGCTTTAGAATTCAAAAAAACACCAGGAACGGTTGGTAATTTTGTAGCTTTAGCAGAGGGAAACTTAGAAAACAAAGTGAAACCACAAGGTACACCTTATTATGATGGTTTAAAATTTCATAGAGTAATTCCAGATTTTATGATTCAAGGAGGTTGCCCACAAGGAACTGGCTCTGGAAATCCAGGGTATCAATTTGATGATGAATTTCATCCAGATTTAAAACATGACGGTCCAGGTGTTTTGTCTATGGCAAATGCAGGTCCAGGGACAAACGGAAGTCAGTTTTTTATAACACATATTGAAACGGCTTGGTTAGATAATAAGCATACTGTTTTTGGAAAAGTACAATCAGGTCAAGATATTGTGGATGCTATTGCGCAAGGCGATAAAATTGAGAGTTTGGAAATTATAAGAGTGGGAGCAGACGCCGAATCTTTTAATGCTGTTGAGGCTTTCCGAACATTTGAAGGTTCTAGAGAAAAAAGGTTAGCTGAAGCTAAAGCTGCAGCTGAAGCAGAATTGGATAAAATAGCAGCCGGTTTTAGTAAAACAGATAGTGGTTTGCGTTATCAAATCATTCAAAAAGGAACCGGATCTAAAGCAGAAAAAGGGAAAACAGTTTCTGTGCATTATAAAGGTCAGTTGTCTGACGGAACAGTATTTGATTCGTCATATAAACGTAACGAGCCTATTGATTTTCCATTAGGAATGGGGCAAGTAATTTCGGGATGGGATGAAGGCATTCAATTATTAAGTGTTGGTGATAAAGCACGTTTTGTCATTCCAAGTCATTTAGCTTACGGAAGTAGAGGTGCAGGTGGTGTTATTCCTCCAGATGCGACTTTAATTTTTGATGTTGAGTTGATGGATGTAAAGTAAGCCATGAACAACTTTTTTTGAAAAAAGTTAGTGAATCGTTTATGCTGAGCTTAGTTAAAAACATCTCATTATAAATAAATAATAAAAAAAGCCACTTCATTGTGGCTTTTTTTATGTTAAAATAGAAGAAGTAAGAACTACAAAAAATTGAAATACCCGAAAAAACAAATTCAGTAAGTATGTTTTTACTTCCATTTGATATTACATCCAATACTTGGTTTTTGAATCTGTGTATTTTCTTTATTTTCAATTAAACAATCTAAAGCATGTTTTAAATCGTTTCCAGTTACAGGAAGTCCATTGCCAGGTCTGGAATCATCTAATTGTCCGCGGTATTTTAGTTTCAAATCCTTGTCAAAAACATATAAATCTGGTGTGCAAGCAGCATCATAAGCTTTGGCTATGTTTTGTGTTTCATCATATAAATATGGAAATGGATAGCCTTCGTTTTTAGCATGTATTTTCATGTTTTTAGGACCATCCTGTGGGTAGTTATTGGCATCATTACTAGAAATAGCAATAAAAGCAATACCAGCCTTAGTATACATGTTTGCTATACGCACCAATTGACTATTAACATGAATTACAAAAGGGCAGTGGTTGCAAATAAACATAATAACAGTGCCTTGAACTCCTTTAAAACTGTTAAGGTTTATAACAGAATTAGAAACAGTGTCTAAAAGAGTAAAATCAGGTGCTTTTGTTTCTAAAGGAAGCATATTTGAAGATGTGTTTGCCATAATATAATATTTATTCAAATTTCGTTATAATTTGTATTTTTAAAAAATGAATAACATAATAACTTTTGATGATTTTAATAAAGTTGATTTGCGGGTTGGGACTATTATTGGAATAAATAATTTTCCAGAAGCCAGAAAACCAGCTTATCAACTTACTATTGATTTTGGCGAATTGGGAATTAAAAAAACTTCCGCACAAATTACAACACTTTATAAAAAAGAAGATTTACTAAACAAGCAAATTGTTGCTGTGGTAAACTTTCCTAAAAAGCAAATAGCTAAATTTATGAGTGAATGTTTGATTTTAGGAGCCGTAAACGGGAAAGATGTAATATTGCTAAACACAGAAAACAAAGTTAAAAATGGCAGTGTGGTAAGCTGATTTTATTTGATAAATCCATAAAAAAAGCCGCAGAACTATTTTGTTCAACGGCTTTTCATAGGTATTTAGTTTAGTTTAAATATCGTCAAAATCAATGTCTGTAAAACTATCAGTAGTTTTTGAGTTATCAACTTTGGCAGATATAGAATTGTCGTCGTATTCTTTTTTGAAATCTTTTTGATGACGTTCGCTTATAACTTCATCACCTTTCTCTTCAATAATATAATCGGTCATTTCAGCTAAAATCTCTCTAAATTCTGAAAAGTCTTCTTTGTAAATGTAAATTTTATGTTTTTTGTAATGAAAAGAGCCGTCATCATTAGTGAATTTTTTACTTTCTGTAATGGTTAGATAATAATCTTCAGCTTTAGTAGCTCTAACATCAAAGAAGTATGTGCGTCTTCCTGCTCTTAATACTTTAGAAAAAATTTCCTCTTTCTCCATCATGTCATGTGTACCCATAATCGTAATTGAAATTTATAAAATTGTCATTTTGCTTCTCAAAAATCTAAAAAAAACATGGATTAACCAACAAAATATCGAGTTTCTTTTAAAATCATTTAGTTAATTAAAGTTTTTGTGAAAAATAATATAAAATTTTACGGTATTAGAAACTTAATTAGAGCCGGTGTTTTCACTTAATTGTTTTAAATACAGGTGTTTGTAGTAACCTTCTATATTGATAAGTGTATTGTGGTTGCCTTCTTGAACAATTTTACCATCTTCCAAAACAATAATTTTATCTGCATTTTTTGCTGAAGAAACACGATGACTTACTATGATTGTGGTTTTTCCTTGAGTAATTCTGTTTAGATTTTTTAATATTTTTTCTTCTGTTTCGGTGTCAACAGCAGATAAGCAATCATCAAACAACAATATTTCGGGTTTTTTAATTATGGCACGTGCAATGGAAATACGTTGCTTTTGACCTCCAGAAAGTGTGATGCCTCTTTCTCCCAAAATTGTATCGTATTTTTTATTGAATTTTAGGATGTTTTTATGTACTTGGGCATCTTTTGCTGCTTCCATCACGTCTTGGTCTGTAGCATTATCTTTTCCAAATTTAATGTTGTTTTTTATGGTGTCAGAAAACAAAAAAGCTTCTTGGGGTACATAGCCCACACTATTTCTTAAGTCTGATAGATTGAGTTGATGAATTTTTTTTTCATCAATAAATATGAAACCATTATTAACATCATAAAGTCTGCCTATTAAATCTAAAATGGTGGATTTTCCTGAACCTGTTTTTCCTAAAATGGCTAAGGTTTCACCTTGGTTTATATTAAAACTGACACCTTTTAATGCTTCTATATTGGTGTCGTCATAAGTAAAAAACACATTGTCAAACTTAATGTTTCCATGAATTTTGGTGTGTATATTCACTGTATTTTTAATTTCTGGTTCCAGTCGTAAAAATTCGTTGATACGTTTTTGTGAAGCTTCTGCTTGTTGTACAATAGAAGTTACCCAGCCTACAGTAGCAACTGGCCAGGTAAGCATGTTAACATAAATAATAAATTCTGCTATGGTTCCCAAACTTTCAATTTCACCATTAATATATTGTTTGCCTCCTATATAAATAACTAACAAATTACTAGCGCCAATGAGTAAAATCATCATAGGAAAAAAGAAGGCTTGCACTTTAACTAAACTTAATTGGGTTTGCTTGCTTGCTTCAGAAAGCGTGTTGAAACTTGAAGCTGTATACGGCTCAATACCATAAGCTTTGATTACAGAAATACCACTAAATGTTTCCTGAGTAAAAGTAGATAGTTTTGAAAGGTATTGTTGAACTATAGTACTTCGTTTGTGTATTTCTTTACTTAATTTATAAATAGCAACAGAAAGTATTGGAAGCGGTAAAATAGTATATAGGGTTAGCTTTGGAGCTTCATCAAACATATAAATAAGTGCAATTACAAATAGTGTAATGGTGTTTATACTATACATAATAGCTGGTCCTGCATACATGCGTACGCGTCCAACATCCTCACTAATACGATTCATTAAATCACCTGTTCTGTTCTTTTTATAAAAGTTTAAAGATAGTTTTTGATACTGATTGTAGATTTCGTTTTTTAAGTCATACTCAATATATCTTGAGACATTGATAATGGTTTGACGCATTAAAAATGTAAAAATACCAGCTATAATAGCCGCACCTACAATGTATAGAATGATTTCAATAAGTTCAGATTGAATGGAGCTTTCTCCTAATCCTTTTTGATGTTTTTCTACAACTTCAAAAATCTTTTTAATGTATCGAGGTGTGAATAACAAAAAAATCCGAGCAATTATAGTAATTACAATTCCAATTAAAAGGTGTTTTTTGTATTTTAAAAAGTATTTGTTAAGGTGCTGTAATTCCTTCATTTACAGTTTGGGTTGTTATTAAGTAGAATGGCGCTTCCATTTGAGTTAGCAAAGATAAGGCAATAAAAACAAAAATTAGGTTTATAGGGATTGCTTGATTGTTAAATATAATCTAATTTTAGAATTGGATAATAAATGAATAAAATCAGGTTATTCATTTAAAATAATATTATTTTTGCCAACTGAAAATGGATAAAAATAACCCATTAATAATTAAAGTTCTTTGTAAGTATGTTAAATAGAAGACATATTCGTATAAAAGTAATGCAAACAATTTATGCTTTTAAAGGTAGCGAAAGTGATGATTTAAGTAAAGACCAAAAATTTTTGTTGTTTAGCATTGATAATATGTATAATTTGTATTTACTTTTATTGTCGCTTTTAATCGAGGTTCAAAAAAGAGCCGAAGACGATCTTCAAAAAAAACAAAAGAAACATTTAGCTACTGCTGCAGATAAAGATCCGAACAGAAAGTTTGTAAACAATCAAGTATTCCAGTTTATTAAAGAAGATTTATCTTTAAAAAATGCTTTTGAAAAGAACAATATAAATTACTGGGATTTAGATGGTGAGTATGTTGAAGTTATATTCAAAGCAATTATTTCCAGTGATTTGTATCACGAATATATGGCAACAAGAGTTTCTGATTTTAAGGAAGACAAGGATTTTGTTGTAGATATTTTTAAAGATATTATAGCTCCCAATGATAAGTTATACGACTATATTGAAGATAAAAATTTAACATGGCTTGATGATTTACCAACGGTAAATACTACAATTTTAAAACAACTTAGAAAACTTAAGTCAAATCCAATAGATAATTACTTTGTACCCAAGCTGTATAAAGATGATGATGATAAGCAATTTGCTATCCAATTATTTAGAAAAACACTTCTAAATACAACAGCATTAAATAAAGAAATTGATTTAAAAACCCAGAATTGGGATTCTGATCGAATTGCTGATGTGGATTTTGTATTGTTACAAATGGCAATTTGTGAGCTTCAAAAATTTCCATCAATACCAGTAAAAGTTACTATGAATGAGTATTTAGAAATAGCTAAAGAATATTCCACTCCAAAAAGTAGTATTTTTATAAATGGTATTTTAGACAAATTGGTAAAAGAATATGAAGCAGACGGTAAGCTCAATAAAGTAGGTCGTGGTTTGATGTAAGATAATGTTAACAAATTAATAAAAATTTTAAATCGACTATATTAATTGCTACTTTTACAGCTTAAATTATAGTTAAAATCATGAAACATTTTGGATAAAATTCTTATTGTTAACAAGGATAAATTGATAGGATGTTACATAAATAAATTAAAACAATAAACCCATTCCACATGAAAAAAGTAATTTTAGGATTCAGTACACTTTGTTTAGTAGCTTTTACTTCTTGTAAAGAGAATGCCTCAAAAAAAATTAATGAAACTAATGTTGCAGCAGCAGCAGAAAGAGATGCTAATTCATCTAAATTTCCAGTGATTGAATTTGATAAAGTAGAGCATGATTTTGGAGAAATTGAAGCAAAAACAGCCGTTAAAACGGTTTTTAAATATAAAAATACAGGAGAAGCTCCTTTGGTAATTACAGATATTAAAAGTTCTTGTGGTTGTACAGTACCTCAAGATTGGAGTAGAGAGCCTTTAGCTGTCGGTGAGTCGGGAGAATTTACGGTAGAATTTAATGGAAGTGGTGCTAACAAAGTGTCTAAAACCATTACTGTTACTGCAAATACAGAAAAAGGTACCGAAACAGTTAAAATTACGGCCTTTGTAAAACCAGACCCAAATACACCAACAGCAACTAGTCAAGTGGCTCCAGCAGCTCCAGGTGTTAATTCTCCAGTTCAACAACAGGTTAAGTATAGTACGCAACCTGGGCACGAAGGCCATAACCACGATTAATAACGATTTTAATTAATAAAAACAGACAATGGAAGAGTTAAGTAAGTTTATGCCGTTTATTTTGATGTTTGTGGTTGTGTATTTCTTCATGATTGCGCCACAAATGAAACGCGCAAAAAAAGAAAAAAAGTTTAATGCCGAATTAAAAAAAGGCGATAAAATAATTACCAAAAGTGGACTACACGGTAAAATTTTAGAGTTAAATGATAAAGATGGAACTTGTGTTTTAGAAACCATGTCTGGAAAATTAAAGTTTGACCGTTCATCTATTTCTATGGAATTGAGCTCAAAATTAAATACTACTGTTTCAGCTTAATTGGACAGAAATTATAAAAAATATAGCCTCCATTTATGGGGGCTTTTTTATGGTTATAAAGTAGCCATTATATTATTTATAAGTATATTAACAAGGTTTTCTTGCTAAAGGGAAGGGCTTTTTGTATTTTTGCACCATGATAACAAGCATTCATGAAAAGCGAAATCAAAGAATATTCAATTTTAACTTTCTAGTTTTTAGAACCCAGTCTAGTAAATTTATTCCTCCTGCTCGTTAATTATAAGAGTTTCCTCTTTTTTTGATTTATTCAGTTTACATTAGTTAAATATCTATTTTATTAAATATTTAATTCTTTCTACTTGTATTAATTTATCACTATTTACTGTAGTAATGTTAATTGCTCGGTAATAAATAATTAAAGTCAATGATTATAAAAACCTTTGATGCCTTTACAAGGTTGTCAATCAATGATATAAATCGTATAGCCAATTTTTTGCATGAAAATTCAGGAGAATATGGCGATAGCAAAAGTGCAGTCAAAAAATCTTTGTTGTATGCAGCAAAAGAAATACCTGGACTTGGTGGCTATGTGTTTGTTATGGAACATAAAAGTGATATTTTGGGAGCTTTAGTCATTAACAAAACAGGTATGAAAGAATACATTCCAGAAAACATATTGGTTAATGTGGCAGTAAAAAAAGAATATAGAGGAAAAGGCATAGCTAAAGAATTAATAAATTATACTATAAATTATTGTAGGGGAGATATAGCTCTACATATTAATAAAAACAATCCAGTGGTTAAATTATTTAAAAACAGTGGGTTTAAACCTAAAAATATTGAAATGGTTTTAGAACGATAACCTATTTAAAACTCAATATTTATTAAATTAAAAAAGCATAGAATGAAAATTATACAAATAAGAAGAAAAACGACCTATAGAAAACGAAGTTCGAAAAAAATGTTTGAAATTATAACCCGAATAACTTACGTTAAAAAATATATATTCGGATTACCTGTAGCAACAATAAAGAAAAATAAAGAAATGTATTTTGAAGATAAAAGAATTAACAAAGAAAGTATGTTGTTTGTTTAACTCTTTTTTTTTATAAATTCACTACATTACACTAACTAATTAATATATACATGAAAGTACTAGTAATAGGCGCTGGAAACATGGGGCTTACATATGCTGAAGGCATGTCAAAATCAAAACGTCTTAACAATGAAAACATTATGGTTTTAGACAAGTCAGAAGAAAAGCTCAAAGAACTACATCAGATTTCATATTTTGATGCTTTTGAAGATTTTAAAGATTGTGTGCCACAAGCAGATATTATTTTTATAGCAGTAAAACCTTATCACTCCGAAAGTGTATTTGAGGAAATAAAATTATTTTTAAACCCCAAACAAATAGCTGTTTCTGTTATGGCAGGTGTTACCATACAAACCATTCAAGAAGGGACAGGCTTAACTAAAGTTGTAAGAGCTATGCCTAACTTACCTGCTCAAATTGGTCAGGGGTTAACTTCTTTTATAGCCACAAAAGAGGTTTCTAATGATGAGGCTTTAATTGTTGAGGATTTATTAAATACCACAGGAAAATCTATTCAAGTAACAAGTGAACGGTTTATTGATGCTTCTACAGGAATTTCAGGAAGTGGTCCTGCTTATGTGTTTTATTTTATGCAAAGTATGATGGAAGCAGCTACAGAAATGGGTTTTTCAAAAGAAGAAGGAACGCTATTGGTAAGTCAAACTTTTAAAGGTGCTGTAGAACTTTTTAATCAGTACAATATTACTCCTAAAGCATGGATGGAAAAAGTAGCGTCTAAAGGTGGAACAACACAAGCAGCCCTAGATTCTATGGATGCCAACAATGTTAATAAATTAATACAAGAAGCTGCATTTGCTGCTTTTAATCGTGCAGTAGAACTGGGTAAAAAATAAAAACATGTATAAAGAAAGAATTGTTATTAAGGTTGGTACCAACGTTATGACTAACAAGGATAATAGAATACTAAGACCCGTTTTAAGAGAATTGGTGAGGCAAATTTCAGAACTTTATGAACGAGATATAATGACTATTTTAGTTTCTTCGGGGTCTGTTATTGCAGGAAAAGAGGTTTTAGGAAAATCCAAAATAAAAAACGACACCCAAAGACGTCAAGTGTATTCTGCAATTGGTCAGCCGCGAATGATGCGTCACTATTATAATATTTTTAATGATTTTGGGATGAAATGTGCTCAGGTTTTGCCTACTAAACGAGATTTTAGTCCAGGAATTCACAGGCAAAATATGATTAATTGTTGTGAAGGTTTGTTACAAGAAGGTGTTATTCCTATTGCTAATGAGGATGATGCTGTATCGGTTACCATGTCTATGTTTTCAGACAATGATGAGCTTGCAAGTTTAATTGCAGAATTAATAAATGCAGACAAACTTATTATACTAACAGATATTGATGGACTGTATACAGGGCATCCAGATGCTAAAGATAGCAGCCTTGTTGAAAATGTAGATCCAGAAGAAAATTTAGATAAGTATATTAAAGAAAACGATAAAACCGAAGGCGAAGGCAGAGGAGGTATGGGATCAAAGTTAGATTATGCACAAAAAGCGGCAGCTAAAAATATTCCAACTTACATTGCTAATGGTAAAAAAGATAATTCTATTTTAGATATTTTTGATGGAACCTTTACAGGTACAAAAGTATCTCTTTAGCCTAAGTCAATACAAATTGTTAATTCATTAATCCTATTTTAGGATATATGATATAGTTATAAAAGCCAATGTTTTTCACGCATTGGCTTTTTATTTAGGTATAATTTATCTGTATTGAAATACTGAGTTATGAAGAGTGTTGTTTTTAGTTTTTATATAAAACCATTAAATTATAACTCATAATTCCATTCCAATCATTAAATTTGGAGATTATATGAAGCACAATTTAAAGCGTATTGATTGATGAGAAAATTCAATGAATTTATTTGGGAAACGCATGGTATTCATGCTGGTACAGAGCAAGATCATGTAAAACATGGAATTGATAAATTAGAAGATATTATTGATAAAGCCATAGCAGCCAGGCATCCAAGTATCACGTTCGTTATTCATTCGCCAAGGCTAACGAGTTTTAGATATATTGCAGAAAGAGAAACGAACGTTAAATTTATTAGGGGTAATAAATCTTATTTAAACTATCCTAAGCGCATTGCTAATCTTCGTAAAAAATATGAAGGACGTATCAATATTAAATATGGTGTTGAGTTAGAATGGATGGGGCCAGATTTAGGCTTGCAATGGAGTCGATCAAAAATATTTCAGGCTGAAGATGCTGACTACGTTATTGGATCTGTTCATTTTGCACCTGAAGGTTTACCTTACGATGGTTCAAAAGAAGAAGCACTTGAATTGTTGAAAATTCGAGGAAGTTTAGAGGCTTATTGGGATGGCTATTTTAATGAAATGATTCAGATGATTGAGAGTTTTGGAAATATGATCCAAATTATTGGCCATATAGATTTACCCAAATTGAATGTAGATATGCCAGAAGCATTGGTGAATTTTGAAACGAGTGCGCATCCATTAGCAAATAAATTCAGAACACTTTTAGAACTTATTGCCGATAGAAACTTGTCATTGGATGTAAATATGGCAGGTAAGTTTAAAGGTGTAGGGGTATATCCAGTACAAAGTATTTTAAGACATGCTAACGAACTTCAAATTCCAGTTTGTGTTGGAACAGATACACATCATGTGCGCTATTATGGTTTAAATTTTAAAGAAAGTTTAGAATATATTCATGAAGCTGGTTATGAGAGTTATGTGAGTTATTCAAAATTAATACCTGAAAACCGTACCATTTTTGATGATCATGAGCTAAAGGTGAAATATACCGTTTTAAATAAGGGTATTGAATTGTTAAATCAAAGATTGGATGATGAACATAGAAGAATCATTCCGGATTTTTCATTTGGTGGTTCATTCTCAGAATTTGTAGATATTTATAAAAATGCTACCAGTATGGGGGATTATAACGCCATTAGAATTCGGAAATGGGGAAAATCCATTACTGTTACCAATGACATCCCCAAACCATCCAAAAATAAGGTTAATGGTTTATTTTCAGAACATTTGGATAGACCAGGGGTCATTTCATCACTTTTCAATACATTGGCTTCAGAGGGTATTAATGTTGAAACAGCACGTTTAAAATCCAATAATGATGGCACAGCTATGGCATTTTTATCTCTTGAAAGTGAAAATGGAAACGTTCAAAGTGCTATTGATTTTATTAATGGCACCGATGCTGGACTTTTTACTAATTTAACGTACAAAGAAAATGCCGAGTTGCCAAACTATTATCGTGAAGGTGTTTATTTGTTGGAAATGGATGGTGTAAATTTAAATTTAGCACTGAGTGAAAAGGTGATTCTTACAAAACACCATAATGCCCCAGGGGTTTTATTAATATTACTTTCTGCTTTGGCCTCAAAAAATATTAATATTAAAGATTTAAGGTTAGGAAAACTAAACAATGTTGGTTATTCTGCTATAGCAGTTGCAGGTGATAGTAATATCATTAAAAATTTATTAACAAAATTAGGTAATCAATATTACGAAGCTAATTTAATTGAGTTTCATAGTATGTAGAGACTGTATTTCTTTAATTTTAGTATTATACTAACATATCAACTTGTGTTTTTATGCTATTTTTACAGATTCATAATCTTAATTATTTTTTATTGAAAGGTTTAGGTTCTGTTTAACACTAATTAGCAAAAACAAGACATTATGAAAAAAGCAACTTTCGCTTTTATAGTTATATTTTTTTGTCAATTCTATGCTACCGCACAAATGTACAACCCTGTAAAGTGGTCTGCATCTGTTGAAAAAATATCGGATACCGAATACCATTTAATATCTACAGCTACTATTGAGGCTGGGTCTCATTTGTATGCCCAAAGTGTGCCTGACGGTGGCCCCATTCCAACAACGTTTAGTTATGTTGTAAATGATGATTATAAGTTAATCGGCAACACTTCTGAAGAAGAAGGAATAACGGTAGATGATCCTGTTTTTGAAATGCGAATCAAGCATTTTGATAATAAGGCTGTTTTTGTTCAAAAAGTTGAAATATTAAATAATATAAATACCATAAAAGCTTCTGTTGAATTTATGGCATGTGATGATGTTAGGTGCTCGCCACCAACAGAAGTAGATTTAATTTTTAATATATCAAATACTCCTGTAGATAATGCTATGGAAGAACAAGCACCCGTAATAGATGATGCTGTTACCAATGCATTGTTGTATGGCTTGTCAAAAAATGAGTTGATAAAACCTACCAGTGATTGTGGAAAGGAAGTAGTTGTAGTAACAGAAACAAAAGAAAAATCATTATGGGGAGTTTTTGCTTTAGGTTTTTTAGGTGGTTTGTTAGCCTTATTAACACCTTGTGTGTTTCCCATGATACCTTTGACGGTTAGTTTTTTTACAAAAAAAAGTGGGCAAAATAAAGGCTCTGGTGTGTCAAAAGCACTACTTTACGGTTTCTTTATTTTTGCGGTGTATATACTATTGAGTGTGCCATTTCATTTATTAGATTCTTTAAACCCAGACATATTAAACGAAATTTCTACCAATGTTTGGTTAAATATTGTTTTCTTTTTAATTTTTGTGTTCTTCGCATTTTCATTTTTTGGATATTATGAGTTGACTTTGCCAGCAAGTTGGACAAATAAAACAACTCAAGGAGAAAGTTCTGGAGGTTTAATAGGTATTTTCTTTATGGCATTAACTTTAGCCATTGTGTCATTTTCTTGTACAGGTCCTATATTAGGGTCGTTGTTGGCTGGTTCTTTAACGGCTGATGGCGGTGCATGGCAGCTTACAGCTGGTATGGCAGGATTTGGAGTTTCCTTAGGCTTGCCTTTTGCCTTGTTTGCTATGTTTCCTAATATGATGAATGCTTTGCCAAAATCTGGAGGTTGGTTAAACACAACAAAAGTAGTATTGGGTTTTTTAGAATTGGCATTGGCATTTAAGTTTTTATCGAATGCTGATTTGGTGGCCCATTGGAATTTTTTAAAAATTGAACCCTTTTTAGTTATTTGGATTATCATTTTTGGAGGGTTGACATTGTATCTATTTGGAAAAATAAAATTCCCGCATGATTCACCATTAAAGAAACTGTCTATTTATAGATTAACAACCGCTATTATATTTGCTGTGTTTACAGCGTATTTAATTTCTGGTTTTAGAGTAAACAATGAAACCAATACATTTAAGCCTTTAACACTTTTGAGTGGTTTAGCACCTCCTGTGGGTTATAGTATTTTGTATCCTAATGATTGTCCTAATAATTTAGATTGTTTTAAGGATTTAAAAACGGGCTTAGCGTATGCTCAAAAAGTGAATAAACCCGTTATGATTGATTTTACAGGTTTAGCTTGTGTTAATTGTAGAAAAATGGAAGAGCATGTTTGGCCTTCACAAAAAATTGATGATTATTTGAGGAATGATTATGTGTTGATTTCGTTATATGTTGATGATAAAAAAGAATTGCCTAAAGAAGAGCAAATAGAAGTGAATAGAATAAATGGAGGTACTAGATTACTAGAAAATTACGGACATAAATGGGCACATTTTCAAACACAGTATTTTCAAACAAATTCGCAACCCTACTATGTACTTTTAAGCTCTGACGGAAAACAAATCTTAAATCAGCCTGTTGGATATACGCCTAACGTGGATGATTATGCTGATTTTTTAGAGTGTGGGCTAAGCGCTTTTGAAGCAGCTAAAACAAATCAATCTAAAGAATTGTTATTTAATCCAACGCATTTTTAGTTACAAACCAACGCCAGCCTATTACGGCCATTTGAAGTTTGGTAGCCTTTGCTAAATCCAACCCTTGTTTGGAGTAACTGGGGAGTATCTTTTTATTCACCTTCGCTAAAAATTTAAATACTTGCTTTTTCATTTTAAAGTGCTTCATAGAGAGTGTAAAAATAGTAAAACTTATTCTAGACTAAGTTTTACATATTTAGAATTATATAATCGATAAAATAATAACGATTATAATTTTAGCAAGTGTCATCATAATTTTAGGTTTTAAAGGTTAGTATTAAGACTCTGTTTATTGATTGAGTTTTCAATATATGGATTTGGAAAACCTCCTTCCAAGTGATTTTATTAAAATTGATGAAATTGAATACGTATTTATAATTAAAAAAATGATATGTATATTAATATGTAAGTTGATTTCTTAAATAAAGTTTTAATATGTGATTAAAAAGTATATATTTATTATAAATTAAAACAATTGTAGAGGGTTTTTAGGGTGAGTTTTTAAAACTAAGGGATTGTTTGTTTTAAAAAGGCTATTTTTTAGGTTTTCATTATTTTTAAAATAGTGAAACAAAAAAAAGACACTCTAAACGAGTGTCTTTAATCTTTAATTTTCGGACAGTTACTTTTTCTTTTTAGTGGTAACTTCAATTGCTCCGTTTTTTCCTTTTAATCCGTATTTTTTTATGGCAAATTCCTTTCTTAAAAAAAAATATCGCTCTAAGTTATTTCTGTTTAAATTATCGAATTCACGTATAGAAGATATTTTTCCGTTTATAACCATTAATGGTGGTTTTTTGTCGATTATCGTATCCCCCTCTTTCGTAATAATAGTTATTTCAAATGGGTTTTTTGCTTGCTTAGTTATAACTTTAATAATACCATTTTCCCCTTTATCTCCATAACTAAGAATGGCATATTCCTTTTTTAAAACACTGATACTTGAAATTTCATCTGGGTTTAAAATGTGAAATTCTTCTTCTGTTGCATCTTCACCATTAATTATGTATATAGGTTTTTTCACATTTTCAGTGGTGTCCAAGCTTTTGTTGTTTTCGTTTCCATAACCTATAACGGTAGCATTGGAAACAGAATTTCTAATTTTAAAGGGAGTTTTCGATTCTGTAAAAAAACCAGAAACGCCATTGTTTTCCATATAATAAAATGAATTTATAGGCTCTAATCCATCTATGTGGTAGCTACCAGATTGCCCTTTTGAGTTTTTAAATTCAGCTGAAATTTTTATGATTTGATAGTCTGCATTGCGCTTTAAGTTTTTAATTTTTAAAGTGACCCCTTTAGTTTTTGCTAAACTAATAGTGCTTTTTATTTCTGAATCTGTTATAGTATTAAAAATTGTAAGAGTAAAAGGTCTTTTTTGGTTAGGGCTTATTTCCTGGATGTTTTCTTTTTTGATTTTTATTTCTTGAGTATTGAAACTCATTAAAAACCAGCCCAAAACAGGCAGGATTAGTAAATACTTTAATTGATTGATTTTTTTCGATTTTGATTTTTGTAACATAACAATTCGTTTTTTGATTAATGATGTGTAAAAATTATTGGTTAAAGCCATTTGATGAGATGGCATACTTGTTTTTAATAAGGTGGTTTGGTAGCTTTTTTTAGAGTTGAACTTTTGTTGGGCTTTATAATCGGCAATAAACTCTAAATTTTGTTTTATGCTTTTGTTGTAAAGCCAAATAAATGGATTAAACCAAAGTACAACGCAAGATAATTGTGTTAACAATACATCTATAGAGTGGTATTGGCGGGCATGCACTTTTTCATGAGTTATTATTTGCTCTAATTCGGTTTTATTAAATTTCTCTGGGTTATAAACAATCCAGTTGAAAAATGAAAAAGGAGACATTTTGTTTGTGGTTTGTACAATTGTATAGCGTTCTTGTTTTTTTCTTTTGTTTTTAAAAATTACAGTGGACAGCGATGCCAATTGTATTATAAAATTAGCTGTAAAAAATAGAACGCCGATACCGTACAGAATAGGTAGGTAATCTAAAATATTAAATGGTTTTTCAACAGGTTGCATACCGTTTGTTAAAGGACGCATTGTATATTCAGATAAATCAATGGGTGTATATTCTATGTAAATAGGAATGACAAACAAAGGAATTAGGAAAGAGGTTATTAAACCAAGTAGTAAAAACCATCGGTTGTGTTCAAAAAAAGTGTCGCGTTGTAAAAATACTTTATAACACAGATAAAAAATGATGCTAACAGCACTAACTTTCAGTAAATATTCCATGTTATTTTTCTTTTTCAATAAGTTCAATAATTTCCTTAAGCTCTTCCACGCTAATTTTTTCTTCTTTGGCAAAAAAGGACACCATGTTTTTATAAGAATTATTGAAATAATTGTTAATGGCCGTATTCATAAAACCTTTTCTGTAGTCTTCTTTAGTTACAATGGGATAGTATTGATGGGTTTTGCCATAGGCATTGTATGCTACATACCCTTTTTCTTCTAAATTTCTGATAATGGTTGATAGTGTGTTGTAGTGGGGTTTGTCCACTTTTATTTCAGCTAGCACATCTTTTACGAAGGCTTTTTCTAGCTTCCATAAAATGTGCATGATTTCTTCTTCTTTGTTGGTTAGTTTTTCCATTGAATAATATTTTTTTGTCATTCCCAAGAAGGCGGGAATCTTTTGATTTAATTACTGTATACAAACATATAACTATTTTTATAGTTAAACAACTAAAATAATAGTTTTGTAACGGAATTTTTAGTTTTGTTATGGCTCAAAGAAACGTAAACTAAAAAAGTGTAAATCGAAAAAGGTTGTATTATCTTAGCAAAAAAATATTACTATGAGTATACTTTGGGTTGTTTTAGGTTTTATATTATTAGTTATAGGCGGCGAATTTTTAGTACGGTCGTCAGTAGCATTGTCTTTTAAATTTAATATTTCTAAAATGGTGATTGGTATGACGGTGGTGTCTTTTGCTACCTCGGCTCCAGAGCTTTTAGTGAGTCTACAAGCAGCGCTTTCGGGTTCGCCAGCCATTGCCATCAATAATGTGGTGGGCTCTAATATAGCTAATATAGGTTTGGTATTGGGGGTTACAGCTATGGTAGGATCTATTGCTGTTGATAAATCATTTTATAAATTGAATTGGCCTGTAATGATGATATATTCAATAGTCCTTTATTATTTTTTAAAAAACGATAACATTCTTTCTGTTCTTGAAGGGGTTATTTTATTTATTGGTCTCATTGTGTTTTTAATTATCTTAATAAGAAATGCAAGAAAAGATTCAGACCTTGAGGCGGTAGATGAATCATTAGCTGTTGTTTCAAATATCAAAATATTTTTATGGTTGCTGATAGGGGCTGTATCATTGTACTTTGGTAGTGAATGGTTGGTTTTTGGAGCTAAGGATATTGCTACTTCAATAGGAGTGAGTGAGGCTGTAATAGGAGTATCTTTAATCGCTATTGGTACAAGTGTCCCAGAATTAGCAGCATCTGTTATAGCTGCAGCAAAACAAGAAAAAGCTATTTCGTTGGGGAATTTAATAGGTTCTAATATTTTTAATATAGCTTCTGTTTTAGGCTTAACAGCTATAATTACGCCTATTCCAGTAACTGAGCCTCAAATAATGTATAGCGATATTTTTTGGATGCTTGGTTTTTCTGCTGTTTTAATACCATTAGTATTTCTTCCTAAAAGATTACAGATAAGCAAAATGAAAGGGTTCTTTTTGGTGTTGGCCTACGGTGTGTTTATGTTTATGGTATTTACAAATAAATAATTTTTTCGGTTTTATTTTTTTTGAGTTTTAAATAAAAAAAAGCATAAAAAATGCATCTTTGACTCCTGTTTAGCGTCTATTCTATGAATTTAAACACATAATATCATGGAAAATAAAGAATGTACTTGTAATTGTAACGCTTGCAAAAGTAGTGGATGTGCTAACTGCACCTGTGAAAATTGTACTTGTGCCAATTGCAATTGTTAAGTTATATGTAAATGACATGTAAATAGTGTTTATTTTATTAACTTTAAGGTAAACACTATTTTTTTATTACTATGAAAACTCAAGATATTTGGAAACTATATGGAGATGATTTAAAATACTTCATAATAAGTAAAGTGAAGGATGGTGTCGTAGCAGATGATTTGCTTCAAGAGGTTTTTATCAAAATACATACTAAAATAACGTCATTAAGAGACAATAGTAAATTGAAACCTTGGGTGTTTTCAATTGCGAGGTATACTGTTATGGATTATTTTAGAAAGCAACCAAGTTTCCAAGATGTCTCAGATGAATATTTTATTGATGAAGATGAGCATCACGAGCATTCGGAGCAAGATTGTTTGCGAAGTATTATCAGTAATCTTCCTAAAAAATACAGAATACCTTTGTTTTTAGCAGATATTAAGGGCTTAAAGCAAACGGAAGTTGCCCAGCAATTGAATTTATCTCTACCTACTGCTAAATCGCAAATACAACGTGCTAGAAAGTTAATTGCTAAGGGATTTATGGATTGTTGTGGTTTTAAGTTAAATGAAGAAGGTTATTTGGTTGGTGAGCTTAAAGAGAGAGCTGACTGTAAAGTGTGCCATTAAAAAAAGAGATTTTTTTAGTAAATAATTGATGTAACCTTAATAAAAACACAATTTTGTGTTTTAATATGTTAAAAAAAAACGCTAACATTTAATGTTAGCGTTTTAACTTATATATTATGTAATAAAATTATTTAATTGGTTTAACCGTTTTAATAATTCTAGCGGCAATTTTATATGGATCAGCATTTGAAGCTGGACGTCTGTCTTCTAACCATCCTTTGTATCCTTTTTCTACAGTAATAATTGGAATACGAATTGATGCGCCTCTATCTGAAACTCCCCAAGAGAAATCAGTAATAGCAGCTGTTTCATGTAAACCTGTTAAACGTTGATCGTTAAACTCTCCGTAAACAGCAATATGTTCATTAACTACAGGGCGGAAAGCTTCACAAATTTCAGCATACTTTTCTTTAGAACCACAAGTTCTTAAGATAGAGTTTGAGAAGTTAGCGTGCATACCAGATCCATTCCAGTCCATGTCTTTTCCAAGTGGTTTTGGGTGGTACTCAATATAGTAACCATACTTTTCTGTTAAACGATCTAATAAATATCTAGCAATCCAAATTTCATCACCAGCTTTTTTAGCTCCTTTAGCAAATAATTGGAATTCCCATTGACCACATGCAACTTCTTGGTTGATACCTTCAAAGTTTAAACCAGCTTTAATACATAAATCGGCATGCTCTTCAACAACATCTCTACCATGTGTGTTTAATCCACCAACTGAACAGTAATACATTCCTTGTGGCGCAGGGTACCCTCCAATTGGAAATCCTAAAGGTAAAAGAGTTTTAGTATCCATGATAAAGTACTCTTGCTCAAAACCAAACCAGAAATCATCATCATCATCATCAATCGTTGCTCTACCGTTAGAAGGGTGAGGTGTTCCGTCAGCATTCATAACTTCAGTCATTACTAAATATCCATTGATACGTTCTGGATCAGGATATATAGCAACAGGTACTAATAAACAGTCAGAAGAACCACCTGCGGCTTGTCTAGTTGACGAACCGTCAAAAGACCAGTTACCTATTTCTTCTAATGTACCTTTAAAGTCTTCGTGTTCTTCAACCTTAGTTTTACTTCTCAAATTTTGAGTTGGGAAATAACCATCTAACCAGATGTATTCTAATTTAATTTTTGCCATAATGAATGATTTATATATGTTCTAATTAATAATTGTTTTCAACAAATATAATATTTATATAGATACTTTGTGTTTTATGGGGGTGTTTTAGTAAAACGGTCAGTTATTTTTATTTATACCCCATTAAATTTAGGCTTATATTAAAAAGACTTTATTTTTTGATTGAAAAATTGAAAAATTCTTAATTAGAAAAAAAATGTTTTCATATGTTTATATAATTTAAGTGAGTATTTTTGTCAAAACTTTAAATATAGGATAGCTAATCATGTCAATATTAAGATTTCATGCAATAAAAGAGTCTCTAGCTTATAAATATGTAAAAATTGAAGAAAAAGAGAGACGTTCAGATTTATTTGGTAAGAATGTGTTTAATGAAAATACGATGCGTCAATATTTGACAAAAGATGCATTTATGGGTGTTATAAATGCGATTCAACATGGAAAGAAAATTGATAGGAATATTGCAGATCAAGTGGCGTCTTCTATGAAAGATTGGGCATTGTCTAAAGGGGTGACGCATTACACACATTGGTTTCAGCCATTAACAGGTATTACTGCTGAAAAACATGATGCGTTTTTTGAAACCGTAGGCAATGGGATGGCAATTGAAAAGTTTGGAGGCGATCAATTAGTTCAGCAAGAGCCAGATGCCTCCAGTTTTCCTAGTGGTGGAATTAGAAATACTTTTGAAGCGAGAGGGTACACAGCTTGGGATCCCACATCACCAGCTTTTATTTATGAAACAACTTTATGCATTCCAACCATTTTTGTAGCCTATACCGGGGAGGCTTTAGATTATAAAACTCCCTTATTAAGAGCACTTAATGCCGTGGATAATGCAGCCACTGAAGTGTGCAAATATTTTGATAAGAACGTTAAAAAGGTAACCTCTTCATTGGGTTGGGAGCAAGAATATTTTTTAATTGATAAATTATTGGCGGCTAGTAGACCGGATATTATGCTTACGGGTAGAACACTGTTAGGGCATTCCTCTGCTAAAGGGCAACAATTGGATGATCATTATTTTGGAGCCATTCCAAGGAGGGCTTTAAATTTTATGCGCGATTTGGAAACCGAATGCATGTTACTTGGTATTCCTGCAAAAACACGACATAATGAGGTTGCTCCTAATCAATTTGAATTAGCTCCTATATACGAAGAGGCTAATCTAGCTGTAGATCATAACTCTTTACTAATGGATGTTATGGGGCGTGTGGCTTCTAGGCATAATTTTAAAGTATTGTTTCATGAAAAACCATTTGTTAATATGAATGGTTCAGGTAAACACAATAATTGGAGTTTATCTACAGATACAGGAGTAAATTTATTAGGTCCTGGGAAAACACCAATGAGTAATCTTCAGTTTTTAACCTTTTTTATCAACACGATTAAAGCTGTGCATGAGCATGAAGAACTTTTAAGAGCTGCTATTGCAACTGCAAGTAATGAACATAGATTGGGGGCTGGTGAAGCACCACCGGCAATTATATCGGTGTTTATTGGGAAACAACTAACTAAAGTTTTAGAGGAGTTAGAAGGTGTTACAAAAGGAAAATTGTCGCCTCAAGAGAAAACAGATCTTAAGCTTAATGTAGTTGGAAAAATACCTGATGTGTTATTGGATAACACTGATAGAAATAGAACATCGCCTTTTGCTTTTACGGGTAATAAATTTGAATTTAGAGCAGTGGGGTCTACAGCAAATTGTGGAAATCCCATGACGATTTTAAATACCATAGTTGCTAAGCAATTGAAAGATTTTAAAGTAGAGGTTGATACCTTAATAGAAAATAAAGGGTTAAAAAAAGACGAAGCTATTTTTAATGTTATTAGAGAGTATATTAAGTCTTGTAGAAACATATTGTTTGAGGGGAATGGTTATGGTGAGGCTTGGGAAAAAGAAGCTAAAAAGCGAGGTTTGAGTAATCATAAAACTACGCCAGAAGCTTTAAAAGCCAAAATGTCTAAAAAAACCATCGATTTATTTGAAGAAATGAATGTGATGAGTAGGATTGAAACACAAGCGCGATATGATATTGAGTTAGAGTCCTATATAAAGCATATTCAGATTGAGAGTCGGGTTTTAGGAGATATAGCTAGAAATCATGTGGTGCCAACGGCTGTTAAATATCAAAACATATTGATTGAAAATGTCAAGGGGTTAAAAGAAATTTTTGAAGCTGATTATAAAGCCTTAGCCAAAGAGCAAATAAGTTTGATAAAAGCAATATCAAAGCATATTGAAGGAATAAATACCAATGTTACAAAAATGACCAATGAACGTAAAAAGCTAAATACACTTGCTGATAATGAAAAAAAAGCGCATGGCTATTGCAATGATGTAAAACCAATTTTTAATGATATTCGTTACCATTGTGATAAATTAGAATTGTTGGTAGATGATGAAATTTGGCCACTAACTAAGTATCGCGAATTGTTGTTCACACGATAAACTTTTGTGGTTTCACTTTTTGATTTTCAGGTTAAAGAGGTGGTTTAATAGTGATGGAATTTTGAGGCTTAGTTTGTGTGTTTTATTGGTGTAAGATGTTAAAGATGAATTTATTAAGTGTTTTGCTATTTATAGGTTTCTTACAAGTCTTACGTAATTATATACATACCTAACATCGCCTTGGGGACCAAAATATTGAGGATAATTACTTTTTATTCCATTTTTAGGGTCGCTTCTTTGACATCCAGCACCATGAACATCAAGTAGATTTTTGTTCATTTTTCCTTGGCCTTCACCAAATGCTATGTAAACAGCACTTTCATAGGGGTATACGCCGTCTTTATGTGTAGTGCTGGTCCAAAAATATGGATACTGTCCAGGGTTTCCGTTAGGATCATTAATTTCGGTGGTATCGAATATAGGATCTATTGCAGGAGAGTTTGTTGTTTGTGGTGATCTAGAGTAATCTACAATACTTTGTAATTCCTTTGCATTTGGTAATCTCCAATCATTATATGATGATAATTCTGAGTTTTCAGCATAAGATAGTGATTCTTTCCAATTTCGAGCAATACCATCGTCTGATTTTTGCCACATTAATCCAGTAGCTAAATCACTTATGGTGCCATCTCTATTGTCAATAAAATTATTTTTACCATATTCAATATTTCCTCTTACCATTCTGAAATACATCATATTGGCATTTTTAGTTTTAGGGCTGTATTTAGGATAACCTTTAATTCGGCCATCTATAAAATTAACTCCAAAAATAGTTTCATCACCATGCATAGTTTTTCCATCATATGGGGTGGAAGACCAGGTTTGTGCGTCAATTTCTCTTTCTCCAATACTCACATTACCTAATGGTTGATTGAAGTATGTTGTGTCAATAAACAAATCAATAGCTTTTGCGCCTTTAACTTGTCCTGTAAATAATATGAGTGAATAAATTTCTTTTAATGTTGGAACTCTCCAATCGGTATATCCAGCTAAAGTTGATGTTTCAGCCTTTACAAAGGCGTTTTCATAAGTGATTTTGTTTCCCATGTCTTGTTCCCACATCAATCCAGTAACGTTGTCGGTAATGGTGCCGTCTCCATTGTTGGTGTATGAGGGTTGATTGCCATTATAGGACGCGTCTTGTCCATGAAAGTCTTGCTCTTCAAGTGTTTTTGAGATTATAGCTGTATTGCTATAAAAATCTTTGACACCTGTATCTACAATTGGATAGCTTGAAATGTTAAGTAAATTATCATTTTCTGATATTTTTTTGTTATCATCATGGTTGCAAGACATGATGTTTGAGGTAAAGATTAATATTAAAATTAAATACATTTTGAACATGTTTAAATTTGATTCTATCAGATGTTTTTTAGACTAAAAATCCTTTTTAAGGTTTAATATGGTACTAATTTTTAGCTGATTTTTTATTTAATATTTCAACTTTAGGCTTAAGATATAGTGTAGGCTTCATATTCATTAAATAGTTTAAAATGGTTAAGTTTTAACAATTTGTAATTATGTAAACTCATAATTTCAGAAATTCACATATCTAAATTTATGGTTTTTAAAATTCAAAGAATTACTTTTGCAAAACAATATACTAATATGAGTCAAGAAGTTTCAAAACGCTACGCCCAACGTGGGGTTTCTGCATCTAAAGAAGATGTGCACAACGCCATAAAAAACATTAATAAAGGATTGTTTCCAAAGGCATTCTGTAAAATTGTTCCAGATTATTTAACAAATGATGATGATTATTGCTTGATTATGCATGCCGATGGTGCGGGAACAAAATCTTCGTTAGCGTATATGTATTGGAAGGAAACTGGAGACATTTCAGTTTGGAAAGGCATTGCTCAAGATGCTTTAATCATGAATATTGACGATTTGTTGTGTGTAGGAGCTACTGATAATATTATGTTGTCTTCAACCATAGGACGGAATAAAAGCTTAATTCCAGGCGAAGTACTTTCAGCAATTATAAACGGAACTGAAGAATTACTGGAAGATTTAAAATCCTTTGGAGTAACTATTCATTCTACAGGCGGTGAAACTGCTGACGTTGGTGATTTGGTGCGTACCATTATAGTAGACTCAACAGTAACAGCAAGAATGAAGCGCAGTGATGTTATTGATAATGCTAATATAAAAGCAGGAGATGTTATTGTAGGCTTGGAAAGTTTTGGGCAAGCAACTTATGAAAAAGCATACAACGGCGGTATGGGAAGTAATGGCTTAACATCTGCAAGGCATGATGTGTTTAGTAAATACTTAGCAACTAAATACCCAGAAAGTTTTGATGCTTCGGTGCCAGAGGATTTGGTGTATTCGGGAGAAGTTAAATTAACTGATAATGTTAAAGATGTGCCTGTTGATGCGGGTAAATTGGTATTGTCACCAACCCGTACTTATGCGCCAATTATAAAGTCTATTTTATCAAAATATAAAAGTGATACTGTTCATGGTATGGTACATTGCTCTGGTGGTGCACAAACTAAAATTCTTCATTTTGTAGATGAATTTCATATTATTAAAGATAATATGTTTACTGTTCCACCACTATTTAAATTGATACAAGAGCAATCAAAAACTGACTGGAAGGAAATGTATCAAGTATTTAATTGTGGGCACAGAATGGAGTTGTATGTAGCGCCAGAAATTGCTGAAGATATTATGTCTATCTCCAAATCTTATGGTATTGGTGCTCAGGTGATTGGAAGAGTGGAGGCTTCAGAAACCAAAAAGCTTACAATAAAATCAGAATTTGGAGAGTTTAATTATTAGTTTTTAGTCTTTTCATGAAAAATGGAACGATTATTGATTATTAAAACATTTTTAATCAACCACAACATGAAACATCGTTTAGTTATTTTAGTATTTTTAGTAACTCAAGTGTTGGTAGCTCAACCTGATTCTTTGTTTATTAAATTTCATCCAGAAAAAGAAAAATACGATAGTCCAGAATGGATTCAAAAAAATAAATTTGGTATAGACTTAAGTGAAGTTGCATTTGTAAATTGGAATTCTGGTGGTAGTAATTCTATTTCTGGTTTGTTAGGCTTTGAATCTTCAGCCAATTATAAAGACCCTTTTTTTTATTGGAATAACAACGTCAAAATTCGTTATGGAATAAATAAACAAGAAAGTCGTGAGTTGAGAAAAACAGATGATTTGTTTGAGCTTAATTCTAATTTAGGATACCAGCCTGATAAATATTCACATTGGTTTTATTCGGCACGTTTTAATTTTAAAACACAATTAGCAAATGGCTACAAATATCCTAATAGAGATAATGAAATTTCGAGGCTTATGGCTCCAGGTTACTTGTTTTTAGGTGCGGGTATGGAGTATGGAAAACAAATTGATGAGCTATCGCTTTATTTTTCGCCATTAACTTTAAAAACTACTTTTGTTTTGGATCAGGATTTGGCTAATGCAGGTTCATTTGGTGTGGAACCAGCTGTTTTAGATAGTCTAGGAAATGTTATAGTAGAAGGAGATCGTATACGAAGTGAAGTGGGGATGCTATTAACAAATAGTTATGAAATGGAGGTTGCTGAGAATATAAAAATGTCTAATCAGTTGAGTTTGTATTCAGATTATATAAATAATTTTGGTAATGTAGATATTGATTGGCAGCTAACTTTTGACTTTAAGGTAAATAGTTTTGTGAAAGCCACCTTTGGATCACATTTAAAGTATGATGATGATGTAAAAACAACCGAGCCTTCTGAAATTGAAGGTGAGTTTGATGAAGCTGGTGCTAAAGTTCAGTGGAAGCAGATTTTAGGTGTTGGTTTTGCTGTGAATTTTTAAAAACATCTAAATATTTTTTATTTAATTTATTTGTTAACTTTTTGTTGTTGATAAATCATTAATAAACTTAAAATCAATTACTTGTAAAATTTTTACGTAAACTTTGTGATCTTTATCATGTTTTAAGTTGCTTATTTTTTGTTTCTTTGTATCGTAAAATAAGCCTAACTAAAAACCTATATTTATCCATGAGCGTAGATGTCTCCAAAAACCCTCCTAAAACGTATTCCCAAGAAGAAGCTTTTAATGCAGCTTTAAAATATTTTAAAAATGATGACTTAGCAGCTCGTGTTTGGTTAAATAAATATGCGCTTAAAGATTCAGAAGGAAATATTTATGAGTTGACTCCAAACGATATGCATCGCAGAATAGCTAAAGAAATAGCTCGAGTTGAACTAAAGTATACAAATCCCTTAAGTGAAGATGATATTTTTGATCTGATAAAAGATTTTAAATATATAGTACCACAAGGAAGTCCAATGGCAGGTATTGGTAACCCATATCAAATAGCATCCCTTTCCAATTGTTTTGTAATAGGTAATTCTGGTGAGTCTGATTCCTATGGTGGTGTTATGAAAATAGATCAAGAACAAGTACAACTTATGAAGCGACGAGGCGGTGTTGGGCATGATTTATCTCATATTCGTCCTAAAGGTTCTGCTGTAAAAAATTCTGCATTAACTTCCACAGGTGTGGTACCATTTATGGAGCGTTATTCAAACTCAACCAGGGAAGTTGCTCAGGATGGTAGGCGTGGTGCTCTTATGTTATCAGTTTCTATAAATCACCCAGACTCAGAAGATTTTATAAATGCTAAATTAGAACAAGGTAAGGTTACAGGAGCTAATGTGTCTGTTAGAATTGATGATGGTTTTATGAAAGCTGTTAAAAATAATACGGATTATGTTCAGAAATATCCTATTTTTAGTCAAAACCCAAAAGTGTCTAAAACGATAGATGCTAATTCACTTTGGAAAAAAATAGTTCACAATGCTTGGAAATCGGCAGAACCAGGTATTTTGTTTTGGGATACAATTATTAATGAATCAGTACCTGATTGTTATTCAGATTTAGGTTATAAAACAGTATCTACAAACCCTTGTGGCGAAATTCCGTTGTGCCCTTATGATTCTTGCAGATTGTTAGCTATTAATTTGTTTTCTTATGTTGAAAAACCATTTACAAAAGAAGCGAGTTTCAATTTTTCATTATTCAAAAAGCATGTAGCTGCTGCTCAGCGTATTATGGATGATATTATTGATTTAGAATTAGAAAAAATTGATAAAATATTAAGTAAGATTGATGCCGATCCAGAGATGGATGACGTAAAAGCTATAGAACGTAATTTATGGGTTAACATACAGAAAAAAGCAGGAGAGGGCCGTAGAACAGGAGTTGGTATTACTGCGGAAGGTGATATGTTAGCTGCTTTAGGAATTCAATATGGTAGCGAATCAGGAAATGCATTTTCATTGAAAGTTCATAAAACCATAGCTATTGAAGCTTATCGTGGTTCAGTACATTTAGCAAAAGAGCGTGGTGCATTTGGAATTTTTGATGCAGAGCGAGAAAAAAACAATCCATTTATTCAGCGACTAAAAGAAGCAGATAGTAAATTATATTACGAAATGCTAGAATATGGTAGAAGAAATATTGCCTTGTTAACTATAGCTCCAACAGGAACAACAAGTTTAATGACGCAAACAACTTCAGGGATAGAGCCTGTTTTTATGCCAGTTTACAAACGTAGAAGAAAAGTAAACCCTAATGATAAAGAAGTGAATGTTGATTTTGTTGATGAAGTTGGAGATTCGTGGGAAGAATATGTAGTGTTTCATCATAAATTTAAGTTGTGGATGGAAGTGAATGGTATCGATAGTTCTAAAAACTTTACACAGGGCGAAATAGATGATTTGATTCAAAAATCACCATACCATAAGGCAACATCAAATGATGTAGATTGGTTGAGTAAAGTAAGTATGCAAGGTGCAATTCAAAAATGGGTAGATCATTCAATTAGTGTAACTATTAATTTGCCTAATGATGTGTCTGAGGATTTGGTAGGCGACTTGTATTTGAAGGCTTGGGAAGTGGGCTGTAAAGGTGTGACAGTTTATAGAGATGGTTCGCGTTCGGGAGTTTTAATTTCAAATGATGAAAAGAAAGAAGACAAGGCGAAAGATTTATTGACAACTTTTCCCGAAAAAAGACCACAAAGCTTAGAAGCAGATGTGGTGCGTTTTCAAAATAATAAAGAGAAATGGATTGCTTTTATAGGGTTGATTGATGAAAATCCTTATGAAGTTTTTACAGGTTTAGCTGATGATGAAGATGGTATTTTAATTCCGCGCTGGGTTAATAAAGGTGTTATTATTAAAAACCGAAATGAAGATGGGAGCTCTCGATATGATTTCCAGTATAAAAACACCAGAGGTTATAAAACAACGATTGAGGGGTTGTCGCATAAATTTAATCCAGAGTTTTGGAATTATGCAAAATTAATTTCAAGTACGTTGCGTCATGGTATGCCTATTGACAAAATTGTAAACCTTATTAATAGTTTACAGTTAGATAGTGAGTCAATAAATACATGGAAAAATGGTGTAGTGCGTGCATTAAAGCGTTACGTAGCAGATGGTACTCAAGCTAAAGGTCATCATTGTGATAATTGTAAATCTGAAAATTTAATTTATCAAGAAGGTTGTCTTACGTGTAAGGATTGTGGTTCTTCTAAATGTGGATAATAACAACTTGAGGTATTTAAATAAGGAAACTAATTTTGGTAATTAGTTTCCTTTTTTTAATTCAATTTTGCATTCGGTCACTTTAAAATTAATCTACCTTTTTAAAATGAATGGTTTCACGGCCATTAGCGTCGTAAAAAAATAAATTTAAACTTTCATGTTTATAACTTACTGAATTTATCAATGCTTTATTGTAGATATCAGGAATTTGCATATCCAAACACATTTTTCTGGTGGATGCTAAAGTGTTAAACATTATGGTATTTGCTGTTAAATTTCTAATACTACCCGTAAAATTATTGCATCCATCAGTGCCAAAAACTTGCATTTTTGTCAGGTTTATTTCTAATGTAGGTGTATTGTTTTTTGCTTTGATCACGTTTCTATTAATGCTTGTTGCTGCCCAAATATCATGTAAAATTATTTTTGGATCTTGCTTTTTTTCTAAAACCTTAACCAATTTATATGTTGTTGAAGAGGTGTCGAAGGGTGTGTGTGTTGTTTTTAAAGAGGTTTTCTTAACTTTTATTTTTTGAAGATATCCAAGTTCAAATGCAAAGTTTTCAATAGACGAATGAAAGGGAGTCCATTCAGTAATATTTAAATCATGGCCTTTATGAATTTGTAAGCATTGTGTTTTACCAGCTCCGGTATTACAATCAGTTTTCTTGCTATTTACCCAAAAAGTTGTGCTCGTAGATTTTGTAGATATGCATGATACACAGAGAGTGGTTATAAGCAATAAGCTTAAGAAAGTTTTAGTAAAAGTCATGAAATTTTTAAGTTAATTAGTTATTTAATACAGAGAGTACTGTAGTAAAAACTAAGAGAATTTTAATGCGGGTATTTTCTAATTAACAGAAATAAGTTCAATTTCAAAAATAAGAACAGAACCAATTGGGATTTCTGATAATTGTTGGTTTCCATATGCCAAATGTGCTGGAATATATAGAGAGCCTACATCTCCTTCACTAAAGTAAGTGAGTCCTTCTGAAAATCCTTCTATAACATTTTGTAAATTAAAACTGGCTGGAGATGTACTTTGGTCAAACACGGTTCCATCAATTAATTGTCCTTTATATGTAATTGTAACGTTGTCGCTGTCTGTAGGATTTACTATACCACCACCTGGCGTATCAATATTGTAATATAAACCAGTACCTGTAGCTTGTGCTGTTAAGTTGTTTTCTATTAAATAAGATTGAATTTGTGCTTCATTTTCAGTTTTGTAATTCACGTAAATGAGTTCGATGTCAAAAATTAAAACAGACCCTGCAGGAATGCTACCATTGTCATAGCTTCCATATGCTAAATGTGCAGGAATTATTAATTTTCCGCTACCACCTTCTTTAAAGTATGTTAAACCTTCTCTCCAACCATAAATAACTTGATCTAAGAAAAATGAAACACCAGTTTCATCACTTTCATCAAAAAGATTGCCGTTAGTAAAGTAGCCTTCGTAATTAACTTTTACTCTATCTGTTGAAACTGGGTGTTCACCAGAACCAAGTTCGTCTATAATGTAATATAAACCTGAGCTGCTTTTTTCAGCATCTAAATTGTTTGTTTCAAGATAGGTTTGTATTTCCTCATCGTTAAGTTCGCTATAATCAAAAGGAGGGTCATCATTGGTGTTACATGCTGTAAATAAAACGATTGCTAAAGTTGTGAGGAGTATGCTTTTCATAATTTTTTTAAGTCAATTTTAAAGTGATTTTTGTTTTTTAGTAGATGGTGTAATTAGTGATTGGTTGCGTGTGTTTATTGGGTTTTTATTCTTAAATACAGAACTTGTTGGTACTCTGTTACTTAAAATAAAAGCCACCTTAATGAAGGTGGCTTTACAATTTATATAGGATGCTGAAAATTCAGCGTGTCAACTTGTTGGTTGAGCATTGATGAAACTATTTTATCATTTCGTAACTGCGTTTTATGAAGTTTGTTAATTCTTCACCTTTAAGTAGTCCTTGAGATAAACGTGCTAAATCTAAACTTTGATTAATTAAGCGCTCTTGTTTCTTTTTGGTTTTAGTTTCAAGAATTTCGCTAACCAATTCAGAATTAGTATTTACAATTAAGTTGTACATTTCTGGCATATTTCCAAACATATTCATTCCTCCTCCGCCAGTAGCTTGCATCTCTTTCATTCTACGCATAAATTCAGGCTGCGTAATAGTGAAAGGAGATTCGTTACTATCCATAGCTTCTAATTGAACCATAAATTTTTCAGAAGGAATTACTTCTTTTAATAAGTCGTCTAAAGCTTTAGTTTGGTCCTCATTTAACTTAGAAATAGTTGTTTCGTCTTTCTTAATTAAATTATTAATATGGTCGCCATCCACACGAGCAAATGTTATGTTTTCTTTTGTGCCTTCTAATTTTTGAATTAGGTGTGAGATAATTGGAGAATCTAATAGTAAAACTTCGTAATTTTTAGCCTTAGCAGACTCAATGTAGCTGTGTTGTGCATCTTTATCTGACGCATATAGAATGACTAATTTACCGTCTTTATCTGTTTGATTAGCTTTTATTTTATTGAATAATTCCTCGTATGTATAGTATTTTCCATCTACTGTTGGATACAGAGCAAAAGCATCTGCTTTTTCAAAGAATTTTTCTTCAGAAAGCATACCGTATTCAATCACAATTTTAATGTCGTTCCATTTAGCTTCAAAGTCCTCACGATTATTGTTGAATAACGATTTTAATTTATCAGCTACTTTTCTGGTAATGTAAGATGAAATCTTTTTAACGGCTCCATCTGCTTGTAAATACGAACGAGATACGTTTAATGGAATGTCAGGAGAATCAATTACACCGCGAAGCATGGTTAAAAATTCAGGAACAATACCTTCTACATTATCTGTTACAAAAACTTGATTTTGATAAAGTTGAATTTTATCCTTTTGCATTTGCATGTCATTAGAAATTTTCGGGAAATACAAAATTCCTGTTAAATTGAAAGGATAATCTACATTTAGGTGAATGTTGAATAAAGGCTCTTCAAATTGCATGGGATACAATTCTCTGTAAAAGCTACTGTAATCTTCTTCTTTTAAATCTGCTGGTTGTTTAGTCCAGGCAGGAGTAGGGTTGTTGATGATATTATCAACAGTAATTTTTCTTTGAGGCTCTTTAGTTTCTTTGCCGTCTTTATCTTTAATTGTTGCTGGCTCGTGCTCAGGGTCATTTATTTCCTTAGTTCCAAACTTAATGGGTACAGGCATAAACTTGTTGTATTTAGATAACAAGGCGCTAATTCTGCTTTCTTCCAAAAATTCGGTAGAGTCTTCAGCAATATGAAGGATGATTTCTGTTCCGCGTTCTGTTTTATCTGAAGCTTCCAAGGTAAACTCGGGAGATCCATCGCAGGTCCAATGAGCTGCAGGTTCATCTTTATGAGATTTAGTAATGATTTCAACCTTTTCGGCCACCATAAAAGCAGAATAGAATCCTAAACCAAAGTGTCCAATGATACCAGAGTCTTTTGCAGAATCTTTGTATTTATCCAAAAACTCTTCAGCACCAGAAAAGGCAACTTGGTTAATGTATTTTTCAACCTCTTCAGCAGTCATACCTAAACCTTGATCTATGATATGAAGTTTTTTACCTTCTTTGTCTATTTTAACCTCTATTTGTGGGTTGCCATATTCAGACTTAGATTCGCCAATGCTTGTTAAGTGCTTTAACTTTAAGGTGGCGTCGGTACCGTTGCTAATTAGTTCACGTAAAAATATTTCGTGGTCACTATACAAGAATTTTTTAATTAACGGAAAAATATTTTCTACCGATACATTAATGTTTCCTTTTGTCATAATTTAATAGTTTTATTTGTCAGTTCCTTGTTGAAAGGAATCTAATTAATCTTAGTTTTAACTTACTTGGTTTGTTAGTCAACAAAAATGCCAATTCGTAAAAGGTGACAAACTGACATAAATTTTCATAAAAAAGAAATTTAAAATGATATGTAACCCGAATTAAGCAGTCTTTTAAAAAATCGAAATCATGGAATTGGAATTTAGCAACAGTTGTTGTACTTTAGGTTATTCAAAATAAAAGGGATAATGTATAATTCAAAAATAATAGGTCTTGGACACTATGTGCCAGAACAGGTAGTGACTAATGATGATTTGTCTAAACTCATGGACACTAATGATGCTTGGATTCAAGAACGAACAGGTATAAAAGAACGTCGATGGATAAAGGAAGGTAGCGAAGATACGTCTGCAGTAATGGGAGCAAAAGCTTCCAGAATTGCTATTGAACGAGCAGGGTTAACTACTGATGATATTGATTTTATAGTATTTGCAACACTGAGTCCTGATTATTATTTTCCAGGTTGTGGGGTGCAAATTCAAGATATGTTGGATATGCGTAATATTGGCGCTTTGGATGTAAGGAATCAATGTTCAGGTTTTGTATATGCTATATCTGTTGCCGATCAGTTTATTAAAACAGGGATGTATAAAAATGTGTTAGTTATTGGTGCAGAATATCATAGTAACGGACTGGATAAAACAACAAGAGGTAGAGGTGTTTCTGTTATTTTTGGTGATGGTGCAGGAGCTTGTGTATTGTCGCGAGAAGAAGATAATACCAAAGGTATTTTGTCTACACATTTGCATAGCGAAGGAAAATATGCAGATAAATTAATTGTTAAATCTCCAAGCATTGCTCATTGGGTTCCAGAAATTTTAGAGTCTGAAGAAGAAGATATTTCTTATTATCCATATATGGATGGTACCTTTGTGTTTAAACATGCTGTTGTACGATTTAGTGAGGTTATAAATGAAGGTTTGGCTCAAAACAATCTAAAAAATGAAGATATTGATATGTTAATTCCTCATCAAGCCAATTTAAGAATTGCTCAGTTTATTCAAAAGAAATTTGGTTTAAGAGACGATCAAGTATTTAATAATATAATGACATATGGTAATACTACTGCGGCATCTGTTATTATTGCTCTAACTGAAGCTTGGGAAAAAGGTAAAATAAAGGATGGAGACTGTGTAGTTTTAGCAGCTTTTGGTAGTGGATTTACTTGGGCAAGCGCTATTATAAAATGGTAACTTTCTTGCTATAAGTTTGTTATGTGATAAAGAGTGTGTTTATTAAAATAACCCGAAACAATAAAGTTTCGGGTCATTAATTTATCCGGGGATTACCAAATTTTGAATACGAATTTTAAATAATGAAGGTGACTAACTCTTATAATTATAATCTCCGTTTTGTGTTTGGTACAATAAAGATACGTTTGATTTAATTATTTATTGTATAAAATAAGATGTTTTATAATATTTTTTAGCTAAAATGCATATTTGATAAAAAAAGAATCATTTATTGATGTTTTAGATAATTTTTTTAGAACAATCATTGGTATATATTTATCTAATTTTTTATTTTAAAGAAAAAAACAGAAATTCTTGTTGTTTTTATTGATGCTTGAGAAATATTTAAATTTTGATAATCTGAGGCCTTCAATCCAATTTCATTATTTATTTTTGCCTGTCCACACCAAATTATTATGTAAGTAATATTAGTAGGTGGTGTAAACTAAAAAAACATATATTTTAATTACAGTTTGATGGCTCAAAAACCAAGTATTCCAAAAGGTACCCGAGATTATAATCCCGTACAAGTAGCAAAGCGACATTATATATTTAACACCATTCGAGAAGCTTTTGAAACTTTTGGATTTCAACCCATTGAAACTCCAAGTTTTGAAAACTATGAAACCCTTATGGGGAAATATGGAGAGGAAGGGGATCGATTAATTTTTAAGATTTTAAACTCTGGTGATTATTTAAATAAAGCTGATGAACAGGCTTATTTAGAAAAAGACTCTAATAAACTAACAGGGTCCATCTCAGAAAAAGCTCTTCGTTACGATTTAACTGTGCCATTTGCGCGTTATGTTGTACAGCACCAAAACGAGATTGAATTTCCATTTAAGCGTTACCAAATACAGCCAGTTTGGAGGGCGGATAGACCTCAAAAAGGACGTTTTAGAGAATTTTTTCAATGTGATGCGGATGTAGTTGGAAGTACTTCTCTTTGGCAAGAAGTAGAATTTATTCAATTATATGATGCCGTCTTTTCAGCTTTAAAATTAGATGGTATTACCATAAAAATAAACAATAGAAAAATACTTTCAGGTATTGCAGAACTTATAGGAGCTAGTGATAAATTAATTGACTTTACGGTAGCACTTGATAAATTAGATAAAATAGGTGAGGAGAAGGTAAAGGAAGAAATGCTGGGAAAAGGTATTCCACAATTAGGTATTGATAAATTAAAACCTCTTTTTTCTTTATCGGGTTCTTTTGAATCTCAAATAGAACGTTTAAAAGATATTTTAGATGCTTCCGATGAAGGGAAAAAAGGCATTCAAGAATTGGCTTTTATCAATAAAGCTATTTCAGAATTAGGATTGTCAACAGCTGAATTAGAGTTAGATGTTACTTTAGCACGTGGATTGAATTATTATACGGGAGCTATTTTTGAAGTGGCTGCACCAAAAACAGTCCAAATGGGATCTATTGGTGGTGGTGGTAGATATGATGACTTAACAGGCATTTTTGGAATGAAAAATGTGAGTGGTGTAGGTATTAGTTTTGGATTAGATCGTATTTATTTGGTTTTGGAAGAATTGAATTTATTTCCTGAAACTGTTAGCAAAAATGTGAAAGTGTTATTTATAAATTTTGGAGATGAAGAAGCATTGTTTAGTTTGAAAGCCATCAAATATCTTAGGAAACATGGGGTGAATGCCGAGTTATATCCAGATGCCGCTAAAATGAAAAAACAAATGATGCATGCTAATAAGCGGGCTATTCCATTTGTAGTTTTGGTAGGAGATGAAGAGATGTCTTCAAATACTTTTACTCTAAAAAATATGATTTCTGGAGAACAGTCCAATGTGACATTAGATGTTTTGGTTAAAGAAGTGAAATAAAAGAAAGAGGCTTGAGAATTTTTTTAGGACTCTATAATGTAGTCTTTAGTAATAGATTTAGGAATAATCTAATTCAACTAATATATCATTGATTATCAATTTTATTAATTCCTTTTTAGATACATTTTACTTGTATAAACATTTGAGTATAATGATTTGAATTATTTCCTTGCTATTGATGTGAGTTGTAATAGTTTTTAAACGATTCTCTTATTTAGTTGGTATTACTTTTTGAATGGTCCCATTGGGATTGTAATATAATTTATCAAAACAAATGGATCTGCGAAAAGGGTGTGGGCTACCTTCGTGTCCCCAGCCAAATTTTTCGTCTAATTCAGGATGCTTACTATAGTACAGGTCTGAATTGTGGTAAAACATGTACCATTGTCCTCTATATTCAACTATAGAATGATGGTTTGTACCACTGTTCATTTTTTCTAAAATTACTCCTTTGTATTCAAAAGGGCCTAACGGATTGTCAGACATGCTATATTTTATTTCTCCACTTGTTCCAACATATGATAAATAATATTTCCCATTGTATTTGTGCATCCACGCAGCTTCAAAAAAATCATCGGTGCCTTCTAATAAGTGAACGTTGCCATCATATGAAATCATATCTTTATTGAGCTTAATAGCATTTACAACTAACTGTCCCATATATAAATAGGCCTGTCCATCATCATCAATAAAAACACCAGGGTCAATAAAATCTCTATTACAAACCACACCTTTGGTATCCATGGAAATTAGTGGTTTGCCAAGAGGATCAATAAAAGGCCCCGTTGCTTTATCGCTTACGGCAACACCAATATGAAATTGGTCGGTTGGGAAATAGAAATAATATTTTCCATTTGCTTGAATACAATCTGGTGCCCAGGCGTATTTTTGGGCCCACTTAATATCTTTTATATCTAAAGCAACACCATGGTCGGTCCAGTTTACCATATCTGTAGTTGAAAACACATGCCAATCTACCATATCAAACCAATCAGCATTATCAGGGTCGTGAGATGGGTAAACGTAAAGAGTATCATTAAATACACGAGCCGAAGGGTCTGCAGTGTACATATGTGTGATAAATGGGTTTTGGGCAAAACAGATGCTTTCAATGGTGATTGCTAAAAAAATGGTGGTGAAATATTTCATATGTTTTCTTTTATGGTGGACAAAATTTTGATATAAAATGAAGCTTGTAAAATAAGACCTTTTTTGTGTTAAAATACAACATAAATGTAAGCAAAAACTTTGATTAAGCAATAAAGGTTTTGTGATTTATATGCCCTGTATTTGTCAGCTTTTTACGTTGCTTAATAAGTCTTATTGTAGGTTATTATTGATGCTCTAAGGATTTAGTGATAACGAGAATAGTGTTGGATAGTGTCTGGAATTGTATTTGATATTGTGTTCAGTATAGCGTAAAGAAAAAGCCTCAACAATAAATGCTAAGGCCTTTACAAATTTAGTTTAGTATAGTTGGTTGTTTTTTTTAAGTTTATGAACAACTTTATCCATTCATGGAAATTAAAAATTCTTCATTATTCCTAGTTTGTTTAAAACGCTCATTAATAAACTCCATGGCTTCCACAGGATTCATATCTGCAAGGTATTTACGCATTACCCACATACGCTGTAAGGTGGTGTCATCTAAAAGGATATCATCTCTACGGGTACTTGAAGATGTAAGGTCAATAGCAGGGAAAATTCTACGGTTAGATATTTTTCTATCCAATTGAAGCTCCATATTTCCGGTGCCTTTAAACTCTTCAAAAATAACTTCGTCCATTTTAGATCCAGTTTCAGTTAGTGCCGTTGCAATAATGGTTAAAGAACCACCATTTTCTATATTACGAGCAGCACCAAAAAAACGTTTAGGTTTGTGCAGTGCATTAGCATCTACACCACCACTTAGTATTTTACCAGAGGCCGGTTGTACGGTGTTGTAAGCTCTAGCTAAACGGGTAATAGAATCTAAAAGAATTACCACATCGTGACCACATTCTACCAATCGTTTTGCTTTTTCCAAAACAATATCGGCAATTTTTACGTGCTCGTGTGCTTCTTTATCAAAGGTTGAAGCAATAACTTCGCCACGTACGTTACGTTGCATATCCGTTACCTCTTCAGGGCGTTCATCAATTAATAAAATCATTAAATAGACCTCAGGATGGTTGGCTGCAATAGCATTTGCTACATCCTTTAATAGCATGGTTTTACCTGTTTTAGGTTGTGATACAATCATGCCACGTTGTCCTTTTCCTATAGGCGCAAACAAATCCATAATTCGAGTAGAAATGGTGCTTTGTTTTTCTGCTAGATTAAATTTTTCTTTAGGAAATAGTGGCGTTAAATGCTCAAAAGAAACACGGTCTCTTACTACTTCTGGTTTCTGACCATTGATTCTAATTACTTTTATTAATGGAAAATATTTTTCACCTTCTTTAGGAGGTCTTACGTGTCCTAAAACTGTATCTCCTTTTTTTAATCCAAATAACCTTATTTGTGATTGCGATACATAAATATCATCAGGTGATGATAAGTAGTTATAATCGGAAGACCTTAAAAAACCATAACCATCTTGCATGACGTCTAAAACACCTTCACTTTCAATAATAGCATCAAATTCAAAATCTGGTTCACGGTAGCGGTTTCTACTGTCTTTATTGCCAGCGTCAACATTACCATTTTTTTGGTTTTTATGCTGATTTCTCTGTTGGTTATTTTGGTTTTTTGGATGTGGTTTTTGTTGATTATCGTTTTGACGCTTTGGCTTATTGTCTTGCTTCGTGTCAACTTTATTTTGTTGAGTTGGAGCAGGAGTTGTTGGCGCAGGTGCAGGAGATTCTTTTTTTTCAAGTGCAACTTGCTTGTCGGTATTAGTAGTTTTTTCAACTGGTTTTACGGGTTTTTGAACTCGCTGTCTTGGTTTTCTTGCAACAGGTGGTTTTGGTTTGGAAGTTGCCGTTTTCGTTTCTTTCGTTTCCTTTGTTTCCTTCGTTTCTTTTGGATCTACCACAGATGTTACAGCTTTAGGATCTGTTGCTTGCTTGTCTAGTATTTGATATACTAAGTCTAATTTTTTTAATGAACGGTACTTTGGAACGTTCAGTTTTTTTGCAATCTCTTGTAAATCAGAGAGTTTTTTTTCTTTTAATTGTGAAATTTCAAACATAAATGTTTATTAGAATATGTATTTTGAATATAAATTTGAATAATTCTGAAAAAAGTGGGTTAAATTTGAAGAGTTAACAACCTGCTATTAGGATTGTTGTGAATTATTACTGCAATTATACAACTTTATTTTAATTTTTAATACTCTTTTTTTAAAAAGAAACTATTATTTTTGTTATCATTTTTAGATAGCATACATGATTCAACGAATTCAAACACTTTATTTACTATTAGCAGCATTGGTTTCGGGCGGACTAATTTTTGTTTTCCATTTATGGATTACAGAAGAAGGTGTCAAAATTTTCGCGCCTGATAATTTATTGTTTTTAAGTTTGTTTTTAGGATCTACGGTAGTATCTTTGGTGTCTATATTTATGTATACAAATAGGAAGCTTCAATTTGTTTTGGGGCGACTTAACATCATATTAAATTTTATTTTACTAGGATTTTTTGTATATCAATCTCTAAATGTATCTGGAGAAACGGCGGTTTCTGAGAAAGGTATTGGGATGTTTCTTCCTGTTGTTTCTATCGTGTTATTGGCATTAGCTAATAAGGCCATCAAAAAGGATGAAGATCTTGTAAAATCTGTAGATAGATTACGATAAACCTAACATCTTAGTAGTATTAGTGCGTTAAACCCAAAGTGAAAACTTTGGGTTTTTTTATGTAGTCCTCCATTTAATCTCGATATGTAGGAAGAAATATAAAATCTAATTCTTAATAAACTTTCTTCTGACCGAAAGTGTTTAAGAAGGGATGATTCTTTACTTAATTTCAATAAGTTCTAAATCAAAAGTTAAATCTTGTCCTGCAAGCGGGTGGTTTGCATCCACAATAATAAAATCATCATGAACTTCAGCTACGCGAAATTGTACTTCAGTACCATCTGGGTTTTTTGAAGCTAATCCCATACCTACTTCTGGTGCCATGTCTTGTGGTAATTGCTCTTTTTTTACTTCGTAAAATAATTCTTTTTGCGCTTCGCCATAAGCTTCTGCAACAGGAATATTAATGGTTTTTTTCTCGTTTACTTTCATTTCTACAATACCTTTTTCAAAACCAGGAATAAGCATGCCTTGCCCCAAAGTAACTTCTAATGGCTCTCTTTCCAATGAACTGTCAAAAATTTGACCATTACTTAATTTTCCTGTGTAATGAACTCTTACGGTATCATTCTCTTTTACTTGACTCATAAATATTGATTTTTTTGTTTTTAAATCGACACAAAACTACAATTTATCATTTGATTGCCACAATCATAGCCAATAAATGCTAGTATTTCTGAAAACATTAACATAAAGTAAGCTTCCATAGACTACTTTGGAAATTCTATTACTTCTAAATTGTCAATTTTACTTCTATCGATAGTAAAACGTAACATGGTTCGTGTTTTATGAAAACCATGTTTGCCAATGGCACCAGGGTTCATGTGTAGTAAATTCAGTTTTTTATCAGGCATGACTTTTAAAATATGAGAATGACCAGCAATAAATAGCCGAGGAGGATTTGCTCTAATGTCATCTCGAACTCGGATATTATATGCTTTAGGGTAACCACCAATATGTGTTATCCAAACATCCACATCTTCACACATAAATCGATTGTTTTCAGGGAACTCTTTGCGTATATCTGTATTGTCAATATTTCCGTAAACAGCTTTAAGAGGTTTTAGTTTTTTTATTGTATCCGTTACTTTTATGTCACCAATATCACCTGCATGCCAAACTTCATCGGCTTGTTTTACATATTTTAAAATGTCGTTATCTATATAACTGTGCGTATCTGAAAGAAGTAATATTTTTACCATGAAAGCTGAATTAATATTGATGTTTGTATTATTATTTAAGAAGAGTTAATTATACTTATAACTGAAATGTAGTTGGTAAAGTTATAGATAATTGTTTAATTTCTTAATTTATAATAGATGAAGAATTTTGTTTGGCTTTATGTTTTAAAATCACGAACTTCGTTTAGCACTAAATTTTGAAAAGCGATAGGTTGTTTAAGAAAAATATGATGGAAGAATTTTGGAATAATAGATATAAGAAAGAAGAATTTGTGTACGGAACGGAACCTAATAAATTTTTCAAAGAAACCATTGAAAAATTAAATCTGAAAGGGGATATATTATTACCAGCAGAGGGAGAAGGAAGAAATGCTGTTTACGCATCTAAAAAAGGTCTTAGTGTTATTGCATTTGATATAAGTGTTGAAGGAAAAAATAAGGCGCAGAAATTAGCCAATGCAGCAAATGTAAAAATAGATTATAAAGTAGGTGAGTTGCATCAACTAAAATTTGAGCCAAATAGTTTTGATGCTTTGGCTTTAATTTATGCCCATTTCCCTCAAAATAAAAAAGAATTAAATACACAACTTGCAGCTTTAGTAAAACCAAATGGTTATTTAATTTTAGAAGGTTTTAGTACTGAGAATTTATACTATCGTGAAAAAAACCCAAAAATAGGAGGGCCGAGTGATATAAATTTACTTTTTACCATAGAAGAAATTCAAACAACATTTAATAACTTTGAAACCATTCTTTTAGAGCAAACGGAAGTAGAGTTAGAAGAAGGAGATTTGCATAATGGCTTAGCAAACGTAATACGGTATATTGGAAAAAAAACAGTGTAGGGTTTGCGTGTAATCAATGATTTTTTATTAATCTTATTGTTCTTTTTATATAAATATTAAGAAACGTTTACAGATTTCAATAATATTCACAAGAAAAAGAATTACTTCAAGTAACATTTTAATACATTATTAAGATTCATAGCCTCTCATGAATGAACAAAACTATCTATCTTTGTAACTTCACTAAAAGTAAAAAAATAATTTGCGATATTTTATAGAACTCTCTTATAATGGTAGTGCTTACCACGGTTGGCAGTTCCAGCCAAATGCCATAACCGTACAGGAAGTTATAGAAAAATCGTTATCTGTGCTTTTAAAGGAAAAAACACCCATAATGGGAGCCGGTAGAACGGATGCAGGAGTACATGCTTCGCAAATGTTTGCACACTTTGATACCCATGTTGTTTTTGATGAAGCTGAAATCACCTATAAGCTAAATTTATATTTACCTAAGGATGTGGCTATTCACACTATTTTTAAGGTAAAAGATAAAGCCCATGCACGTTTTAATGCATTAAGTAGAACATATCTATATCGTGTAAGTTTAAAGAAAAATGTTTTTACATTTGACGGTGCTTATTATATTAAACAAGATTTGGATATAGAAGCGATGAAAAAGGCTACTAAAATTCTATTTGAATATAAAGATTTTCAATGCTTTTCTAAAGTTAAAACCGATGTAAAAACATACAATTGTACAATTATGAAAGCGGAGTGGAGTTTTAAAAATGACGAACTTCAGTTTGTAATACAAGCCGATAGGTTTTTACGAAATATGGTGCGAGCTATTGTAGGAACCATGATTCATATTGGGCAAAGAAAAATTAAGATTGATGATTTACACACTATAATACAGTCTAAAAATAGGAGTGAAGCTGGGTTTTCGGTACCAGCACATGCTTTGTATTTAACTGAAGTTGCTTACCCAAATGATATAAAATTGTAGATGATAAAGAGTAAAGAAAATATTTTTGATATTCGTTTGTTCATGAGGCTTTTTAAGTTTATGAAGCCTTACAAAATGGTGTTTTCTTTTGTATTTATAGCTGTTATTGCCATTGCTATTTTATCCATTGCAACACCAGAACTTTTACAACGTGCATTTGATGAAAATTTAACCAATAAAATGGAGGAGGGGTTTTTAAACTACATCCTTGTAATGGTAGGCCTTTTGTTTTTGGAGTTTATCATGCAATTGTTGTTTATTTTTTATTCAGGTTGGTTAGGGCAGACAGTTGTTAAGGATATTCGTGTAAAATTGTTTAATCATTTGCTTCGTTTTAAAATGAAGTATTATGATAATTCGTCAGTTGGCGTACTTATAACTCGTGCTGTTACTGATATGGAACGGATTGCAGATATTTTTAGTGAAGGACTTTTTATGATTTTTCGCGATTTGCTTACTATGGTAGTGGTTTCCGGATTCATGATTTATAAAAGTTGGGAATTGAGTGTCATTGTTTTTTTAATGCTGCCCTTAGTTATGTATGCCACATCCGTTTTTCAGAAGTATATGAAAAAGGCGTTTGAAGAAGTGCGCACCGAAATTTCTAATTTAAATTCTTTTGTGCAAGAGCGTATTACGGGTATGAAAATATTGCAATTATTTGTAAGAGAGAATGTTGAATATGAGAAGTTTAAGCTTATTAATGAGCGACATAAAAATGGCTGGTTAAAAACCATTTGGTACAATTCTATATTTTTTCCTATTGCTGAGCTTTCTGCATCAATAACTATTGGTTTAGTAGCTTGGTATGGCGGATTAAATGTGGTATTAGAAGGCACAGTTTCTTTAGGGATTTTAACAGCATTTATAATGTTAATTCCTAAACTATTCAGACCATTGCGTCAAATAGCCGATAAGTTTAATGCCCTCCAAATGGGAATGGTAGCTGCTAATAGAGTATTTAAAGTCATTGATACAACGTCTCAGATTGATGATACTGGGACTTTAGTTGCCGAAAATTTTAATGGAACTATAGAATTTGATAAGGTATTTTTTAATTACATAGAAGAAGAAACCGTTTTAAAAGGTATTTCATTTAAGGTAAATGCAGGTGAAACGGTAGCAATTGTTGGTGCTACTGGCGCAGGGAAGTCTACCATTATTAATTTGTTAAGTCGTTTTTATGAAATTAAAAGTGGCACCATTGCTATTGATAATGTTAATATTAAAGAAGTGACCTTGGCTTCATTGCGAACCCAAATTGCAGTAGTTTTACAAGATGTATTTTTGTTTGCTGATACTATTTTGAATAATATTACTTTAAATAATCCAGATATTACAGAAGACGTTGTAGTGCAAGCTGCCAAAGATATAGGTATTCATGATTTTATTTCTAGCTTACCAAATGCCTATCATTATAATGTGAAAGAACGTGGTGTAATGCTTTCTTCAGGTCAGCGACAATTAATTTCGTTTTTAAGGGCTTATGTTACCAATCCAAGTATTTTGGTGTTAGATGAAGCAACTTCTTCAGTAGATTCTTATTCAGAACAGCTAATTCAAAACGCAACCGATAAAATTACTAAAGGCCGAACGTCTATTGTCATTGCGCATCGATTAGCTACCATTAAAAAAGCAGACAGAATTATTGTAATGGAAGCGGGCGAAATAATGGAGCAAGGTACGCATGAACAGCTTCTTAAAATAGAAAACGGATATTATAAAAACTTATATGAGGTTCAGTTTGTAAAGGAAGAAGTAGCTTAAACTAAATCTTTTTTTATCAGTTCAGTTAATTCGGTGGTATTATCAAAAACAATAAATTCACCGTCTTTAAAATAAGAAATATGACCTGTTTCTTCACTTACAACCAAAGCAAGTGCATCTGTTTTTTCAGTAACACCAATTGCGGCTCTGTGTCGTAATCCAAATCGTTTAGGAATATTTTTTTCGTTGTTAAGAGGTAATATTACTCGAGTTGCTTTAACAATGTTATTTTTAACAATGATAGCTCCATCATGCAATGGGCTATTTTTAAAAAAAATACTTTCAATGATTGGTTGTGTAACGGTTATGTTCATTTCATCACCTGTAGAAGTCAAAAAATCTAAGTTGTTATTTTTTTCAAAAACGATAAGTGCTCCTGTATTAGATGCAGACATTTTATTACAGGCAGAAATAATAATTTCAACCTTAGTTTCATCGCTGGTTTCTGTTTTTAGGAATTTAAAATGTTTGAAAAACTTACCACCACCTCTACTAAAATTGGTGGAGCCAACCATTAGTAAAAACTTACGAATTTCAGGTTGGAAAACAACAATTAAAGCAATGATACCTACTTTTATAAAGCCATCAAAAATGTTATGCAACATATACATTTCAAGGAAATCGGTAAGTTGCCAAACACCATAAATAATGATGATACCTATAAAAATATTGATAGCCACCGTACCTTTTACTAATTTGTAAATGTAATAAAGTAATAGAGCCACCAAGATAACGTCTATGATGTCTACAATTTTAAATTTTAAAAGATCATTAAAAATTTCCAAGATATTTGGGTTTTGGTAAATTTAGTAAAAAAGGTTAATTAAAAATAAATTCGTTATTTGAAATAGTATTATTTTCTAAATCCAATTGTAATAGTATTGATTTAAAGGTAATGTAATTTTGAAATGATAATTTATTGTTGAATGATAAACTAATCCTACCGTTTTCTTCATTTTTAGAAATCGTTTTTCTAAGCGAATTTGCGAAATTAGTGATGTCTGTTTTATAATAAGAGCTGTTTAATGTGGAGATTTTAATATCATTCAAATTAATGACAACAACATTATAATTATTTTCCGCTTCTATTTCTCTTCCTTCTGTTTCATAAATTACATTTGTAAATTCAATAAATCCTAAATTTTTTCTACTTAAATCATTACAAGTAAAATAGTTTTTAGCACTTTCATTTTTATGACTTGAATTTGCCTTTTTGTCTTGTAGAAATTTTATATGTGGTATGGCTTGTTTTAAAGTTAAACGTTTATCTACATTCACTAACCAATGGGTGGTTACTATTAAGTTTTTTCTATTCAGTTCAATACTATCAATTTGTGTTTTATCATAAAATAAATAGGCAGGTGAAACATCATGTATTTCTGTAATGTCTGAGTGTGTTATTTCAGGTAATTGAATGATTTTTTCATTTTCACAAGACAAAAACAAACAGACTAATATAAATGGGAGTAAATTTTTCATAAATTATAATGATTAACTATCCAATAATTTTATCAGTTCTATACATTCTACAGCCTCTTTAACATCATGTACGCGTAAAATAGAAGTGCCTTTTTGAAGGGCCACCGTGTTTAAAACAGAAGTGCCATTTAAGGCTTCTGCAGCAGAAGTATCTAAGGTTTTATAAATCATTGATTTTCTTGAAACTCCAACAAGTATTGGTTTTTCAATCATTTTAAAAAGTTCAAGCTTATTTAATAACTCATAATTCTGTTCTAAGGTTTTTGCAAATCCAAAACCAGGGTCCACAATAATATCGATAATGCCGAGTGCTTTGGCAGCGGCAATTCTTTCAGAGAAATAAAATAAAATATCTTTCAATAGGTCATCGTAATGTGTTTGCTGTTGCATGGTTTTTGGAGTGCCTCGCATATGCATCATAATATATGGTACATGTAAATTTGCAATGATTTGAAGCATATTATTATCTAATTTTCCAGCCGAAATATCATTAATCATACATGCTCCAGCTTCAATACATTGTTTTGCAACCTCACTTCTAAACGTATCAACAGAAAGTAGTGTTTCAGGAAATTCATTTAAAATTAGATTTATAAAAGGAATAATTCGTTTTAATTCGTCCGTTTCAGTAACAGTATTAGCATTTGGGCGTGAGCTATAGGCGCCTATATCAATAAAGGTAGCACCTTCTTTCAGCATGCGTTCTACATGGGTTAGCACGTCTTTTTCTTCTTTGTGTTTACCTCCATCGTAAAATGAATCGGGAGTGATATTCAAAATTCCCATCACTTTTGGAGATGATACATCTATAAGTTGTCCTTTACAATTAATGGTCATTTTTTAATTTCTAATTCTGGATTTAATGCCCAAAGGTATCAACATAATTTTAAATTTAAGCCTACAATCTAAAACATTGAACTTGGAGCTTTGAACTTTGAACTTTTTAAGCGAAATTTACACAAAATTCAATTTATTCATGCAAGATACTTCAAAACAATATGATGCCGTAATAGATACCTGTAAAAGTTTATTTGTAAAAAAAATGAGTGATTATGGTAGCGCATGGAGAATACTTAGGTTGCCATCTTTAACAGATCAAATTTTTATTAAAGCACAACGCATTAGAGGTTTGCAACAGAATGATGTAAGAAAGGTTGATGAAGGTGAAGTAAGCGAATTTATAGGTATTATTAATTATTGTATTATGGCTCTTATTCAATTGGAAAAGGGTGTTGTTGAACAGCCAGATCTGACTACTGAAAAAGCCACAGAATTGTATGAAAAACATATAGCCATAACTAAAAAGCTCATGGAGGATAAAAACCATGATTATGGTGAGGCTTGGCGAGATATGAGGGTGAGTAGTTTAACCGATTTAATTTTACAAAAACTACTACGTGTCAAACAAATTGAAGATAACAAAGGAAAAACATTAGTGAGTGAAGGGATAGATGCTAATTATCAAGACATGATTAATTACGCCATTTTTGCTTTAATTCATTTAAATGAAAAATAATTAGTAACAAATTTTAACCTTTAATATTACTGAAACGATATGTTTTTTGTTGGTAAGTAATGGGCTAAGCTCGATAGGTCTTTAAAAAAAAATATATGAAAATAATAGTCCAATTTAGCAGGATATTTGTCGGTGTTTTATTCATCATTTCAGGATTTATAAAACTTAATGACCCTTTAGGGTTTTCTTATAAACTACAAGAATATTTTAGTCCGGATGTTTTAAATATGCCTTATTTAGATAATTATGCGCTATTAATTTCAGTTTTTGTGGTGGTGTTTGAAGTTGTTTTAGGTGTGTTTTTACTCATTGGGTATAAACCAAAATTTACTATTTGGAGTTTAATTTTAATGATAGTGTTTTTTACATTTTTAACATTTTATTCAGCATATTTTGATAAAGTAAAAGATTGCGGTTGCTTTGGAGATGCACTAAAATTAACTCCTTGGCAAAGCTTTACAAAAGATGTAGTTTTACTTTTCTTTATTATAATTTTATTTTTTGGACTCAAGCATATAAAACCACTTTTTGGAAAATTACCCACTACTATTTTAGCTTTATTAAGTTTTATAATTAGTTTATGGTTTGGGTATCATGTGCTAATGCATTTACCAGCTATTGATTTTAGAGCCTATAAAATTGGAGCAAATATTCAAGAAGGTATGAGTATTCCTGAAAATGCCCAAAAACCAATTGTGGAATATTATTGGACATTTAATGTAAATGGTGAAGAACAGACCATTGCCACAAACGGTTCTTACCCAGATGTTAAAGGTGATTTTATAAGTGTAGACACAAAAGTTATTAAAGAAGGATATCAACCTCCCGTTGTAGATTTTTCAATAGAAAGTCAAGATGAAAATCTAACTGATTATTTTTTAGCTCAAGAAAATTTAATAGTTGTTGTAGCTTATAGCTTGGAAACCATGGAAAGAGATGGTGCATTAAAATTAAAAACACTTCAAGATGAGGCAATTAATAATGGGTATAAAATAATAGGATTGAGTGCTTCGGGGGCAGATACTAAACAACGAATTAAAGACGCTTATAATTTAAGTTTTGAATGGTATTTATGTGATGAAAAAGCTCTTAAAACAATTGTGCGGTCCAATCCAGGAATTTTAGAATTAGATAACGGTACTGTGAAGCAAAAAGTTCATTGGAATGACATGGATAATTTGAAATTACCAAAAGTAGAAAGAGCACCAGAACCAAAAGAGGTAAAAGAAATTATAGCCTATTATATTAATGGAAAACCTTCAACTAAGGAAGAAGTAGAAAGGTTAGACAATGCAAAAATTGAAAGTATTAATGTTATTAAAGATGCAATTCAATTAAAAGAGTTAAATATTCAAAATAATACTTCTTATACAGGAATGATTGAAGTGACACTTAAAGAATAAGCATTTATAAACAAACACAAACACGCTACAACTGATAAGCTACCTTTTAAATAAAATTTTTTACGCGCTGCTCACATTATTTGGAGTGGTAACGGTTATTTTTTTTTTATTTAACGTACTTCCTGGAGACCCTGCTCAAATGATGTTGGGGCAAAATGAAGATAGTGCTCAGTTAGCAACTGTGAAACAAAAATATGGTTTTGATAAACCAATTAGTACACAGTATTTTTATTATTTAAATGATTTGTTACCTATTTCGTTTCATTCAAATCAAGCAGAAGATTACACTTATTTAAGAGCAGGTAAATATGTAGCAATTAGATTGTTTACCATAAAAAATACAACAGTTGTTTTAAAATTTCCATATTTACGGGAATCCTTCACAAAACAAGGTAAAAAAGTCAGTCAAGTTTTAAGCGAAACGCTTCCTAATACTTTTGTGTTAGCCATAACGGCAATTGTTATTGCTATGATTTCAGGGGTTTTATTAGGTATTGTTTCTGCTTTGAATAAAGACAAATGGTTGGATAAAACCATCCAAATTTTCAGCACTTTGGGTATGAGTGTGCCATCCTTTTTTAGTGCTATTTTATTTGCTTGGTTTTTTGGCTATGTATTGCACAATTACACACATTTAGAAATGACAGGGAGTTTGTATGAGTTAGACGACTTTGGAGAAGCCATGCACATTAAATGGAAAAACCTCATATTACCAGCTATTGTTTTAGGTATACGTCCACTAGCAGTGGTTATTCAGTTAATGAGAAATAGTTTACTGGAAGTTTTTAATCAGGATTATATCCGTACAGCAAGAGCTAAGGGGTTAAGTGAGTTTCAAATTATAAAAAAGCACGCTCTTAAAAATGCATTAAATCCTGTTGTAACTGCTATTTCTGGTTGGTTTGCTTCTATGTTAGCCGGAGCTGTTTTTGTGGAATATATTTTTGGATGGAATGGATTAGGAAAAGAAATTGTTAATGCGTTAAACACTTTGGATTTACCTGTAATTATGGGGTCGGTACTGATTATTGCACTACTCTTTATAATTATTAATATTTTTGTAGATATAATTTATGTTTGGTTAGACCCTAAAGTAAAACTTGAGTAAATTTGTTATTTCCAAAAAAAGTGGAAATCTTACAAAGCAAATTTCAAAAAAATGAAAAAAATTACATACTTCATATTAATTCTCATTACAGTATTTAACTGTAATAAAGAAGTGCCTACTAAATTTTCGGTAGAAGCGTTAAACGATACCTTTTTAGATTTAGAAGGGAATGCTGTAGCATTCAAAAATATTTTAGCTAAACATAAAGAAAAAACAATTGTTATTGACATTTGGGCGTCCTGGTGTGGTGATTGCATTAAAGGGATGCCAAAAGTAAAGGTGTTACAAAAAGACCATAAGGATGCGGTGTATATTTTTTTGTCGTTGGATAGAGGTGTAGAGGCATGGAAAAAAGGTATAGAAAAATATGATGTTCGTGGAGAACATTACTATTTGCCATCTGGAAAAGACAGTGCCTTTGGAGATTTTGTAAATATAGATTGGATTCCAAGATATATGGTGGTTGATGCTACAGGTAATATTAAATTGTTTAGAGCTGTAGAGGCCGATGATAAACGAATTATAGAAATTTTATAAATATTAATAAAATCCCTTGATTTAAAAAGGGTGTCTTAAAGATGAGAAAAAAAATAGTAGCAGGTAATTGGAAAATGAACAATGATTTAGCTCAAACTGAAACATTGATTACAAGTTTGAAGAAACAAACAAATACATCCAATGCAGAAGTTATGATAGCTCCAACATTTACTAATTTATGGCAAGCTTATCAGACTCTAAAAGATAATGCGATAGAAGTTATTGCTCAAAATATGCACTTTGCAGATAATGGTGCTTTTACAGGAGAAATCAGTGGAGGAATGCTAAAAAGCATTGGGATAAATACAGTTATTTTAGGTCATAGTGAGCGTCGTGAATATTTTAATGAAACAGATGAATTATTAGCTAAAAAAGTAGATACAGCTTTAGCAAAAGGTATGCGTGTTATTTTTTGTTTTGGAGAGGTTTTAGCTGATAGAAAATCAGGAAATCATGAAAATGTGGTTGAAAGCCAAATAAAAAATGCTTTGTTTCATTTAGATGCTGCGGCATTTCAAAATATTGTATTGGCTTATGAGCCAGTTTGGGCAATTGGTACAGGTGAAACTGCAAGTCCAGAGCAAGCACAAGACATGCATGCATTTATAAGAAAAACTTTAGACAGTAAATATGGAGATATTGTTGCAGAAGATGTATCCATACTTTATGGAGGAAGTGTAAAACCAGCAAATGCTCAAGAGATTTTTTCTAAACCAGATGTAGATGGCGGTTTAATTGGCGGAGCAGCACTTAATGCTGACGACTTTTTTGCAATAGTTAATGCATTTTAAGTAATAGCAGCCATTTTAATAATATTCTTAAAAAGGGTATTCTTTACATGTTAAAGTTTTAAAGAATACCCTTTTTTTAAGATTGATATTTATCAATAGATCTTGAGAAGATACTTTTTTAAATACCTATTTCTACTTGAAACCGTAAATACCAATTGTTGGCTTTGCTTGAATCAAAATAGTTTAATTCACTATTTGTAATTTCGGCTTGTAATTTTAATGAGTGTTCCCAGATATATTTAGTGACGCCAAGGCTATACTGATTGGTTTGGGGTGTGAGTATTTCAATATTTTCATGAGGTTCTTGGTAAGAATAGCGTCCAACTAACTCATAATTGTTTTCAAAAATATAACTCAATTGTGCATCAAAACCACTACCAGTAAACACATATTTAGACTCAGTGGAATCATCTGGATTTATAGTTATAGGGTTATCAGAAAGTCTATTCATATAAGCCGTTTGAAAGGCCCAACCATTGTATTTTAAAATAGCATCAAGTAATAAAGACTGAATATCGCGTTTTTCAAACAATTCATCACCAATAGTTCCACGAGTTCTTCGAGCTTTATTATTGTAATGATAAACACCAGAAAGCATTAGTTTAGGTTTTGGTTCACGTTTTATATCCCCTTCAAACAAGGTCCCATTATTTTGAAACGCACCAAAAGGAAAAAGCTCTAGTCGGCCTGTATAAGCTAATCCATTATCGGGTTCTTTGGTCCAGTTTCTGCCTTCTCCAGTACTAACCGCGGTTTTTATATTATATGAAAATTTGTTTTCAAATTCATTTAAATAATATATTTGTAATCCAAAATCTCTATCAATATTAAAACTTGAATTATTGATAGATCGATCTGTAAGCTGCAAACCTCCAGATGAATTTATACGTTGCCTATTTCCTGGTAGTTTTGTTTGTCCAAAACCAATATTCCAATGCTCATTTGGTCTGTAAAAAACAATAGCATCTCTAATAATATTTAGATTATCTCCATCTTCTATCGCGCCTACATCATTTGGGGAGAATGATAATTGAATGACATAAATTATTTGTGGATCACCTACATAACCGTCAAAACGCAAACGCAAACGTCTAATCATAGCTTCATAGCCATTTTCTTCATTGTCATTATTTAAGTAAGTAAAACGATTTTGCATTCTAAAGCGAATATTCAATTTAAAAATACTATCAGGAGAAGTAATACCTAATCCTTTACCAAAATTGTAATATGGTAGGGCAGATAACTTTATATCGTTAGTTTCTTGAGATTTTATTGTTTGATATAACATCAAGAATAGAATGGCAATAATATATTTATTCATAATAAGTTTAATTTGAAACAAAAGTAATAGTAACTAAATTAATGATTTGTAAATTTGCAAAAAAAATATGTCTGAAATATATATTGGTTATACATTTAAGGTACATCCTTTGCAACCAGCAGTTGAAATTTTAATTGCTGAATTAGGGTATGCAGGTTTTGAAAGTTTTGTTGAAACGGAAGAAGGTACGATAGCGTATATTCAAAAAGAAGAATGGCGTGAAGATATTCTTGATGATATTCAGATATTAAGTTCAGATGAGTTTGAGGTTTCTTATAGCCTCGAAGAAATTGAACAAACCAATTGGAATGCAGAATGGGAAAAGAATTTTAACCCTATTGTGGTAGATGATATTTGTGCTGTTAGAGCACCATTTCATAAAAAATTTGATACTGCATTTGATATAATTATTGAACCCAAAATGAGTTTTGGTACTGGACACCATGAAACTACTCACATGATGATTCAACATATTTTAAAAAATGATTTTAAAAACAAATCGGTGTTAGATATGGGCTGCGGCACAGGTGTTTTAGCTATTTTAGCCGAAATGAAAGGCGCTAAATCTATTGATGCGGTAGATTATGATAATTGGTGTTATTTAAATAGTATTGAAAATGTGGAACGAAATAATTGTGAACGTATAACAGTTATAGAAGGAGATGCATCTGCTTTAAAAAACAAATATGACATAATTATAGCTAATATAAATCGTAATATTTTATTACAAGATATGGAAACTTATGTATCTTGTTTAAATGAGAATGCTGTGTTATTTTTGAGTGGATTTTATAATGATGATATACCAATCATACAAGAAGCATGTGAAAAATATTTGTTAAAATTTGAAGAAAAATTTGAAAGAAACCATTGGGTTGCTCTAAAATTTATAAATTAGTATATATTTTATCTCTAAGATTATTAAAAACATGAGTACTAAAGAAAAAACATCAGAAGAAGTATTACTTGAAGAAGAAGTGTTAACTCAAAACGAAATTGTTTTGCATAATGACGATGTAAATACCTTTGATCACGTTATTGAAACACTTATGTATGCATGCGATCATGGAGCAGAACAAGCTGAGCAATGTGCTATTTTAGTACATTATAAAGGGAAATGTACCGTTAAAACAGGATTGTATGACGATTTAAAACCGCGTTGTTCTATGTTATTGGAAGCAGGTTTAAGTGCCGAAATCGTTTAAAGAATATTTTAAATTTTAAACCTGACAAATCTGGACTTTGACTACACTCAGTCCCAATATTTGTCAGGTTTTTTTATTGAGTTTTTCTCATAAAAATTTAGCTAAAGTCATTTTAGGTAAATTTACAACTCTAAAGTGATAGTTTAAATAGTAGGTGTTATTACAATTTCTTTGGCTACTAAAAAACAGTAATGATTAAAGTGATGTAGGACAAACAAAATTGGTTTTAGGTAAATTAGTCTTTTTAATAGCTCCAAATCCACCAATAATATCTACTAAATTATTAAACCCTCTGGCTTTTAAAATGGAGGATGCAATAGCACTTCTATAGCCTCCAGCACAATAAATATAGTAGGTTTTATTTTTGTCTATCTTAGACATGTTTTTATTAATAAAATCTAAAGGGAAATGCTGTACATTATCTCCTTTAAGGTGTTCCGATTTGTATTCACCATCTTTTCTAACATCTAAAACATGAATATTTTCATTTTCAAAATGATTTGAAAAAGTATCAACAGAAATAGATTTAATGCTATCAAGATCTTTACCTGCTTGTTTCCAAGCGGTTATACCATCTTTTAAATATCCTAACGTATTGTCATAGCCCACACGTGATAACCGGGTAACAGTTTCTTTTTCTTTTCCTTGGGGTGTGACTAATAGAATAGGCTGCTTTAGGTCTGTTATTAAAGCCCCTACCCATGGCGCAAAGCTACCATTTATACCTATGAAAATAGAGTTAGGGATATGAGCCTTCAAAAATTCTTGTTCATCTCTAACATCTAAAATCAAAGCATTTTCATAATTGGCAATTTTTTCAAATTCTTCTGGACCATAAGGCGTATCTCCTTTTTTTAAAACGGTTTCAAAATTAGTATAACCCCGTTTATTCATTTTGGCATTTTCTGCAAAATATTGTGGTGGGGGTGGAATGTCTTTTAAAACGTCTCTTATAAATTCATCTTTAGACATGTTAACACGGAGCGCATAATTGGTTTTCTTTTGTTCGCCTAACAAACCAACCGTTTCTTTACTTAAGTTTTTACCACAGGCAGAGCCAGCTCCATGAGCTGGATAAACAATTACATCATCTGGTAGAGGCATGATTTTATTTCGAAGTGATTCGTAAAGCATGCCCGCTAAATCTTCTTTAGTTAGGTCTGACTTAATTGCCAAATCGGGTCTGCCTACGTCTCCTAAAAACAACGTGTCTCCAGAAAATATAGCATGTTCTTTACCTTTTTTATCTATTAAAAGATAGGTAGCGGATTCCAAAGTATGGCCAGGTGTGTGCAATACCTTTATGCTGATATTTCCAAGTTTAAAAACTTCATTGTCTTTGGCAATATACGCTTCATAATCTGTTTCTGCATTTGGACCAAAAATGATAGTTGCACCTGTTTTTTTAGCTAAATCAATATGGCCTGATACAAAATCAGCATGAAAATGTGTCTCAAAAATATATTTAATTTTGGCATTTTCGTGTTCAGCTTTATCTACGTATTGTTGTGTTTCGCGCAAAGGGTCTATAATGGCAACTTCACCTTCAGATTCTATATAATATGCACCTTGAGCCAGGCAACCTGTATAAATTTGTTCTACTTTCATAAAATATTAGTCATTCAATTAAATGGCAGATGTTTTACTGATTTTTTATTCGTATTATTTATAATACGAATAGTTTAAAAATTATGCTTACCAAAGTTAATGAATTTTGATAATTTTATGTGTGACATTTGTAACATATGCTTAGTTTATTTCCTTGTAAATAATATAGATAGCCATTATTATGGTGAAAAAACCAAAGCTTTTTTTGAGTTTTTTACCACTTATAAATTTTGATAAAAATACCCCTATTACAATACCGCCTATGGCCATAGAAGTAAAAACAAGTAAAAATTGCCATTCAATTTTTAAGGTTTGAACATCGCCAATAAAACCAATTAAAGAGTTGATAGTAATAATAACCAGCGATGTACCAACTGCTTTTTTCATAGGTAAATGTGCCCAGAGGACTAAGGCTGGAATGTATAAAAAACCTCCCCCTGCACCAATAATACCAGTTATGGTTCCAATAAAAAGTCCTTGAACAAACGTTTTAGAATAATGTTGTTTTGTTGGACAGAGTGCGTCTTTTTTCTTGTTTTTAATCATTGAAATGGCAGCTAAAAACATGATGATTGCAAAAAACAGCATGATGCTCATTTCTTTGGTAAGTTCGTAATTCCCAAATGTGGCAATGGTTTCGGGAATATTCGGTACTACATACCGTCGAGATAAATAAACGGCTAAAAATGATGGAAACGAAAAAGCCAACCCCGTTTTAAAATCTACCAAGCCTTTTCTGTGTTTTTGATATGTCCCTACCATTGAGGTTATACCTACCACAAAAAGCGAGTATGCAGTTGCAAGTACAGGGTTGTATCCCAAAAGATACACCAAAACGGGCACCGTTAAGATAGAGCCGCCACCACCAATAAGTCCTAAAATTAAACCAACTGTAAGTGCTCCAACAAACCCAAAAAGGTGTGGCATGTCCATTTAATGGGGGAGTTTGTGTTTAATAACACCGTAGATAAAAGTGCCTAAAATAGCAGCAGCAATAACTATAATTATACTGTAAACACCAGTTCCGAATAGAATGTATAATGGCCCTGGGCAAGCTCCAATAAGTGCCCAACCTAGTCCAAATATTGTCCCGCCAATAATGTATTTTTTAAAACCTCTTTCTTTCTTTGGAACAAAAATATCAGCACCTTTATTACTTTTTATAATTCCTTTTTTTGAAATTTGAAGAAATATTATACCGCAAGCAATAGCTGTTCCAATAATGCCATACATGTGAAAAGATTGAAAACGGAACATTTCGTAGATACGATACCATGAAACAGCTTCAGATTTAACTAAAACAATTCCAAAAAAGATACCTATCAATAAAAATTTCAAGAATTTCATTTGTTTATATTTATTATTAAATGTAGGTTGTTATTCCGTTTTTAGCTAAGATTATAAAATGGTTAATGGTTTATTGCATCATTTAAAAATTAAAGGAAAAATAAGGTTAGCCATAATTAAACCACCAATAAAAAAACCAATTACAGCTATTAGAGAGGGTTTTTGTAAACTACTTAAGCCAGAAATAGCATGTCCAGAAGTGCAACCGTCTGCATAGCGTGTTCCAAAACCAACAAGCAAACCTCCAATTATTAAAATTAGTAGATTTTTTAATGAGATTAAAGCTTCAAAATCATATAATTCATTCGGAACTAAGGCTGCACCTGAATTTTCAAAGCCCATGCTTTTAAGCTCTGTAACGGTTTTGGGGTTTAAATCGGTTATACTGTCGTTTGATAAATAATGAACAGCTATAAACCCACCAATAATAGCACCAAGTACAACCACTAAATTCCATGATTGTTCTTTCCAATTGAATTTAAAAAAATCTGAAAATTTTCCGGCGCCACCAATTGCACACATGGTTTTTAGATTTGATGACATGCCAAAGGTCTTCTCAAAATAGAGTAGGAGTGCCATCACTAAGGCTATTAAAGGGCCTGATATATACCAAGGCCATGGGTTTAAAATATATTCCATTATTTAGTATTTTTAATGCATATTCTGTTTAGTCCAACTTAGTTTAAATAACTACAATTTTATTTCTCCCCAATTTTATTTTACTTTCATTTTCTAATTGTTTTAAAAGTCTGGAAACGACTACCCGAGATGTGTTTAAATCTTCGGCAATGTCTTGATGTTTTATATGAATGGTTTTAGTGTCATTTAGCATTACTTTGTTTTTTAAATACTTGTATAAACGCTCATCCATTTTCATAAAAGCAAGGCTGTCTATAGCTTCCAACATTTCATCAAAACGTATTTGATAGCTTTGTAATATGAAGTTTCTCCAGCTTTCATTATTATGAAACCAAGTTTGCATGTTTTGAACAGGAATTAAAACAAGGCTAGAATCTTTTTCAGCTACAGCTCTAATTTTACTTTTTGTGGTGCCTAAACAGCAGGTAAGTGACATGGTACAAGTATCTCCTGCTTCTAAAAAATATATAAGTAGCTCATTGCCCTCGTTATCTTCTCTTAATATTTTGATGTCTCCAGATAATAAAAGAGGAATAAAGTTTAAAGGCTCATTGATATCAATAATGATTTCGTTTTGTTTGAATGTTTTAAATATGCCTTTTTCTGAAATTTCCGAAATCAAATTGTCATCTAACGTAGCTGCAAATTTTTGTTGTAGTAAGTCCTTAATCATACCCAAAAATAGCAATTAAAAATGGAATTAATTGTATGTTGGGTTTTTATTGATATGGTTTAGAAGGAAATTTTAAATTAAGAAGTTGAACAATTACCACCTTCTTTTTTAATTCCTAATTTCATTAGAATAGTTTCTAATAAACACCATTTTGTGAAAGCTGATTGAATTAAATTAACACCAATAAACACTGTAAACCACATCCAATTTGGGTGGACATATACGGTTAAGACAACACTTAGTAGTATCATAGAGCCTACAATGACTCTGAAATATGTATTTAACATTTTTATTGTTTTTAGGTTATATAAATTTTTCTATCGGAACCACAACTGCTTTAATAGGGTTGTTGGTTTCTAGTTGATTATTGAATTCTTTAATCTGAAGGAATAATACATCAATATTTTCATCATTAGTAAATGAGAAAAACAAGCGCGATTCATTACCAAATTTTTCACCAGGAAACCAACTGGAAGCCATTAGTACAGGTGCACTATTTTTATGACCATCAATGTCTGAGCTGCTAAAATTTTGAATATTTGAGTTTTTGAAGAGTTTCAAAACATCTTTTTGAAATTCTTCGACTGCTGTAACGATGACTAATTTCATGTTTTTAAAGGTTATTTTCTACTGATGTTACTAATTTTTTTATGAATAATTTTTCTTTTCAATCATATAGTATACCAGTGGTACAACTAATAATGTTAGCACTGTTGAAACAATAGTACCACCCATTAAGGAAATGGCTAATCCTTGGAAAATAGGGTCGAATAGTATAACAAATGCGCCAATAACAACCGTTCCTGCAGTAAGTAAAATGGGTGTTGTTCGTACAGCTCCTGCCTCAATAGCTGCTTGTTTCAATGGCACGCCTTCTGCGGTTCTTAAGTTAATAAAGTCAATCAGCAATACCGAGTTTCTAACCATGATTCCTGCTAAAGCAATCATTCCAATAAAAGAAGTAGCCGTAAAAAATGCGCCCATTAGCCAGTGTCCTAAAATAATACCGATTAATGACAGTGGAATGGCAACCATCATTACTATGGGAGCTTTGAAGTTTTGAAACCATCCTACAATTAAAATATAGATTAAGATAATGGCCCCTAAAAAAGCAATTCCTAAATCTCTAAATACTTCTAATGTAATCTGCCATTCACCATCCCATTTTACGGTATAATCATTTTCATAATCTGGTTGCCCTAAATACATTTCGTTAATTTTATAACCTTTTGGTAAAGGGATGTCTTTTAACTTTTCTTCCATACCAAGAATGGCATAAGCAGGGCTTTCTAATTTTCCAGCCATGTCTGCCAATACATAAACCACACGCTTTTGGTTTTTGCGGTATATACTTTTTGCAGCTTTGGTTTCGCTAATGTTTATTAAATCTGCAATAGGCACCATATTGCCTAATTTTGATTTTACCTTCAATTGAGAAATATCTGTAACTGTAGATTTTTCTTTTTCATCTAAAGCCAAAACTAAACCAACTTGATTAACAGCATCTTCATCATATAGTGATGTTATTGCTTTATTAGATAAAGCCATATTCACGGTATATACAATTTGTTGTGGAGCAACCCCATATAACATTGCTTTTTCTTTGTTAATTTCAAATTGATATTCGGTTTGGTCATCTTCAACCATCCAATCAATATCAACGACATCCTCGGTGTTTTTTAGAATATCTTGAATGCTATTTGCTATCTTAATTTGTTCATTGTAATCGGGGCCATACACTTCGGCAACAATGGTAGATAAAACAGGTGGTCCTGGTGGTACCTCCACTAATTTTACATTTGCATGGTATTTGGAAGCAATTTTTTGAATATCTGGACGTAATAATTTAGCAATATCATGGCTTTGATATGAGCGCTCAGCTTTATCAATTAAGTTAACTTGAATATCTGCCATATTGCTCCCTCCTCGTAAATCGTAATGACGTACCAATCCGTTAAAAGTAATAGGGGCCGATGTTCCTATATAGTTTTGATAATTTACTACTTCTGTTCGTGTTGATAAATATTGAGATATTTCTTGAGCTACGACGCTTGTACGTTCTAATGTTGTGCCTTCAGGCATATCAATTACAACTTGAAATTCATTTTTATTATCAAAAGGCAACATTTTTACGGCAACAGAATTGGTAAAAAACAGAGCCATCGTTCCTAATAATACGGCAAAGGTTCCTAATAAAAATAACCAGCGCTTACTTTTGCTTTCTAATAAAGGTCGTTCAAACTTGTTATAAATTTTATAAATAAGAGTGTCTTCAACCACTTTTTCTGATTTTTCTATCAACTCTTTTTTATCTTTTTCTCTTAGAAAAATATAGCCTAAGTAGGGGGTGATTGTTAAAGCGACGAATAATGATAAAATCATGGCAATAGAGGCTCCAATTGGCATAGGTGCCATGTACGGCCCCATTAATCCAGATACAAAAGCCATAGGTAACACCGAAGCAATGACAGTAAATGTTGCTAAAATAGTAGGATTACCTACTTCATTAATTGCATACAATGCAGCTTGTTTAAATGGGAGACGTTTCATTTTGAAATGTCTATGCATATTTTCTGCAATAATTATGGAATCATCAACCACTATTCCTGTTACAAATACTAAAGCGAACAAGGTGATTCGGTTTAATGTATAATCGAGCATGTAATAACTTAACAAGGTTAAAGCAAACGTAATTGGAACTGATAAAAACACCACCAATCCACCGCGCCAACCCATGGCTAACATAACTACAATGGTAACAGCAAAAATAGAACCTATAAGGTGTAGTAATAATTCTGATACTTTATGTGAAGCCGTTTCTCCGTAGTTTCTTGTTATTTCAACATGAACATCATCAGGTATTAAATTGCTGCGTAAATGATTAACTTTATCAATAATTACCTCTGCAATTTTCATGGCATCAGCGCCTTTTCTTTTGGCAATAGAAATGGTAACAGCTGGATATTCTGATTTATAATCTGAAGATTTTACGCTCCCTTTTCCAAAACCTAAGCTTACATAGTTTTGAGGCACCTCTGGTCCGTCAATAATATGGGCAATTTGTTTTAAATAAATGGGTTGATTTTGTTGTACTCCAACTACTAAGTTTTCAACATCTGTTGCAGATGCTAAAAAATGACCTGTGTTAATTAAAAATTCAGTGTCATTTTTATCGAAACTTCCAGAACTCAACTGGGCATTATTAGCTTTTATCATTTCAGAAACAGACAAGAAATCCAATCCACTTGAAGCTAGTTTATCTTTATCTAAAACTACACGTAGTTGACGATTTCTTCCACCAATTTTATGTGTTGTTGATACATCATTAACCTTTTTTATTTCAGCTTCCAATTCTTGGGCCATTAGGTTTAATTGGTAGTCGTCATAATTTTCACTCCACAAAGTAAGCCCTAACATAGGCACATCATCAATAGCACGTGTTTTTACTAAAGGAAAAGTAACACCCGCAGGCATTTGATCCATGTGTTTATTAATTTCATTATATAATTTTACAAAAGAACGCTCAATATCTTCACCCACGTAAAACTGAACAATCACCATAGCTTGCTCTTTCATGGACGTTGAATAGACGTATTCTACGCCTTTAATATTTGAAATTAATTGCTCTAATGGTTTAACGACTCGTGATTCTACTTCCGTAGGGCTGGCACCTGGATAACCAACAAATATATCAGCCATAGGTACATCAATTTGTGGCTCTTCTTCACGCGGAATTAGAAACGAACTATATACCCCAATGACCATAAAGACAATCATTAACAAAACAGTTAATTTTGATTGTATAAAAACCTTGGCAATTTTTCCTGCGATTCCTTCTTTCATAATTATTCCTTTTTAACATTACCTCATTTTAAGGAGGTAATTTTTATTTGTTTGCGTTTTTAATAGGTTATCCTCACCATGTTTTTTTGCATTTGGCAAAAAAATATTTTCACTTTTATCCTTAACGCAGCTTTTTAGTTATTGAATTGAAATTTTAACACCATTATAAAGTTTCCCTTCAGCTGAAATGATATAAGTTTCATCTGCATTTAAGCCGGATAATACTTCCACTTGATTTCCAAAAGTCCTACCTAAACGCAACCAGCGTAATAGCGCCGTATTACTTTGGCTTGGTGTATAAATACCAGATAATTGGCCGTTGGTGATAATGGCTTCTGTAGGCACTAAAACCATGGCAGATTTTGCTTTTCTTTTTATGGGAAATTGTATAGTTGTAAACATGCCAGACAGTATATTCGTATCAGTTTTTTCTAAATCTATTTTTACTATATATTGACCTCCTGTATTTTTAGCTGAGCTGCTTACCTCTGTAACTTTTCCTTTAACGGTTTTGTTGATAGATTTTACTAAAACATCTACAGTTGTTTCTTTTTTAATTTCGGAAATTTCTGACTCAGGAACCATTGCTATAACTTCAAAACTATCTGGAGTTTCTATACTAATCAATGGTACTCCAGGATTTGCCATATTACCTGATTTTACACTTTTATTAGTAATTATTCCATTAAAAGGAGCTGTAATATTGCTATATGTAAATTGAGCATTGACTTCATTTTTCATTTGATTAGCAGATTCTAAACGCGCTTTTGCCATTTCAAAATTAGCTGTTATGTCGTCCATTTCTTTTTGTGATACACTATTATTGGCAAGTAAGTTTTTAAATCGGTTGTAATCTTTTTTTGCATTATTAAAAGCGGCTGTAGCTTCCGTAATCGAAGCATCTACCTGTGCACGTTTTGCTTGTAAATCGGTATTATTAATTGATACTAATAATTGGCCTTTATTAACTTTATCTCCAACATTTACATGCACTTTAGTAACGTAACCCATCATTCTTGTGCTTAAATCAGCACTATTAGTTGCTTGTATTTTTCCACTGACACTTAAAAATGGATTATTGCTATTGGCTTCTACTTGCCTTGTTTTTACAGGAATTGCAGGGGCATTATCTGTAGGCTCTTTTTTGTTTTCACTTCCACAACTTGTTAATAATAAAATGATTAAAAGGCTAAGTGTTGTATGTATTGTTTTCATCTTAAAAATTATTCTTCAGTTAAAAATTGTAAATAGGCTTGTGAGTAATTGTATTCAAAAATGGTTTGGTAATATTCCAATTGCTTTTGTGCATATTGGGTTTCAGCCATTAATAAATCGGATGTTTTTTCTAAACCTTCTTTAAATCTGTTAGTGCGTATTCTTAAAGATTCTTTAGATTGTTCTAAGGCTAAAGTGGTTAATTTTAATTTGTTTTTAGCGTCTAAAAAAGCACGTTTGGCTTTGTTTAATTCTAAATTACTTTTAGATATGTATTGATTGTATTCCAATTTTGATTTTTCAAATTCAGCTCTACTTTTTTGTGATTTTCCAAATCGTTTAGAACCTTGAAAAATATCCCAACTTAATTGTGCACCAAATAAATAACCATTAGCATCTGCTTGAAATAATTGGTCATCATATAGTTCATAACTTCCAAAGGCATTTAATCTTGGTAAAAAGGCCATTTTGTTAGCTTTATTCATTGCTTCAAAAGCATTTGTAGCCATTTCCATTGCTTTAATATCTGAGCGGTTTTTAGAAATAGACTTATTATCTGTGTTTAAATTTGATATTGTTAAACTATCCGTTGGTGTGTAAATCACATAGGTTTCGTCATTCATTAAAAAGGACAAATAATTGGATGCATTTTGCACATGGCTTTTTGCTGTTTGTAACTGGTTTTGAACTTCAGTAACTCTTACTTCTACATTTAGAACATCTGCACGTTGAAGATAACCTTGTTTTAGACTGTTGTCTGCTAAATTTTTGTTGGAATAGGCAGCAGTTAAAGCTTTTTCTAAAACATCTACTGCTTTATAGGCCAATTGCAATTGCATGTATGCTTTTTCAACCTCAAAGACCAAGTGTTCTTGTGTACGCTTTGTTTTTAATAACATGGCTTCCATTTTTGATTTGGCAGCTTTGCGTTGGTATATACCATCTAAATTGATTAATGGTTGTTGAATTTCAAATTTTGTACTATAATTTTCAATCTGAGAAGGGTTGTTTAACAATGCTGGATTAAAATCATTTTGCGTTAAAATTTCTTGATTCAATTTTGAGCCAAAAGCCATTAATGGATTGGTGGTGGCTATTCCTGTGTGACTTGCTGTTATGTTTGGTAAAAACACAGCATTTGTTTGTCTAAAATCAGCTTTAGCTTGGTTGAATTCTTCTTCTGAAATCTTAATAGTTCTGTTTTTTTCTGAAACTATAGCTAAGACTTCAGTTTTTGTGATTGGAATTAGTTCTTGCGCTTGCAATGTTAAGTTCCAAAACAAAATAGATAGTGTTAAAGTATAAATTATTTTTTGCATCAATCGTTTTATTTGTTGTTGCAAAAATAGTTTGGAGCTTTACAAAATTTTGTAACAAAGGTTACCTATGAAAAGTTGTTTAATATTGATAGTTTTAAACCTATCATGAAAGAATAAATATGATTTTAATTAAATTGAAATAAAATTTGGAGATAATTTAATAAAAAATGTATATTTGCACCCACTTAAAAAGGCCTCGTGGCGCAACTGAATAGCGCACTTGATTACGGCTCAAGAGGTTACAGGTTTGAATCCTGTCGAGGTCACTAAAAGTTATTTAAATAGCTACAAAAACCACACAATTCTTATGAATTGTGTGGTTTTCAAGTTTTTAGAGGTTCATTTAATTTGATTTGTTTTGAATTAAAAAGGTAGCTATTCGACACCCAAAGTTCAAAGTGTCTGCTAGAGCAGACACTTTGAAAACTTTAACATATTGAATTGGTTTAGTTGATTTGACTTTCGATCTGATAATTTTTTAATAATTTAAAGACGACAACTATGAGAAGCACAAACACATTTTCTATTCTTTTTGTGGCTAACCAAAAAAAGAAGAATGACGACCAGGCATTACTTTATGCCAGAATTACAGTTGATGGTAAACGAGTGAACTTAAGTCTTAAACGAAAAATTGATATTTTGCTTTGGGATGCTAAAAAGAAAAGGGCAAAAGGAACTTCCAGTGAGGCTAGACAAATAAATCTATATTTAGACCAAACTCACACTCAATTATTTCAGTGCTACCAAGATTTAAAATTCAAGGGTGAATTAATCACGGCTCAACTTATTAAAGCCAGTTACGGAGGAGAGTTAGAAACAAGTAAAACACTTCAGGAGCTCATAGATTATCATACCCGAAAAATCGAAAGCACTTTGGCACCAGGTACCATCATCAATTTTGGAATCACCGAAAACTATATAAAAAGGTTTCTCATTACATCATTAAAAACAACCGACGTATTCCTAAAACAGTTGGATTACAAATTTATTTGCGATTTTGAGACTTTTCTACATAGATATTGGCCAAAAGGCCATCCAAAGACAATGAACCATAATACAGTTATGAAACATTTACAGCGTTTACGTAAAATGGTAACATTGGGTTTTCATATGGAGTGGGTGGATAAAGATCCATTCATGCGATGGAAACCAACATGGGAAAAGAAGGAACGTGAATTTCTTTCAGAGAACGAACTCTCTAATTTAGAGACTTATAATTTCCCAATAGAGCGATTGGAAAGGGTGACAGACTTATTTGTATTTAGTTGTTATACTGGAATCAGTTATGCAGACATAATTACTCTTAATAAATTTAATATTAGCAAAGGAATCGATGGGAATGATTGGATCATATCAAAGCGTCAAAAAACAAAAATTCCTATCAAAGTACCTATATTGGAAAAGGCACAAGAAATGATAGATAAATATAAAGATCATCCTATGACCCAAATAACAGAAACTCTGTTTCCTGTTATTACCAATGAAAAACTTAACTTATATTTAAAGGAGGTGGCCGACGCTTGTGGCATAAAAAAAAACTTGACATTCCACATGGCGCGCCACACATTTGCAACAACAGTCACCTTGAGTAATGGGGTGCCAATCGAAACTGTATCTAAATTATTAAGTCATACAAAAATATCAACAACCCAAATCTATGCAAGAGTGGTAGAGAGAAAGGTTAGTGAGGATATGGAGGATTTAAAGGCTAAACTACAAATTCAAAGAAATAGTAATAGTATAAGCTCATAACCCGAAGGTCACTGGTTCGAGTCCAGTTCCCGCTACAAAATATAAAGTATACAAAATCAACGGTTTAGTTTTTCTAAACCGTTTTTTTTATGCTTAATTTAAATGAATTACTTACCTTTGAAAGTGAAAATGCATACGAAAGTGCATACGATTTGCCAGTAAAAAGAAATTTTTCAAACCCCAAAATCTATTCCGCTAACGGCGATTTAAAAAAGCGCTGGTATCTCTATTTTTCTTATCGAGACCCTAAAAGTGGCAAGCTAAAACGCGTTACCCCATTTTATGGCAATGCCAACAAGTATAAAACCAAAGAAGAACGTCTTTCCGTTTTGGTTACATATAGAAAAGTATTATTACGACTTTTAAAACAAGGTTATAACCCATATTCAGATAATACAGAATTGTATCTAAAATTGCAGTCGAAGGAAACCGTTAAAGAATCGCAAGGTTTAGAGCAGGAACAAAATAACAATACCAAAGCTGTTGAAGAAACGCCAGCAATGACTTTGCAAGAAGCCTTTACTTTTGGATTGAAGCAAAAGGAAAAAATTGTAAATGCAACTACCAAAAGAAGCTATGACAATCGGGTGAAACTGTTTTTAGAATGGATGGGTGAAAATCATTCAGATTTAAAAACTATAGATACCCTAAATAAACAAATTTTGTCTGGCTTTTTAAATGACATTTTAGAGCGGACAAGCGCACGCAACAGAAATAATTACAGAACCGATTTGAGTAGTATTATGCAGGTGTTGGAAGACAATGATATTATAGAATCAAATTTTATAAAGAAAATACCAGTTTTAAAATCCATTCCAGAACGAAATAAAACCTATACCACACAAGCGCAAGAAGAGATATTTGAGTATTTAGAAAAAAATGATCCCTTACTGCTTCTGTATATAAAGTTTATCTCCTATAACTTTTTACGTCCAATCGAAGTGTCCAGACTCACCGTGGGCGACATTAATGTAAAAGATAGAACCATACAGTTCAAGGCAAAAAACAGTCCGTTAAAAACCAAGATCATTCCAGAAATACTGTGGGGTGAATTGCCTGATTTATCCAACTTAAATAAAGCATGGGTCTTGTTCACGCCAGAAAAATTTGGTGGGGTGTGGGATACCAGAGAAGAAAACAGAAGGGACTATTTTTCAAAACGATTTAAAAAGGTCGTAAAGGATCATTTTGGGTTAAGTGAAGATTATGGATTGTATAGTTTCAGACATACATTTATCACCAAGCTATATAGAGCTATGGTTAAAGACTCATCACCACACGCAGCAAAAAGTCAATTGATGCAGATAACAGGCCATACTTCCATGGACGCCTTGGAAAAATACCTAAGGGATATTGATGCCGAATTACCAGCCGATTATTCAGAAATGCTAAAAACTTCCCATGAGTAAACCGTCGCTACATCAATATTATTTGAGTCTGATTTCTAACTTGGTGTCAGAGTTATTTTTCTACATCCCTAAAAATGAAATTAGAGACGATATTATTGAAAAGCTCGATTTTTTAAACAGCACAAACATTTTCAATACCATATTTGTCGTTGATTATTATAAAGGGCCAATTGAATTTAAAACGGGTAGGGATAATACACGCCTTTTATTGAAGGAAAACGATTTGGACAAAAATATATTTGGCCTATTAGAAAAGAAAAGCGAAGTTCCACTACATGAACTCAATTATGTTTTAGATAAATATTTTGAATTGGCAGAATGTCTATTTTATATAACCAATTGGATGGATTCCAACATAGCTAAAACTCTACGAACAGATGGTACAGTTACAGGGATATTCTATATGCAGTCTATAACCTATAAAAAACACTTTGAAATTTTAGTAAAGAACTTTTATCCCACCAAGGACATAATACCCAAAGGAAACTTTAACGCTCTGCAATTAATTGAAACCTATTTTCCGGATATTGCAAGCCAGTATAACAAACACACGGAGCACACCGCACCCACACCCACCACATCATGCGGTGTGCAAGAGGAAATGCAACCACCATTAAATAAAACTAAAAAACAACCTTTAATTACAGAAATAGATGCCGAAAAAATATTATTAGAACAGGTGTTTAATGTTGATTTTAAAAAATTGAATTAAAATTTATGCGTAAATTACACGTATAATTGACCCGTAAATATGAAAAAAACCGAAATTTGCCTACATTGTAATGATGATTACACACCCACCAGGCGTGGTGTGCAAAAATTTTGTTCCAAATCCTGCAAGTCCAGATATTGGTATTTGAAACAAAACTACACAAAGGAAGTTGCTATAGATACAATTGAAAATAAAGTAGTAAACTCTATTGCAAAGGTTGATAAAATGAGTTTAGCCGGTGTTGGTAATGCCGCTGCTGGAGCTGCTGTTGTAGAAGTTGTAAAAACAGTCTTCACTGCACAAGACAACAAACCGGCCACCAAAAAAGATATACAAGAACTAAAAACACTTATTACAGGGCGCTACTTACCCGTAAACAATGCTGCTAAAGATGCGTTTGGTAGATCTCCATTCTACGACGTTGAAACTGGGAATGTGGTTTTTAGATAAAGGACTGTAGACACACACACACACATTAAAGTTGACTTCAATTGATTTCGGGACGAATGAGGTGCTTGAAGAAAATAGGTGTTTGAGTCTGTACTATAATTGTTCTTATATACAGTTGTAATCTGTTTTTTAATTGTTCCGTGTTTGTATCATTTTAATAGGCACTTTAGATAAGAGTGAGGTATTTATGGTATCTTGATCAAATTAATTTAATCATTATAGTTTTTACAAAATTTGGAGTTGTTAAGTCGGTTCGTTTAATGTATCACCATTATTTACACTTAATTATATTTTAATATTACGAATTTCGTATTTTGGACTTGCAACAAAACACCAACGACATTATTCTGGAATAAAATAATAGTGATAAATATAAATGCTTTTCATTATGACGGTTTGAATTTAAAGTTAATAAATTCGAATTACCACCTGTCCTTTTTTAAATGAGAGTCAAAATTTGTTTTAGAAGATTATAATAAACAATTAAAGAGTTTATATTAGTACTATATTCCCTTATAAATGAAAATTTTAAAATGTTATTGTTATTAGTTGACTATTTCGGAGTGATAGCGAGAAAAGTATTAGGATTTAATTTATATTCTCACTGAGGACTCCCTTATATTTAATTGGCCATTTAGCGTGACGGTTTGGGGTAAATGTGAGCCAGTACGGTTTTCAATTTGTTCAATCAGTAATTTAGCAGCTTCTCTACCAATGTCTAAGGTTGGTTGCGAAACAGAAGTTAGAGGAGGGTCTATTAAATCAGCCATTTTAGATTCAGTAAAACCAACAAACGCAATGTCGTCAGGTATTCTATAACCATTTTTTTTGAATACTTTCATGGCTCCGATTGCAGTCGGGTCATTACAGGCGAAAATGGCGTCAGGAATATCATTGTTTTTAATCATTGCTTCAGCAACTCGCATGCCATCTTCAGCGTAAAAACCGGTGGGTATTATTTTATCCTTTGTAATAATTGTTTTATGTTTTTTAAAAGCATCGGTAAAACCTCGTACTCTTTCGTGTGATAGGGAAAGGTTGTCTGCACCTTTAAGGCAAACAATTTTTTTGTAACCCTGGGTTATTAAATGCTCTGTTGCAAAAAATGCCCATTTGTAATCATTAAACAATACTTTGGAAGTATTAAGGTCTTTATTTACGCGATTAAAAAGAACAATGGGCAATCCGTTTTTAACCAATTTTTGGTAATATTCAGTATTACTGGTTTCGCATGAAATTGATAATAACAAACCATCTACCATGTTGTTTTCTAAAGTTTGAACATTTTTAAGCTCGGTTTCAAAACACTCATTTGATTGTGTTATTAAAACTTGATACCCTTTTTCAAACAAGATTTCTTGAGCCCCAATTATAACCTCAGGAAAATACCCATTTATAAATTCAGGAACTACAATGCCAATATTAAAGGATCTTCTTTGTATTAATTTTTTTGCCATAGGGTTAGGTCGGTAGCCCATCTCTTTTGCGGTTTCCAAGATAACGTCTTTAGTTTCCTTTTTTATGTCATATTTATCATTAAATGCTCTAGAGATAGTGGATACTGATAGGTTTAATCGTTTGGCAACATCTTTTATTGTTATGTAGTTCATGGTGTTATTAAATTTTAGTTTTTTTATCAAAGTAGTCAAATTTAACTAATTTAATTTTATTATAAGGATGGTGAAAAATTATTTTCGGAAATAGTTCTAATATTTCGGAATGATAAATTAATAATATTTTTTTCTAATAAATTTAGCTATTATTCTGATTAATAATAGTTTATAAAGTGCAGGTGTTTTAGGATTGATCTGTTATTAAATAATTACAACCTACCTTCATATTGAGTAAATCTTAATTATCGGTATCGTTTTCGAAAAAAAATAACGTTTTCGGTATCGTTACCAGTGTTATTTTAGTAATAAAGTGATACTAAAAATATTCTAAGCCATATTTTAGCATCTATAGAACTAATAAAATACCTATAATTAAAAAACTTCAGTACAGATAGAATTGAGTTGATAAGCATGTTAAAGATAGCCCCATTTATTAAACAACAATTAGTTTTAAAAACTTAAATAATAATTAGATAGTATGAAAGCAAGATTTATTATCCTTTTACCACTCATTTCATTTCAGCTTTTTGCTCAAGAGAATAACTTCGATTTATGGTATCGTTTTCCTGCTCAGGAATGGGAGGAAGCATTACCAGTAGGTAATGGACGATTAGGTGGAATGATATTCGGGACAATTGAACACGAACGTATTTCTTTGAATGAAGAAACCATTTGGAGCTTTCCATTTAAACCTGTTACTGCTACTAGTAAAACTCGAAATTTAATTAAAAAACAGCGAGAATTAATTTTTGAAGGAAAATATAAAGAGGCTGATGAATTAAAGGTACAAGATTTAGATATACCTAAAAATGCCAAAATTATTGAGGAACAAATAGAAGGTATGTATACTGGTCGAAGTATTTACAAGCCTCTTGCAGACTTGTATTTACACTTTGGGTCTACAGAATCAATACCTTATGATTATCGTCGGGATTTGGATATTGAGAATGCAGTTGCTTCTGTTACTTATAAAATAGACGATGTTACTTATAGGCGCGAGGTAATCGCCAGCTATCCTGATCAAGCTATTGTGGTAAGGCTTACAGCCAGCAAACCTGGAAAAATTTCATTTTCGAGTAAAATGACTCGTCGTGTAGATGTTAAAGATGATATGTACCGTTACGATGCAGAGTTAGGAGCAAAGGTAGAAAGCATTAAGACACCACCTGCGCCAATAATAAAAGTTTTGGGAGATGATCATTTCAGTTTTAGTGGTAAAGCTGATCCGGAAGGGGTAAGTTATGTGGCTCACTTTAAGTTGGTAAATGAAGGAGGAAAAAAAATTCCAACTGTGGGAGGGTTTAAAGTTGAAAATGCTGATGCGGTTACCATTTTTATAACTGCTGCAACAGATTATAACTATGAAGAACCTAATCTAGCGGCAGCTCAACAACTTGAGAAAGTATCTTCTTATTTGTACGGTGAAATTAAAAAACGTCATATTGCTGATTATCATAAATTGTACAAGAGAGTTTATATTGAGCTGGAGAAGTCACGAAATTCTACTATGTCAACTGACAGACGTGTAACGGCTTTTCAGTTAGGTATTAAAGATTCCCGTGTAGCACCTGATACTCCACGAGATAATGATTTATATGCACTCTATTTCCAATATAGCAGGTATTTGATGATAGCAAGTTCTAGAAAAGGAACATTGCCACCAGCTTTGCAAGGAATTTGGAATGATAGTTTGCTTCCTCCTTGGTTTGGACACTACACCTCAGATATAAATATAGAGATGAACTATTGGCCAGCAGAGGTAGGAAATTTATCCGAGTGTCATAATGTTTTACTAGATTTTGTTTTTCAACATATTGATAAAGCAAAAAAGGTAGCAGAAATATCCTATGGTACAAGAGGGATGGCATTTAACAGTATGTCTCCTTGGGGACCTAGGGCTACTTACAGCAAATGGAATGGTTTTACAGGATGGTTAGCTCAGCATTTTTGGGAACACTATGCTTACACGCTTGATAATGAATTTTTAGAGAATAAGGCTTATCCATTTATAAAAGAGGCTGCTCTGTTTTATGTCGATCATCTTGTTGAGTATCCTGAGCGTGGATATTTGGTTTCAGGTCCTGAATATTCGCCTGAAAATAAATATTATTTGAAAGAGGATCCAACGAAAGAAGGAAGGCATATTAGTATGGGAACTACTATGTCGCGGGCAATAGCATACGAGGTATTAAGTAATGCGGTTAAAGCCTCTGAAATCCTGGAAGTGGATAAAGATTTAAGAAAAGAATTTATTGTTGCTCGTGATAATTTATCTCCCTATCAGATTGGAAAACACGGACAATTGCAAGAGTGGCTGGAAGATTTTGAAGAAGTATATCCTGGGCATCGACATTTATCACATTTATACGGACTTTTTCCAGGCAGTGAGATTACCAAAGAAAATAATCCTGAAATATTCGAGGCAGCAAGAAAATCAGTTGAAAGAAGATTAGAGCATAATGGTGGTTGGACAGGATGGAGTAGAGCATGGATAATAGGTTTGGCTGCCCGTCTTCAGGATGGAGAGATGGCAAGAGAACAACTAGAATTATTATTAGAAAGGACAACGCTTCATAATCTTTTTGATACTCACCCTAGAAGAGGAGGGAATACTACTTGTTTTCAAATAGAAGGAAATATGGGTGCAACTGCTGGTATTGCAGAAATGTTGATGCAAAGTCATGAAGGGTTTATTCATCTGTTACCTGCAAAACCAAAAAACTGGAGAAAAGGTCGCATTACTGGACTTCGCGCAAGGGGGGCTTTTGAGGTTGATGTGAATTGGGATAATGGTGTTTTAAAAGGAGTAAATATTCTTTCAAAAAAAGGAGGTTTATGTAAACTTAAGTATGCTGATAAAATCATTGAGTTTGAAACAGATTCCGGTAAAGAGTATAGTTTTAACGGAAAGTTGCAATAATTCAAATTTCTTTAGGACCACATTTGGCAACAATTAAAAATTTAAACATGAAAACAATAATAATTTTATTTTAAAGATTTACATTTACATGTATGCTTTGAATTCACAAACCTTAACTTTTTAAAAGTCTAATGTATTAATTTTAGTACCCATGTACAGTGGGGTTTGAAAGCTAAGGATTTAATTCTGAGCTTTTTATTTTTGTAAATTTTAGATATTTTTGAAAACAGAAGGTGTTTTAAATACTGGATTTATAAGTAATTCAAGTTCATAACTAACCAATTGTTCTCGAACAGTTTGGTCAATAAGACATATAAAATCCGTCTGCCTGCGTCAGGGATATTTGAGGAAGAATAGAACAATCATCTAGTTTATGAAAGACTTTCGTTTTTCTTAAAGGCTCATTAAAACAACTTTAAGATAAAAGAAACAGATTTTATGGATAGGAGATGTTTTGTTTAATCAATTGAATGTTAGTGAAATAGAAAGATTTATGTAAGATGTTGAAAAGAATATTATATTTCTATATGCCAAGAGTATTTGGACTTGCAACAATAGGGGGCATAGTAACGAGATATAAGTAACTACATTTTTATTTAAAAGACACTTCCTAAAATCTGTATAAGTTCAAAATTTCATGGATAAATTCTTTTCATCGCATTTGTTATTAGCGTTCAAATATATCGTCTATTTTACGGTTATTTTACTTAAAAACAGCTTCCGCTACATATTTTGGCAAATGTTTTAAGCTTATTTGATGATGTTGCCCTATTATCTGTCTGCGTATTATAGCCCAAAAACTTTCGATTGAGTTAATATTTATTTCTCTGTATGAATATAGTTTTTGGTGGTCGATTTTAACATGTTCTATTGTTGTGTCCATTTTTGAATAGCCTCTATATTCGTCTGAAATTAAAACTGAATCATCATCATCATCTACATATTTTTGAACCATTGCTTTTAATTCCTTTGCGGTTATGTGTTGGGTTACTTCTACTACCACGGCTCCATTTCTTTTAATTATACCTATGACTGGAATCTAGGAATTGCCACGTCACCGTTTGGGATTCAATGTGGATTTTGCAGGATTACCTTTTCCTCTCTTGATTTAGATCATCTATCCTTATGTCAAGTTTTGGTATGTATTAAGACAAGATATACGATTAGTTTGTTCTTGGATATAAATTTCTCAGCCCCATTTTTAATAACATCAAAACTTTCATTTAAAATTTGGGAATGTTTATGAAAAATTCTAGAAAGAACCATTTTTTTGGAAACGATTTCGGTAAAAAAAAACGATTTCGGTATCGTTACCGATGATTTATATAGATGAAATTTAATAATATCATAATTGAAAGGATATATTTGATTTGAAGTATACTAAACATTCTATAAGTTTTAACTAATTTTTAAGAAAATGAGAAGAATATTCCTTTACCTAAACCTAGCACTTATTATAAGTGCATGTGAAGGGCAGATAGTCAAAAATGAAAAATTTAAGCTAGGCTTAAAAGGTAAGGACGTAGTTGTTGAACGTAATGATGGTTCGTTATTAGAGTTTAAACCTATTTTTACAGTTATTTATAGTGAAGAGAATCCTGGGAAAAAGCTTCGTTACGGTGATTTTGGGTATAATAAAAAACCATATGAAGAAATAGGAGTACGATATCATATTCCAACTTGGGGCAAATCTGAGAAAGTTATAATTGACCCCAAAGAACACGTAATGGATGGGTTTAACCCTGAAATAGACAGAGGACTTGAGGAAAATAGAACATCCAATATGTTTAACGCTGGAATTTCCAAAACTCTAATTGCCGAAGATGTTGTTGTGAATGGGGATTTAATTCAATGGATTTTCCCTAAAAATAATCTCGGGGTTCTTAAAGCATACGTAACCATTAACCAAGACGAAGACTACCCTTCAATTCATTTCGATTTTACGGCTAAAAAAGAGGGGTATTATTCTATTGGTTATATTGGTGCTCCTGAATTTGATATTACTAATTGTGATGAAATTTGGCAGTCGGATATTTGGTCTGAAAAGCGTTTTCCTAATGCTCCTTATCTTTCCGAATCTTATAGAACAAAACTCCCTTCTACTTTTGTGTCGCACTCTGGAACTACATATGGACTAGTTGGGGCTCCTGAGCATATTCCATTTATGCCTATGCCTACTACCAACAATTCCCAATTTGGGGTAATGGTGAGAAACCCAAAAGGATTGGCACAATCCTCCATTTTTTCTCCTGTATTAGGAGGTGTAAATTCCAAAATGGAAGCAAATAATAAATATGAGTTCAAGGCATATATGTTTATATTAAAGGATAATATTGATAAAGCTTTTGAAGAATGTGCATATAACATATATAATTTTTCTGATATACGTAGAAATGCAACAACAACCTTAAATAAGACATTTGAAAATATGGTGGACTATTGCATGAGTAAATATGGTGCTTTTAATGAAGAATTAAGAGGAAGTGACTATTCATCAGATGTACCTGGTGCCGTAAAAAACATTTCAGGTCTTCACCCCCTTTCAATAGCACACGTAACAGATAATATAGAGATATTTAAAAAAAGAGCTCGTCCAATGATTGAATATGGATTAACAAGAGAAAGATTTCTATTTTCAACCAACTCTGAAATAATAAGAGATGGTACTTCTTCAAAACTCAAAGGTCCCGGAGTGCCAATGTCAGACCTGACAACAACCTTTACCTATTCAAAGAATAGAATGTCACACTTCCTAAATGTGGCAAAGAAAATTTACAAGGATAAGGTTAATCGGTCTCTCAACCTTGATGCGATGCTCTATGGTGACAGGTGGCAGAATTCCATGTATTTATACAGAGCTACAGGGGAAAAACTATATTTGAAGGATGCTATACGAAAAGCTGATGAATACTTAGATGAACGCGTTTACAAAAAACAAACAACTTTTTCTGATGAACACAGTCGAGGCCTCTTTTTTTGGACTTCATACACCAACCAGTATATGGAATTATATTTAATGTATCTTACTACTGGAGATAAAAAGTATCTTGATGCTGCATATGACGGAATCCGTCAATATACTCGATTTTGTTGGGTTTCACCAAAAATCCCAGAAAGTATGGTAACGGTAAATGTTGGAGATTCAGTGCCGAGGTATCGAAGCCATAATCGTTGGATTACTATGCGAATTCCTGAAGAAGCTGTTGAAGCGTGGCGAGTTTCAGAGCATGGATTGACACCGGAATCAACTCCTACCTCTGACGGGCATAGAGCTATTTTTATGGCTAATTATGCTCCATTTATGATGCGGATAGCTGCAGAAACCGGAGATAAGTTTTTGCATGATATGGCAAGAAATGCAGTTATCGGACGGTATGAAAACTTTCCTGGTTATCATATAAATGCAGGTAGAACAACTGCTTTCGAGAAATATGATTTCCCTTTGCGTTCTTTTGAAGAGTTAAATGGTCATACCTCTATGCATTTTAATCATCCCTGGTCAATGGTAGCCTCATTAATGGACTATATGATGGCTGAAGCCTATTATGCTTCGGATAAAAAAATTAATATGAAGCCTGAATATGCTGAGGGATATGCTTATTGTCGTAGCTTGATTTATGGTGCTAATAGTGGTACTTTCTACAAAGATAAAGGTGTCATACCATACATGCCCAAACAACTATTAGAAACAGATAATTTGCAACTAAATTATATTGCGGCTAGAGGTAACAATAAACTGTATGTAGCTTTTACAAATCAATATAAAGACGAGGTAAATGCTACAATAACATTTGATTTAGAAAAAGCTGGTATTGAAAAGGATAGGACTTATAAATGTCAAGTGTGGAAAGACAATATAGTAGTAGAAGAAAAGACCTTGGTAAATGGGAAAATAAATATAGATGTTTCGCCTAAGGGGATAACCGCTATTGCTATTGTTGGCGCAGAACCTATGGCAGAATTTCAGAAGTCCCTTATGACCAGCACCCCTGTTTGGTCTAAAGATTTCTCTCAAATAGGATTTCATGACGATCAAGCAGTGATTTTTAATATGGGCAAAGGGCTTTCAAGTGTCTATTTTATGACAGCGGCTAATAACGATATTTTCAATAAAGTAACTGTAAAGTATAGTTTTAATGAGGGAGAATGGCAAAGTGTATCACGCGTTGGTTATCCTTATGAATTTACAATAGATATTAATGACAATACAAAAATTATAGAATATCAATTTGAAGGATTGGATCTTAACGGTAAAACTATAAAATCAAAAATTGGTACCCTAAGTAAATAAAATGATTATGCATATGTACACTAGGCAAGTTATTACAATATCATTAATTCTCTTTGGCTGTATTCAAATAAAATCGCAAAGTGAACATTCAATGTGGTTTCGAAATCCAGCTAATGATTGGCACGAAGCCTTGCCTGTGGGAAATGGTTATATGGGCGCCATGATTTTTGGAGGAACTCGTGTTGAGCGCATTCAGTTAAATGAAGAGACCATATGGTCTGGAACTCCAAAACCCCGTATCATAGCGCCGGACTATGTAGAGCGAAAAATGAAAGGTAGAGAATTAATTTTTGACGGTAAATATAAAGAAGCTGAAGAACTATTATATGCACTTAAAAAAGAAAAATATACAGGTAAAGATGGTGTCCTTATTGAAAATGTAACAACTACAGAACACGGTTTTGAAACAGCGGGAGATATTTACCTGTATTTTGATTCGGAAAATGAAATAGAGGAAAATTATCGAAGGGAATTGGATTTGAAAACAGCTGTAGTGAATTCTCAATTTTCACGTGCCGGATCTAATTACTCAAGAGAGGTTATTGCCTCTTATCCGGATAAAATCTTGGCTATGCGTTTGCAGGCAAAAGGAAATTCAAAATTATCTTTTGAAATCAAAATGAAACGTCCCGTCATGACTGGTGAATTAATTGGGAATTTTGTAAGCCCTCCTAAGGCATTGATAAATGTATATCCAGCTATAACTGAGGTGAGAGGAGATAATTATTTGGTGATGAAGGGGCAAGCAAGCGATAATGGTAATAAGTTTGAAGTTCATCTTAAAGTGGTTACCGATGGTATTTGTAAATCTTCAAGTAATTCTTTAAAAATCAGTAAAAGTTCAGAAACTATTATATATGTACATATTGTAACTGATTTTTACACAAAAGACCTGTCAAATTACGCCGAAAAAATTGTTGATGAGGCTATAATAAAAGGGTATGAGCAAGTGCATGCCAATCACATTAATGACTATAAAAAATACTATGATAGAGTCGATTTTGATTTAGGAAATGGAAATACAAATACAAAGTACCCTCTTGATGTTAGACTAAGAAATATTCGAAATCGAATAGAAGATCCAAGAAGTTACAAGGGGCAATTGACAGACCCTGGACTTATTTCCCTTTTTTTTAATTATAATAGATATTTATTTATTTCGTCTTCAAGGGAAGGTACTATGCCACCAGCACTCAATTATTGGAATGGTAGTTTATATCCAGCTTGGTATGGAAGACCAACGACTAATATAAATCAACAGATGAATTTTTGGAGTGCCGAAGTTATTGATTTGCCAGAATTACATTTGCCAATGCTACAAATGTTAGAACGGTTTTTACCTGCGGGTAAAGAAGTAGCGAAAAAAGTTTATCAATCAAATGGAGCTGTTTTTCCAGGCAGAGGCTTAGCTTTTAATTATAATCCAGAATTTATTTATGATACATGGAATGACGCAGGAGGGTGGTTTGGAGCTCATTTCTACAGTCATTATGAGTTTTCCAATGATAAAGAATATTTAGAAAAACATGCTTACCCTTATTTAAAAGAAATGGCATTATTTTATTTGGATAACTTAATTAAACATCCAACTTTTGGGTATCTAGTTACAGGTCCATCTTATTCGCCAGAAACCGCATTTATATTGGATGGTGAGCACTATGAATTTGCAAATGGCATAACTCTTTCAAAAGCAATAATCTATGAAACATTAAAATTCACACTAGAAGCTGCTGAAATTTTGAGTGTTGACAAGCAACTACAAAAAAAGATTAGAAAAACCATTTCTAAATTGGCTCCATATAAAATAAGTGAGATATATAACAAATTGCAAGAATGGGACAAAGATTATGAAGAATTTATCCCTGGTCATCGTCATAATTCTCACCTTTATCCCATATACCCAGGTCGAGATATTACTGAAGCTAAACCGGAATTATTTAAAGCTGCTGAAAATTCACTTCACCATCGTTTAGACAACGGTGGTGGATGGACAGGATGGTCAAGAGCTTGGGTCATAGGCCTTGCAGCGAGATTTAAGGATGGTAACCTTGCAGGAGAACAAATAGAGTTGTTGATGAGGGGACAGGTATTTCCAAACTTTTTTGGAGCACATAAGCGTGGAGGACACGATGTATACGATTTGGGCCCAAACCTTGCTTTTCCAGGTGTGGTGGCAGAAATGTTGATTCAAAGTCATCACGGCTATATCGAGGTGTTACCAGCATTACCCGCTACTTGGAAAACAGGTGCAATAAAAGGACTACGCGCTCGTGGTGGCTATAAGGTGGATTTGATTTGGGAAGATGGTAAGTTAATAAAAGTTTATATAAAATCGGAAAATGAAGGAATTTGCAAACTGAAATATAAAAACAAATTAGTAAGTTTTGAAACAAAAGCAAACAGTGAATATAATGTTACTAATGAATTACAAATAAGCAAACGAATTGCTGAATAAAACTTTGACATATAAAAACTAGGGATATTCTTCTTTTTTTATTCTTCTCTCTTTTCAACTTTTTGCTCAAGAGAAAGATAGGAAATAATGGTGTAATTATCCAGTACACGAATAGGGAATAAGCATTGTCGATAGATAATGGATGTTTCTGAGGAATGATTTTTTGCACAATTAATTGTGGATATATATTTAAATGAAGATACAAGTATGGAGCCTTACTACAAACTCCTTTGCAGCAATTTCAAAAACACAATATCTATTATCAGAAAAAGAAAAACTTAATTTTCAAGGAAAGTATAGAGAAGCTGATAAATTAAAACTAAAGGATATTGAAATTCCCGAGAACGCTAAAACTACAAAGAAAAAAATTAATGGAATCTTCTGAGGAAGAAGTATATAGACTACTAGCTGATTTATACCTGAATTAAGGTTCTTTTAAATCTATTTCTTATAACTGTGGTAGAGAAATAGATGTTGAAAAAGCAATAGCTTCAGTAATTTTTTAAAATCAATCACGGTGCATATAGACGTTGATACATTTCTAGTCATTCATACCCGATAATCAAAGGTCAATCAAATAATAATTTTAGTTTTAGTGTTACTGCTGAACCTGAACGAACAAGTCTATATTTCTTATCTTGAACAAATAGTAGATGAGGAAGAGGGAATTATTAAATCTGGGTTTAAAGTGGAAAATGCTAATTCTACAACTATTTATATAACCGAAGCAACAGATTATAATTTTGAAAATCCTTATAAGGCTGTAAAAGTACAGTTAATAGAATATCATCATCTTCATACCAAGAAATATAAAAAAGGTATATTGAAAATTATCAAAAAACAAACTACTTCGATGGCTCTGCCTCGAGGTGGTTCATTTAATATCACTAAACAAATAGCTACTAGCATATTGAGAAGCTCAATCCGAATGAAAGATAAATGCTTCCATAATTGGGTTAGGGTTTTCAGACATATTCCATACATTTAGGTTGAATAAAAATGTATAATTTATTTTCAGTTCGTTGAATCTTATATTGAGGGCAAAATGAAGTTACTCAGTTCAATGTTCTCTGAAAAATTTTAATTTAAAAAATGGAGTTCGAAATAAAGATGGTAACCCATTACATTTAAAAATTGCTTATGTTAACAAGGGTTTACAAAGAAAAATAGAATAACACAAATCATATAATATTATTTTGTCCCTTGATGAACCACAGGCGGTCTTAAATTTTATATCCGAGTAAAAGTCATAACCTCTTTTCGTTTATTATACGAAATTGATACATTTTGTCAAATAATTATAAATAGAGCATATTACCGAAAACGTTTTCGGTAAATGGTATCGTTTTCGGTATCGTTTTCGATTTTATTTCATTTCGTGTTACACTTTAAAGAACTTTTAATACATATTTTTGATTGAACTAAATTAAACTAAACTGTTTTGGGTACTATAGATTTTGGTATATTAATAATATTTACAATTCTTATTTTTATTTGTGGCCTTTCTTTTTCCAATTCTGGAAAAAATATGAAATCCTATTTTGCTGCAGGAGGTAATTTACCTTGGTGGATGAGTGGTTTATCTCTATTCATGAGTTTTTTCTCGGCAGGAACTTTTGTAGTATGGGGCTCTATAGCCTACAATAGTGGCTGGGTAGCTGTCACTATACAATTAACTATGGCTATTGCTGGATTTATTATTGGATTTTTTATTGCTCCTAAATGGAGAAAAACTAAGGCTCTAACGGCTGCAGAATTTATTACAAACAGATTGGGTTACAGTACTCAAAAAGTATATACCTATTTGTTTTTGGTTATCTCTTTATTTACAACAGGTGCTTTTTTATATCCAGTGGCGAAGATAGTAGAGGTGTCCACTGGAGTGCCGATTACAATGAGTATTATAGTTTTGGGAGTGTTAATACTCATTTATACAGCTGTTGGAGGTCTTTGGGCCGTTATAGTTACAGATGTATTACAATTTGTGGTTCTTACCGCCGCAGTATTAATAGTAGTGCCATTATCCTTAGATAAAATTGGTGGAATAAATAATTTTGTAGCTAAAGCTCCTGTAGATTTTTTCAATCTTGTGAATGAAGAGTATTCATGGGGCTTTATTGTAGCTTTTGGATTTTATAATCTTTTTTTTATTGCAGGGAATTGGGCTTATGTACAAAGATATACAAGTGTTTCAACGGCCAGAGATGCAAAAAAAGTGGGATGGCTTTTTGGAGCGCTGTATTTAGTAAGTCCAATTGTTTGGATGCTACCTCCTATGATTTATCGAGTACTGAACCCTAATTTAGAAGGCCTTGCTAATGAAGGGGCCTATTTATTAATGTGCAAAGAAGTATTGCCTGTTGGCATGCTAGGACTTATACTTGGAGGGATGGTTTTTGCAACATCTAGTTCCGTAAACACAACTTTAAATATTTCGGCCGGTGTATTGACTAATGATGTTTATAAACATTTTAAACCAAATGCTAATGCAAATCAACTAATTAAAGTTGCGAAGCTATCAACAATCATTTTAGGTTTAATAACTATAGTTGTTGCCTTATTGGTGCCCTTATTAGGTGGTGTTGTAGAATTTGTTTTGTCTTTGGCAGCAATTACAGGAGGTGCGATGTTTTTACCACCATTATGGGCTATGTTTTCGAGTAGACAAACCGGTAAAACAGCATTGTTTGTTACTATAATTGCATTATCTATTAATAGTTTCTTTAAGTTTTTAGCACCTCAATTCCTAGATATAACTTTGAGTAGGACTTTAGAAATGAGCTTTGGTGTAGGTATTCCAATAGTGTTATTAGCTATAACGGAACTGTATTTTATGACTACAAAAGGTAGTGAAACAGTTTATCAAGATTATATAAAAAATGTCGAATTAGTATCCGATATTCCTGAGGAAGATTCAAAAAAGATTAATAAAAAAGGGGGGCGCGTTATTGGTATTGGTGTCGCATCAACAGGGGCGTTAATCCTCTCATTAACTATTGTTGCTGAAAATGGAGTCTTTCTAGTTGGTGGTATGGGACTTTTAGTTACGACTCTTGGTGGATTCGTTATCAAGAAAAATTTAAATAAAAAGGCGTTAAAAAAAATACAGAATAAGTATGATAATTAAAGATTTTGATATTAACACCAGAAGTAATAAAACTGTAGTTATAAATTCTGAGTTAGTAGTAGTAGGTGGTGGAATGGCAGGTGTTTGTTCTGCCATTTCTGCCGCTCGCGAGGGTATTTCTGTGACTCTTGTGCAAGATAGGCCGGTTTTGGGAGGGAATGCTTCTAGTGAGGTAAGATTATGGATTTTAGGGGCGACTTCGCATATGGGGAACAATAATAGATGGGCAAGAGAAGGCGGTATCATTGATGAAATATTGGTAGAAAACATGTATCGTAATAAAGAAGGGAATACCCTAATTTTTGATACAATTTTACTTGAAAAAGTTACTAATGAAAAGAATATCACTCTATTATTGAATACTTCTGTTTACGAAGTTTCAAAATCTAACTCCACAACAATTAGTGAAATAGCTGCATTTTGCAGTCAAAATTCAACAACTTATAGAATTATAGGTCACTTATTTTGCGATACTTCAGGTGATGGTATAGTTGCTTTTCAAGCTGGAGCAGCATTTAGAATGGGGGCAGAAACGGTTAAGGAGTTTGGTGAAAAATTTGCGCCAGATGTTGCCTTTGGTGAGCTTTTGGGACATTCCATTTATTTTTATAGCAAGGATGCTGGAAGACCAATAAAATATGTTGCTCCAGAATTTGCATTAAAAGATATAACTAAAATTCCTCGATATAAAGATATTAGTTCTACATCACAAGGATGTAGGTTATGGTGGTTAGAGTATGGAGGCAGAAAAGACACTACTCACGAATCTGAGGACATTAAATGGGAACTTTGGAAAGTTGTATATGGAGTTTGGGATTATATAAAAAATTCAGGCAACTTTCCGGATGCAGAAAACTTAACGCTTGAATGGGTAGGTACTATACCTGGAAAAAGGGAAAGTAGACGTTTTGAAGGTTTATACATGATGAAACAACAAGATGTCATTGAACAACGTCTTTTTGATGATGCGGTCTCCTTTGGTGGTTGGGCGGTTGATTTACATCCTGCTGATGGTGTGTACGATAGTAAACCTGGATGTACTCAATACCATTCTAAAGGGATTTACCAAATACCATTACGTTCTCTGATAAGCAAAAACATTTCAAATTTATTTATTGGAGGTCGTATTATGAGTGCCACGCACGTGGCCTTTGGTACTACACGTGTAATGGCAACCACAGCGCATAGTGGTCAGTCTATTGGGTACGGAGCGGCCCAATGTATTAAGAATAAAATATTACCATCGGATTTAATTGAAAAAAATCAAATAACACAACTACAACAAACCTTAAGTTTAAATGGGCAAAGTATTCCAGGGGTTGCTATAAACCAAGATACTAATTTGGTTAATAAAGCAATGATTAGTACATCTAGTACCTTAAAATTTAGTCATTTAAAGCCCGATGGTGCATGGGTTGTTTTAGACAAGGGTACTGCTCAGTTAATACCTTTAATTGCCGGAATTAAGTATAGTTATTCATTTCAATTTTCTTCAAAAAAAGTTACAGCGGTACAAGTACAACTTAGGATTTGTAAGAATACAGGGCATTATACACCAGATGTTATTTTAGAGAGCAAAGAAATTCAATTGGCAGTTGGAGTACAGGAAGTTGAGTTTTCATTTAATACAACTTTAGAAACAAATCAATATGCATTTATAACATTCCTAAAAAATGAAGATGTTTCAATTCGCACAAGTGAACAGCGTATTACAGGTATACTGTCTTTATTCAATGGAAAAAACAAAGCGGTAAATAATAATGGAATGCAAACACCTCCATCTAATATTGGGATTGACACTTTTGAGTTTTGGATTCCACAACGAAGACCACAAGGTCATAATCTGGCATTTTCTATAAGTCCAGCTTTAGATATATATGGTAAGGACAATCTATGCAATGGTTTTGTAAGACCTTATTTAGGCACGAATGCTTGGGCGGCGAATTTAAATGATGAAAAACCTAAAATAACACTGAAATGGGAAACGGTTCAGAGTATAAAATCAATCAAATTATTTTTTGATACAGATTTTGACCACCCTATGGAATCCTCTCTTTACGGTCATCCCGAGAGTGTAATGCCATTTTGTGTGAGACATTTTAAAATAAAAGATCAGCTAGGAAAAGTAATATTCGAGGAAGTTGAAAATCATCAAACAATAGTCTCGGTCTTATTATCTAAAACTATTAATACAAACATGCTGACCATAGAATTCTATTCTAATAAAAAGAATATTCCAGTGTCATTATTTGAAATATTTATAACATAATTCGAAAACAATTGAATACAATGAGAAACCTTACTAAAAATAAAACTAACTATAAATTATTAACGACAACTAAAATTTTAACACATGAAGAACATTAAATTATTAATTGCCACATGTTTGTTGTGCGCCTTTAGCTATGGACAACATAATAGGGTTTCGGGTCTTGTTGTAGATGGATCTGGAATACCAATACCCGGTGCAATCGTGATTGTAAAAGGAACGACCATAGGTACTCTAACCGATTTTAATGGTGAATTTACTATTGCACCTCTAGAAGACAACGAAATTATTAGGGTTTCTTATTTGGGATATGTCCCACAAGAAATAAATATCAAAGGTTTAACTGAATTGAAAATGGTCATGCAAGAGGAAATCTCAGAACTTAACGAAGTTGTTCTAATTGGTTATGGAAGTCAGAAAAAAATAGAGGTTACTGGTGCTGTTTCAACCGTTGAATTAAAAGACGTAGAATCAAGACCCTTAACTTCTAGTAGTCAAATTTTACAAGGTAAGGTCGCTGGGGTAAGTGTGACACAAAGTTCTGGAAGCCCAGGAGATGACAACGCTACCATAAGAATTAGAGGAATTTCTTCTATAGATAATAATAATGACCCCTTGGTAATTATTGATGATATTCCGGGGCAATTAAGTGATGTCAATCCAGCTGACATTGAAAGTATTTCTGTTTTAAAAGATGCTGCTTCAGCTTCCATTTATGGGTCACGGGCTTCAGCGGGGGTCATTGTTATAAAAACTAAAAGAGCCTCAGTTGGTAAACTTTCTTTGGATTTTAATACAATTACAGCAGTACAATATGCGACTAAATTACCAGAAACTTTAGATTCTTGGGTGCATGCTGAATTAACAAATGAAGCCTTAAGAAATGTAGGTCAACAAGATCAATATTCTCGAGAGGATATAGAATTGTTTAAGTATGGTATTGACCCTATAAGACCTAACACAGATTGGTATGGTATTTTCTTAGGAGATGGTTTAACTCAAAATAGTTTCTTAAATGTTAAACAAGGGACTGAGGATTTTACATTTACAGGTTCAGTAGGTTACTATAATCAGAAAGGAATTCTTAAAGGTACTGAATCAGACAAGGTAACTTATAGAACCAGGTTTGATTCTTATTTTTTGAACAGAAAGGTTAAAATTGGTGTTGCTTTATCTGGTTATGATCAAGTTGTTGATGAATTAATTTCTTCTACAGCCAGTTTAATGAATGTACTATCTGCCACAAATGCTACAACGTTTGTAGAGTCGTTACCAGACGAAGAAGGTGTTACCTACTATTCTGGACAAGGGAGATATTTGGGAGCAAAAGATTTTGGTGGTGGTATTGATCGTACTACTAAATCTTTAATTACACAATACTATATGCAAATAGAGCCTATTAAAAACTTGCAAGCAAAACTTACCTATGGAAACAATAAATATAATTTAGAATACCAAAGGTTTGTTCCAGAGATGTTTTTTGCGGGAAACATTTTAGGAGAGTCACCAAGTTTAACGGATTCCTCTTTAGAGAAAAGATTCACTAGTACAACCAACAGTACATTAACCACAACATTAAACTATTCTAAGAGACTTAAAAAACATAACTTTTCTGCTCTGTTAGGATACGAAAGATTAGAACGAATTTACCAAACAGATTATGCTAAAGTAGACGATTTATCATCTAATCAACCAATTTTTGATTTAGGGGATCCTAATTCCTATTTTTTAACAAGTAATGCTAATGAGAGTTCAACTGTATCGTATTTTGGTCGTTTAAATTACTCCTTTGCATCCAAATATTTACTGGAATTAAACATGAGACGAGATGGGTCTTCAAGGTTCGCTCTAGAAAATCAATGGGGTAATTTTCCATCTATCTCTGCGGGTTGGGTAATTTCTAAAGAAAAATTCATGAAATCTCTAGATTATTTATTTTTAAAATTGAGAGGGTCGTGGGGTAGATTGGGTAATCAAAGTATTGGTTCATATTACGCAGCATCTGACCAAATGAGTGGTAGTGAATTTTATAACTTTGGTGGCAGCGTAGTTTCTGGTAGAGGAACCATTGTTTTAGCTAACCCAGATACAAAATGGGAAACAACCGAACAAATCAATTTAGGATTCGACTTAGAACTTTTTAATAGAGTATCGGCAACATTTGAATATTTTGACAAGAAAACCTATGACATTTTAGCGAGAGTAACTATTCCAACGTCTCTAGGTGTTTCAGAACGTCCTTACCAAAATATCGGAGACATGACCAATAAAGGTTTTGAGTTATCCCTTGGCTATACTAGTAAGCCAAATAAAAATGGATTTAGTTATTCTATAAATACAAACTTCACCTATCTGAAGAATGAAGTTACCGATTTAGGAGGCTTGGATTTTGTGGATCAATCTGATGTTTTAAGAAGTCAAGTAGGCCACCCTTTTGCGAGCTTTTATGGCTACAAAGTTGATGACATTTATCAAGTAGATGATTTTACTTGGCAAAATGATAGCGACCCATCCATTGAGCATTATAATAGAGATTATCAACTGAAAGATGAAAATGCTGACCCAAGTGGTATTATGCCTAGAGTATGGCCTGGGGATGAGAAATTCAGGGATATTGATGGCAATGGAATTATCAACTCAGATGATAAAACTATTATAGGTAGGTCTGTACCTAAATTTTATTATGGAGGTACTATAAACTTATCTTATAAAAACTGGGGATTAAATATCATAGGTCAAGGTATTGGCGGAGCGGAAGCTTATCAAAATGGATATCTTCAGAAGTTTTTAAATAATGGAAGTAATAGCTCCATTCAGCAATTTCAAGCGGACAATAGATGGACTTTTGATAATCCTTCAACCAAATACAGAAGACTTACAAAGAGTTTGGAAAGGAATGGTTTGGAATCCAGTTATTATGTTACGAACGCTTCATATTTCAGGATAAAAAACATAGAACTATCATATAATTTACCGAAAGAAGTTATAGAAAGATTAAACATATCTAGATTAAGATTGTTTTTTAGTGCAGAAAACATTTTAACTTTTACGAACTATATAAGCGGTTTTGATCCAGAAAGACCGTATAATGTTACCAATCAACCGTTTCATCCTCAAATACAGTCTTTGTCCTGTGGACTTAACTTAAACTTTTAAAAATATGAAAACTATGAAAAATATTAAAAACAAGGTCCTACTGCTGTTAGGCCTATTCGGTATGTTTTTTTGTGCATGCGATGATGCCGATTTCCTTGATAAGCAGCCTATTGATTTTTTGGCTCCCGATAATATCTCATCAAGTAGGGATATAGAAGAGGCTGTAAATGGTATATATAGTTCCTATATTTCTGATCCTCTAGAGCCTATTATCACAGATTTCTTTACAGATAATGGCATTCAAAGTACTTATATAGAGATATGGAACGGCTCTTTTAATAACGAAAATACTTTTGTGGAAACCAAATGGGTTCGTAACTATAAAATGATATTGAGAGCAAATACCGTTTTGGATAATATAGATAATATAGAGTTGTCGGAAGAGAAGTATAACCAATTTAAAGGAGAAGCTACTTTCATGAGAGCTTTAGCATATTTGGATTTGACTGAATTTTATGGAGGTGTTCCCTTAAGAATAAGAGTAGAAAGTTTAGCAGAGGCTAATAAACCTATTACTCCTAAAAATGACATTGTTGATTTTATTTTAAATGAATTAGAAACGGCTTCAGATCTATTACCTATAGAATATAGTGCTAGCGATAAAGGAAGGGCTACTAAAGGAGCTGCTTTAGCCATAAAGGCGCGTGTTTTGTTATATAACAAAATGTATGATCAAGCTGCAATTTATTGTCAAAAAGTAAAGGATTTAGGTAAATACAGTTTAATGGATGACTATGAACTATTGTTTTTACCTGAAGGAGAGGCCAGTAATAATGAAACAATCTTCGATATGCAATTTATAGAAAATCAGAGCGATTTAGCTTTGTCTTCTGTATGGAACACTTATTTTTTGCTGTTCGGTTCTTATGCCGCGACCAGAAATTTGCATGATGAGTTTTATTCTACCAATGGATTATCAATAAAAGATCCTTTAAACACATTATATGACCCAAGTGTAAATCCAGATGTTTTGTCCCCAAATTATATAGGAAAACAAGAAGGGATTTATGATAATAGATTTACTAATAGAGACCCAAGAATGAATTCTACAATAGTGGTACCGTATTCTGTTTTTCGCTATACAAGAGCTAATGAGAGTCCAGAGGTATTTATTCCGGCAAGTCATGGAAGAAATACCCCGGTAGGTTTTAAAGTCCGTAAACATATAGATTACAGCAATAAATGGGAGCACAGGGTATCAGGCGTAAATCCTATAATTGTCAGGTACGCAGATATTTTGTTAATGGAGGCAGAAGCCTTAATAGAATCAGGAGATTATGACGAAACCTATGTGTCTAATTTAATAAATGAGGTAAGGCAGCGTGCAAGTGTTATGATGCCAAAGGTTCAAGATGTGGAAGGGACAGGCCTATCACAAAATGAACTGAGACAAATTGTTCGTCATGAAAGACGTGTGGAGTTCGCCTTTGAAGGCTTGCGCTTTTTTGATATCAAACGATGGGACATAGGTGCTACAGCACTAACAACGGTGAAAGGCTATAGAATAGAGTCCTTAACCACTTCTAGTGCAGCTTATGAAGAGTATGATTATTTGACCGCTACTTTTGATCCAAGCAGAAGTTATTTATGGCCAATACCAAAAGTAGAAACAGATTCCAATACAGAAATTAATTAAAAAATATAATCATGAATACTATAAATTTTAAAGTAGGTTTTATAATGCTCACCGCAACAATATGCACATTTATATCATGCAGTGGAGACGATAGCCATGGAATATCTGCGAGTATAACAGATTTTACGCAAGAGGTACTTCAAGGAGACTCAGCATCAGTTTCAATTACCATTAATGGTGGTAAACCTCCATATGCCTTTAGGTATAGTTATTTTAACGGAGAGACTACAATAGTTAAGAATATTATTGACATACCTGAGCAGTCTTTTACTTTTAAAACCTTGCCATCAAAAGATGTTAGTTATGTGGCTCATGCTGTGGCTTCTTATGGACTAGTGGGAGGTGCTTCGGGTAGGGCAGATATTAAAGTATCTCCTGTTAAGTATACCTTTTCAGAGAGCATTCCTGCTTCAAAAACCGCTTTTATGCAAAGATCGAAGAATGAACTATCCTATAGTGAGCTTTTGCAGCTAAGAAGTTCTAATAACAATAACGATAGAACCGTTTTCTTTGAATTTGATATTTCGCAGTTTAACGAAGTTAAAGATAAAAGCCGATATAATTTAATGTTCTGGCTGGTACAATCTCATAGTGTTGGTCTTAATATACCAAGTACTATGACAGTTAAGGCTGTATTAGGGGAGTTAGATGAGAACATGACATGGGATTCTCAACCTGCAGTTTTAGATTTAACCTCTTTGTTTACACAAGATTTTTTAACAGCAGCCACCACCGACCAAATTAAATTTGAAGGTAATATAAATCCCATTATTTATGAAGCCATACAAAACAATGTTGATAAAATAACTTTTGTAGTGAGAGAACTTGATAACGGTGGACTCTACTATATTGGTTCAGACACTTACAGTGATGAAACCCAAAGGCCCATGATAGATATGTATTATAGAGAAAAAGTTTAAGTATATGTATTGAATATTTAAAGTTTACTAAATCACTATTTTTTCAATTTTAATAATACTTGAAGCTGGATTATTATTTCCTGTGCGCTAGAGGTATAGGTTATAGGCCTGAAATGGGAATTTTAAAATAAATACAAAATAGGCATCTATTGATCAGGAGTGCCGGTAAATAATACAACTAGTGCAATATGGGGTTAAAGTGCCAAGTAAGTAATGCAGAAATTATGAGAAAAATTAATATTATTTTATATGCTTTATTTTTGTTAATTAGTGTTTCATGCAAGAAAACAGATCAACTTCCAGTTGAAATACATAATAATCAAATTGAGATAACAAGCTTAGAAAAAGTCTATAGCTTTACTACGGAATTTACAATAATATACACAGATTCAGATCCTAATATAGCCGCCCGTCCGGGTGGTATAGATAATGTTAGTTATAATGTTATTACTTGGGAAACCCCTAATGGCATGCAGGGTGATTTAAAAGAGGTTAAAAGAAATGATAGTCAAGGCGGGGATGGTTTCGACGATAGAATTCTGGATGCGACCACAAAAGAAAGAACCCCCATTATTTACAATGCAGGAGAAAACATGGTTATAAAGGCACAATCTTTAGAACAGGTTGGCGATACAATCCATTTAACTTTTCCGGAAAACGAAAAATTCAGTTTAGAGGCCTATGTTGATGTGTCGGCAAAACCCTTTCCAAAACTTTCTTATTCTTTTATTCCAAAAATAGCAGGCTATTTTTCGATAGGTTATACTGGCGCTCCCAAGCTTAATATTGATGAAACAGAAGAAATATGGCAACCTCTAATATGGCAGGAAAAAAGGTTTCCAGAAAAACCTTTTATGACCTTAGCATACCGAACCCCTATACCAACAACATTAGTGCATGATGGTAAAAATACCATTGGGGTTTTAGCAGCTTCAGAAGAGTTTCCTTTTAATCCGTTACCTTTACTTGAAAATAGTAGGTTTGGTGTAATGCTTCGCAATCTTAATGGAGAAGCTCAGCCCCAATTATTTGCCCCTGTACTGGGTGGGGTCGAATCAAAAATGGAAGCAGCACAAGCCTACAATTTTTCATCTTATTTGGTGGTACATCCGGCTTCTATAACTCAAACTTACGAACACATCGCTTACAATATTTTTGGTTTTGATGATTATAGAAAAAATGAGATAGCTTCTTTAAACGATGTCTTTGAAAATATTGTCGAATATTCTATGTCCCAAAACGCTTGGTATGTCGATTCATTAAAGGGTTATGCCTATTCTACGGATGTTCCCGGAGCTGTCAAGAATGTTTCCAGTCTCAATCCGCTCGAAATTTCTTTGGTTACTGATGACAAGGACATGTTTGATAAGCGTGCCTACCCAATAATGGAATATATTATATCGAGAGAAAAATTTCTTTTTAGTCTAGATCCCGAACAAAAGATTCAACAGCCTTCCCGGAAAATGTACGGACCCGCTGCACCACTTTCAGAACTTACAACCCTCTACAATACGCTTGGTAAAAAGAATGACTTTCTTTTACAAATGGCTAAAGATGAGGTTGGAAAAGTGAAAGCCCGAAATCTCGATGTAAAAATGTCTTCCGATAATTGGATGAGTGCCATGTACCTTTATAAAGCTACGGGAGAGAGCAAATATATTGAAAAAGCTAAAACGTTAGCTGATGAATACATAAACGAGCGAATTAATGAAAAACCTGTTAATTTTACAGACCCTTTATCTGAAGGTGCCTTTTTTTGGACAGGTTTAACGCCGCGTTGGATACAGTTATTGGAGTTGTATGAACTAACCAAAGATAAAAAATACCTTGATGCCGCTCAGTATGGAGCAAGGCATTACACTATGTTTACATGGATGAGTCCACAAATACCGGATAAAAACATCACTGTAAATAAAGATGGAAAGGCTCCCGTTTATTGGTATTTAGCAAGCAAAGGGCATACCCCTATGTATTATCCTGAAGAACAAGTTCCTGCATGGCGTTTATCAGAAATGGGACTCACCCCAGAATCCACAGGAACCAGTACAGGCCACCGTGCCATATTTATGGCAAATTATGCGCCATGGATGTTGCGAGTAGGGTACTATGCCAATGACCAATTACTAAAGGATGTTGCAAAATCTGCCATTATTGGTCGCTACAGAAATTTCCCAGGCTACCATATTAACACAGCCCGTACAACAGCTTATGAAAAATTTGACTATCCTTATCATAAGCACAAAGAGCTTAGTGTCAATTCGTTTCATTATAACCATATACTGCCAATGGCCTCTATGTTACTAGATTATTTAGTAACAGATGCTTTTGTAAGGTCTGAAGGAAAAATCAATTTCCCGTCAGAGTTTATAGAAGGCTATGCCTATTTGCAAAACAAATTTTATGGCTCTGAGAAAGGAGACTTCTATGACGAAAAGGGAGTGCAATTATGGATGCCTAAAAAGCTTTTAGCTATGGATAATCTAGAGTTAAACTATATAACGGCACGTAAAGACGATAAGATGTATATAGCGTTTACCAACCAAAGCAACAAAATAGTAAAAACACGGGTTTCGCTAAACTCTGAATATGTTGACATAGAAAATGCTCAAGGCAAGATTTGGAAAGACAATGTAGTTGATGGTGAATTTTCTACTTCAGGCTCTTTTGATGTGGAAGTCTCTCCTAATGGTATCACAGCGGTTGTCATTGATGGCGTTCATTTAAAGAAAGGATTTCAGGAGTCCATATTAGCTCACGATGAAAAAATAGATAATAGCTATAAAGTATTAGACTTTGGGAATACGAAAGCGATGATTTTTAATCTTGGTAATTATGCTAAAAGAGCGTACATCTATTTGCAAGATGATGATTCAAAATGGTCTAGCGTGTCTTTAACTTATAAAAATGATAAGGGTGCTGAAAAGACCATTATAGATCAAGATTATCCCTATGAATTTACCATTCCTCTTGAAAATACAGGCTTGGAATTTATGATTTCGGGTAACGATCTGGATGGGAAGGTTTCAAAAAGCAGTTGGCAGGTATTAGGGGAATAGATTATGAAATTTTTAATGTGTTACAACTTAATAGTTATGAGTCTTTTTATAAAGCCTATTCTTAAGGATGTTTACAAGAACCATTACATGATAGAGGAGACCGTAGCTCTAAGTACACAAATCAAAATTAATATATAACGAACTATAAAAGATGAAATCAAAACATTATTATAACCTTCCTAATAATAGTATTGGATTATTCAATAAGCGTGAATTACAGCCTCTGGTCGGAAAGTGTTTTACGATTTGCATTCTAAGCTTTTCTTGTCTGCTTTCTTTTTCTCAAATATACCCGACATTTTCAATTAATGAAACCGGTGGAACCATTCACGTGGCTAAGTATGGTGCTTATCCAAATGATGGAATCGATGATGAAAAAGCCGTTCAAGCAGCTATAGATGCTGCCGGAGATCATACTGTCGTTGTTTTTGCTGCTGGCACCTATAATTTCTCGGCTCCAGATGATCCGGCTCGGGGGCGTAGTTTAACAGGGGCCGAAGCACACATTAAAGTCTCCGGTAAAACAAATATGACCTTGAGAGGTGCCGTAGATGAAACCACTGGAGAACCTACTACAGTTTTTGATAGAAACCTATTGTTTTATACTAATCAACCCATTTCGAGTTCATTTAATCGGGTTTCCATATTGGATGCCAGAAATAATCATGGTGTTAAAATTGAGAATATTGCCTTTAAAAATAAACTTCATTACACAGTTGGTAAAGTACTTTCAATAGATAGCACAACGATTACCGTAGAGATTGTAAAAGGCTATCCTATGGACAATGGCTGTCCTGTTGCGTCAGCAAATGTGTGGACTTGGGATGGTGTTAATGAAGGTGAGGAGATTTTGAAAATTGGAGAACCGTCCGTCACTTATGGGGATAATGTCGGTCATTTCTTTTCATTACTCGATGCTGAGGCCAGAACCATGCAGTGCGTGAAAAAGGATAACGCCTTTTATGGTAAAGCTTCGGTAGGGGATTATGTCTCCTGGCACTACGGGTGGAACGCCCAGGGGACGGTTTACATGAGCAAGAATATCAATATCCATCTTGAAAATGTTCACATCTATACGGCTCTTAGATCTGCATTATTTCTTTCCTATAACCATAATTTATACTTCAATGAACTGGAAATCCGACCCGAAAATAATCGATTTTCAATGAGCCCTCGGGACGGTGTCCATGCTTCCAGGAATACCGGGGAATTTGTGTCTGATAACATGTACATTAAAGGCACACGTTTAGATGGTTATGTGGTGACGGGGACAGCCGCCACAGTGAACATCATAAAAGATTCAAGGCGTTTTAAATTTATTACGGATCAAAGTGTTCGGGATTTTAGCTGCTTAAATACACCGCTGTACTTTTATGATAATAATATAAGGCATAAGGTGCCAGTAAAACGTGTAAACTACGTGAGTCATAGTTCGTCAGGCAGTGTTTATAACGTGGTTACGGCCCGGGATATACCTTCTTTTGTTGATAATAGTACAACTTTGATACCGAGCGGCCTGAGTCCGGTTACGGTAATTGTAAAAAATAGTACCTTCAAAAGTATAGGAGGTGCGTCAGAGCTTTACTTCTGCGATAATGTATACTCTTCTAATAATTACCACGAAAACATCATGTATTCTCCAGTGCGTTTAGGCGCCAACATTACACGTAATCATACAGGGGGAAATTTAGAATTTTCAAATAATGAATACAAAGACTGTGCTTGGGAAGGAAACTTTTACAAAAAAAAGCAACATGGTTATATCAGCGCATTCAATTTAAGCAAGGTCTTCTCGAATATGTATGTAACAGATCTGGTAATTCAAAATAACAAATTTATAAGTACCACCTCTGCGACCAGTATGCCACCAATTGAGTTGGACGAAGTGGGTAATGTATTAATCAGGAATAATTCTTATGAGGGTTTCGATAAGTATGTCCAGCTTTGGGATGTGTATAATGTGACTAATGAAGACTAATGGCAATTATAAAAACTCATTTTATGTTAATTTTTAAAATTTGTGCTTTACGATTTTATTTGAATTACAGGAAATGGTGGAATCATACTAATTAATTGAAAATATGGAAAGACGACAAATACTTTTAAGTATGTATTGCTGTTTGGCCTATTCGCTTTTATTTGCAAAACCAATCCAATCAGAACATACCAATACACTACAGCTTCCAAGCATCTTTGGAGATGGTATGGTATTGCAGCAGCATGACAGCGTCGCTTTTTTTGGTAAGGCTGCGGCAGGTCAAAAGGTTGTTGTAGAGACATCATGGGGTGGCACGAATAGCACCAATGCGAATGCTAACGGAAAATGGAGGCTCAACATAAAAACCCCTACAGCATCTTTTGATGTGCAGACGGTTAAAGTCCGTACAAACAGGAATACCATTTTATTTAAAAATGTGCTGGTTGGTGAAGTATGGTTGCTTTCCGGGCAGTCTAATATGGCATTCCGTTTAAGGTTTGATGATAATGGAGAGCAAGCCATTGCAAATGGTAAAAATAGTGCTTTAAGATTATTTAAAGTTCCATCGATTACATCTCCTAAGCCTGAGGAAACTATAAAGGATGTAGCCTGGCAATCTTGTTCTTCTATATCTTTAAAAGACTTTTCGGCGGTTACGTATTATTTTGCTAAATCTTTAAGCGCTTCTTTGCCCAATATTCCCATTGGTTTAATTAGTGCCGCCTATGGCAGCGCCACCATAGAGGCGTTTATGAGTAAGGAAACATTATTATCCAAAGATTTTTTGGCAGATCATTATCATAACTATTCAAGTGATAAAGAGTCTAAAAATCCGACCTGGTGTTACAATGCCATGATTTTCCCTTTGCAACCCTATACTATTAAAGGTATGGTGTGGTATCAAGGCGAATCTAATTGTGTAAGGGCGAGTCAGTATGAAGAAGCCCTTAAAACTATGATTAACGCCTATAGGGTGGCGTTTGAAAATAGGGATATGCCTTTTCACATTGTTCAGATACCACCTTATAATTATAGCGCATCCCAGCAAGAACCTGGAAATACATTCAGTGCAGCCGTATTGCGCGATGCGCAATTACAAGTTACCAATACCATAAATAATACAGGTCTTGTGGTAACTACCGATGTAGGGGATGTTGGTGATATTCACCCTACTAATAAAAGACCTGTAGGCGAGAGACTTGCTCAACTGGCTCTAAATCAAAACTATGGTCAAAAGGACAAAGTGTTTTCTGGTCCTCAATATAAAAGTCATACTCGGGAAGGCAGCACGATTCGTTTGAGTTTTGATTGTGTAAAGAATGGCATCCAAGAGACCTATGAAGAGCTAAACTGGTTTATCATTGCGGGCCCTGATAGAAAGTTCTATCAGGGAAATGCATTTGTTGATGGTAAGGATATAGTAGTTAGCTCACCTTTTGTAGAAGAGCCAAAAGCGGTAAGATTTGCATGGCATAATATAGCAGTGCCCAATTTTTTTAATGAGGAAGGATTGCCGGCTTCCCCATTTAAAACGGATGACTGGATCAATTTTACCTATTCAAGTAATATGACTTCATGGAGTACAATGCCTGATATAAGAAATGTGCCCTTCGACCTTGTAGTGCCTGAACTTACCGGGGAAACACCAGCAGAAGGCAAGCGCGTTAAGCAAACTCTACCAGCATATAAGGGTACTAAAGTGTACCATACGCTGTATTTGCCTCTAAATTGGGAAAAAGGTAAAGCATACCCCTTGATTGTGGAATATTCGGGAAATGGTCCGTATGTAAATAAATATGGAGATGCTAATTCTGGAAAGGTAGAAGACGCTTATTTGGGTTACGGTCTTAGTGGTGGGAAAGATTTTATTTGGATTGGGATGCCATTTGTTTCCAGCAATGGTCAAAAAAATGAGTTGTATTGGTGGGGAGATGTCGAAGCCACTGTTAATTATACCATGGATGTTGTTAAGGATGTTTGTGAACAATTTGGTGGCAATAAAGAACAAGTCTTTGTGGCGGGGTTTTCTAGAGGTGCTATTGCTTGCAATTATATAGGCCTTCATAACGACGACATTGCTGATTTATGGAGGGGTTTTATTGCTTTTAGTCATTATGATGGGGTGAGAGAGTGGTCATATCCTGATAGCGATAAGGCTTCAGCCATTACGAGATTGAAGCGCTTAAACGGAAAGCCACAACTCATAATTCAGGAAAATGAAGGTCCAAGGGCTACTAAATCTTACATTGAAAAATCAGGAATTATCGGGGATTTCACATTCTTGACCATTCCATATAGGAACCATGATGCTAGATGGGTGTTGCAAAATATTCCAGAAAGGCGGGAACTCCGAGAATGGGTAAATAAGGTTTTAAATAAATAATTATATGTCATGAAACAATTTAGAAAATTGAAAACAGTAATTATGCTCCTGTTTTGTATAGCTATTTCATCCTGTGTTAATACACAAGTATCTAAAACAGATACATTAAAATCAGGATTTACCAGTCCACCGCGTGAAGCCAAACCATTGGTATGGTGGGATTGGGTCAATGGGAATGTAACCAAAGAAGGCATTAAGGCCGATTTGTTAGATATGAAGCGGGTGGGCATCGGAGGTGCCCAACTATTCGATTTGGAGGTGTATATGCCCAAAGGGCCCGTTAGATATGGAACTGATGATTGGTTTGAACACGTTAATTATGCCATGCACATTGCTGATAGTTTGGGCTTAGAATTTCATGTCATGAACTGTCCGGGCTGGTCCGCAAGTGGAGGTCCTTGGAATACGCCTGAAAAATCGATGAAGCAAATCGTTTGGAGTGAAACGCACATTGAAGGAGGAGGGGAACAGATCATTGAGCTTCCGCTACCAGAAATAAAGCATGATTATTTTGAGGACATAGCCGTATTGGCAGTACCTGTCAATTCTCATGATCGTCTTGAGAATTGGGAAAATAAAATAGCTTTTTCTAAGACCCCTCTTAAACGTGACATGGATTCAAAAGAAGCGGATAACAAGGCGATTCAAAAACATCAGGTTTTAAACCTTTCCACAAAGTTGTCGGATGATGGTATGCTAACCTGTAACCTTCCGGCAGGAAATTGGATCATCATGCGTTTTGGTTTTACCTCCACCGGTTCAACAAATCACCCTGCGGTTCCGGAAGGCCATGGATTGGAATGTGATAAGTTAGATGTCGAAAGTGTTAAATTTCAGTTCGATAAGGCCTTAGGGAGGATCATAAAAAATGCCCAACCTTATCTAGGAAGTACATTCAAAGGACTAGTGTTTGATAGTTTTGAAGGAGGCTATCAAAACTGGACAAAAGATTTTCCTAACCAATTCGAGCGAATCAATGGTTATGATTTAACACCATACTTACCAATTCTTGCAGGTGTCATAATAGATTCGAAAGTCACTACGGAAGCCATCTTATATGATTTTAGAGGGACTATCGATAAATTGATTGCTGAGAATTATTTTAAAACGATGCAAGACTTAGCACATGAAAATAAGCTGGTAACCTATGCTGAATCTCAGGGTGGTCCCCTAAATCCTTTTACCGTAAATGAGTATGTGGATGTTCCCATGAATGAATTTTGGCTTAGAAATTACATTCAGAGAGTTCCGTTAATGAAACAATCTGCAGCCTCAGCACATCTCTATAACAAAAGCGTTGTAGGCGCTGAATCTTTTACAGCGATACCAGAATATGGAAAATGGCAAAGTACGCCATTTACACTTAAGAGAGCAGGGGATTGTGCATTTACGGCTGGAATTAACAGATTTATATTTCACACTTACATACACCAGCCTTACGATTATCTAAAACCTGGTTTTACCATGGGAAGATATGGAACGCATTTTGGCCGACAATCAGCATGGTGGGCATATGCCAAGGATTGGATTGATTATATATCCAGATCTCAATTTTTGCTTCAACAAGGTAAAACCATAACCGATATAGGGGTATTGCTAAGTAATGATATGAGATATGATATCCCCGGGGGTGATATTAAGGCGCCATTAGGCTATGATTTAACCATGGCCTACCCACAACATTTAGATAATTCCAAAGTAGTAAATGGCGTTATTGAGTTATCTGATCTAGCACACTGCGAAATGTTGGTTTTAAATGATAGAAGTTCCTATATGGACATTGCAACCCTTAAAAACCTTTATAGATTAGTCAATGAAGGCGCCATTATAGCTGGAAAACCGCCCATGTCTCCTCCGGGTTATAAGGAGATAGAAAATTCAATGGATGAATTTAATGAATTAGTGGATAAGATTTGGGGTGGTTTAGATGATGATCATGCTAGTAAGTCCATAGGAAAAGGTAAGGTGTGGAATACTACAAATTTGGATAAAATAGTTACTATAACCGATTTAAAACCAGATTTAGAATTTATCCCAAACCAGCAGATAGATAGCCTAAGATATATTCATAAGAAAATAGATGATACCGATGTTTACTTTGTAACAAATTTAAGTTCAGCGTTGCAATCTGTAAAAGTTAGTATACGCATTACAGGAAAAAAACCTGAACTATGGGATGCGGCAACAGGAAAAACAAGTGATGTACCCATCTATAAAGTATCTAATTCAACAGAAATACCTTTTAACTTAGAAGCTGGAGGTTCTAGATTTATAGTGTTTAGAGACAAACTCCCATCAAAATGGATTGCTAAAGTAGAGCCAGACATCCTAGAAACATTAGAGACTAACTATTTGGTTAAAGGCGATAAACAGTTGAAAATAGTGTATTCTGATGATAGCATAAAAACACATCTCACTAAGGAGTGCTCCGAACCTATGGACCTGTCAAAATCATGGCAAGTGACATTTATAGAGGGAAGGGGAGCTCCTTCTGAAGCAGTGGCATTTGAAAGTCTTATGTCATGGACAGAACATTCAAATGAGGACATCAAATATTATTCTGGCATTGCCGAATATGCTAAGACATTCACTTTGCCAAATAATTACATCAATAAAGGTCAGAGATGCATATTGAAGCTTGGGGATGTTTATGATGTAGCACAAGTTTCTATAAATGGACATAAACCTGTAATCGTATGGAAAAAGCCAGCCGAGCTTGATGTGACGGATATGCTGGTAAATGGTGAAAATAAAATAACTATAGGCGTTGCTAATCGCTGGATAAACAGATTGATTGGCGACGAACAGATAGAAACGGATATTCTTTACCGTGAAGGATCGGGTAAGTTTACAACAGGAGTGATTGAAGCATTTCCCGATTGGATGCGGGATGAGCAACGTGCCAAAGAGGAGAACAAACGTCACACGTTTACAACCTGGAAACACTACACAGCTGATGCTCCCTTAAAAAAGTCAGGACTTTTAGGCCCGGTTCAGTTGGAGGTGTATAATGAATTTGTTAAATTTTAAATACCATGCTCTTGAAATGGTGGACTTAAAGACTTACGATGTCTATTCAACTACAAGATTATATAAACGAATCTAAGGCTTATGAAACTAATAGTATCTATTGTTTTGACATGTGTTGCTTTTGTTAATGTTTTCGGGCAGAAGCTTCGTGAGAATGGTGACGGTTATACGCTTAAGGTGGCAATAGACCAATCAAAACCGATATACCAGGTCAAGGACGTAATTAGTGGAAGGCTAACGCTAACGAAAAACGGAAATCCAGTTCAACGGGATACAGTGATATGGATTAAAAGTAAAGATAATTATACGCCGACAGCTGAGCGTAAAATGCTAATTATTAAACAGGGAGTTGCAGAATTCAAGGCAAAGTTGGATGAGCCTGGTTTTGTTTTAAACCGTTTTAATTTTAAAACACCTTCAGATACGCTACTATCGAAATTGGTAGGGGTTGCAGTGAATCCTTTAGACATAAAACCGAGTATGGCATGCCCTGTGGATTTTGATTCGTATTGGGAGAGTGAAAAGCGGAAACAGGAATTGCAGCCTTTGGAACCATGGTTTAACCGAATTAGTATCAATGAGCCGGACGTTGAGGTCTATGATGTACAAGCCAATTCATTAGCCGGCCCTTTTTCCGCCTATATGGCCCGACCCCTAAATGCTAAGCCTAATAGTCTTCCTGCAATGATCCTTTTTCATGGTGCCGGGGTAGCCAGTTCCAGATTAAGTGAAGTTATTCGTTGGGCCAAGGAAGGGGTGTGTGTTATCGATTTTAATGTACATGGGCTTGCCAACGGTCAACCCACAAGTTATTACAAAGAATTATACACCGGCCCTCTTAAAAAATATTTTTTAAAAGGTATGGAGTCCCGGGATTCACTGTTTTTCCGTTCCATGATTTTGCGGGTATTTCGTGCCCTTGAGATTATCACCATGCAGTCTGATTGGGATGGAAAAAATCTCATTGCCTTTGGACGAAGTCAAGGAGGCGGACAAGCCATAATTGCTGCGGGCATGGATCCGCGCGTGAATTTGTTGTGTGCTGAAATCCCTGCCTTATGCGACCATACCGGCAATGTGGCTAGTCGTGTGAACGGTTGGCCAAAATTAATGGGGAATGGAGAAACTTACGACAAAGCGGCGCTTCAGGTAGTTCCTTATGTAGATGCGATTAATTTTGCTCAACGTACCAATGCCAAAGCATATGTTACAGTAGGGTTTATTGACTTAAGTTCTCCTCCCACTAGCGTGTATGCTATGTATAATCAGCTAAAAGGAGAAAAGCATATTTTGAACATCTATGATAAAGGTCACGTCGTTTCACCAGAGGGATGGGAGTTTGTGTGCAATGGAGTTAATGACTTCTTGAGTTCAATAAAAAACAATTTAGAAACTAAATAAGCAATTGATGGAAAAATCAGTCGAAGTATTATAGCTGTACAAAAATCTGTATTCTTAAAAAGCATTAGCATAAATCCTAATGTAAAAATTTTTGTAGCTCAGGTTATACCTCGTGGAAAATTGCCTCAGTATTCGTTTGTATCAGAGCAGAATAAGAAAATTTATTCATTAGTAGACAATTATTAAAGAAAGTTTTCTCGTCAAGTTAGTCTTTTTAAGTGATTAATCATTGTACGACTGGATAAGAAATATCAAAAAGAGATGGCGGAAAATGCCAGTGATTGGAGTGGGGAAATTCTAATCTAGAAATAGTAGAATATCTATAACTTTTCAACTATTACAGCACTGTTTTCAAATGCGATTTTTAATCAGCTAGATGAAAAACTGATTAAGAATACAAGTAGTTATGTGTTAATTCCGAAGCGTCTGTCTAAACGGCTTATTGTTTCCTGATGAAAAGGAAGAAGGTAGGTGTTTCGACAACCTATGTTTAGTAGTAAAAACAGAGTAGAATGTACCAGCAAAAAGAGATAGTATTATTAATTATACTAAGGACATTTAGAATTAACTTGTTAGAATTTAAGAGGACATGAATTGATATAGACAATTGTTATATGAGTCAAGAGATGAAACTTGGTACGACATTTGTCTTGCTCTTACTACTTCTTAGTAAGACAGAATTGTTTTATAGTACATAATCCTAACAATTTTTGAAAAAATTATATTTGACAGGTAATGAAAAATTGATGTTTCCCTATTGTTTCATCATTTTATTAATAAAAGAGTGGTAAGACAATAAACTTAGGGTTAGAACTAAAAGTTTGAATTTAGTCGAGACTATATTAAAGTACAAAAAATTAATTTACTAAATTGCATCAAATATTTTAATAACCCGAAGACTAAAAAGTGCATACGTTTTTGCATACGATTTTATAATTTTCAGGGCTTTTGAGCTTAAAATTTGTGCTTAAATCAATTTAAGTGAAGAACTCATAACCCGAAGGTCACTGGTTCGAGTCCAGTTCCCGCTACTAGCAAAGACAAGGGTTTCAAGAAATTGAGACCCTTTTTTTATGGACTGGGTACAACATAGGTACAACATTTTGCCATTTTTGATATTGATATACAATTTGATATTATTTACTGTTGATTAATGCCAAAACAACCACAAAGCTTATATTTATTCAACATAAAGTAGAAATTTTTCAGCTTTTTAAGTGATGGAGCTAGTCTCTGTTTAAATGATTCTCCTACCTTATCTATTCTCTTCTCTTTTTATTTCTTCTATTATATTCCTTATTTCTTTCAATAATTTCTTTAATATAGTTTTGTATCGGTAATAACATTATATCTTCAGGTAAGGAATTTACATAACCTAAAACTTCTTCCCATCTTTTGGCTCTAATCAAATCAGGGTCTTCATTTCCACTCCAAACTGCTTGTTGGTATATCCACCTTACCTTTTCAAAAACAGCCTTATCTTTATTTTTAATCAGATGAGTTTTTATAAAGCTTTCCTTTTCATTTGCGAATTTTTTATGAACTATGTCCATAACAACCGTCAAGTGTTCAGGACTGTTAGTATGTTTTATCATATATGTTCTTAAAAAAGAGATTGCTCTTTTACTTTCTTCAGGTTTTAATTGTTCGAAAAGATTTCCTGTAGGATGGTCACTTATTCCGTAGTAATGTTCTTTGTCAATAATATAATCTAAAATAGATTCCATTCTTTTTATTAAATCTTCATTTTTCCATACAAAATTGTATTTATCGCGATGCTCTCTATTAGGTCTTTTAAGTTCCGGTATACTATAATAGTATTCAAAGTATTCTAAAAGAAATTCAGGATAGAATATACATAGTTGCTCTAATCCTTCGCTATCATAATCAAAATGAGCTTGTGTGAAATCTTGCAGCAAATATGTTTCTTTTAAAATTTTAATATCATCAGTAAATAAATTTACATACTTTTCAAACAGACTACCATAAAAATAGATTCTCAACCCTTCTTTCATCTTTTTGTTCAAAGAAGATAATATCTTATGAAACAACTTCGAGTCTGCTTTTAAATATTTCTCTAAATTTTCAAAAGAAATACTGAAGTTTTCAGAAGCCGTTTGTGACCATTCAACAATACCTATCGCTGTCTTATGATATAATTTTTTAACTTTAAGTCTTTCAAAATAACATAACATTATATTGGTTTTTCTATTATAATCTCCTTTACTAATTGCCTCAAAAATTTCAAGAGATTCCTTTTCTTCAATAAGAAAATTTGAAAATGGCCAATACGGTATATAATTCACTTGATTGTTATCTTTAATTATAGTTTCTAACAATTCTAACCCTTTTTTAAAATCAATTCCAAAAATGGAATTAACTGATATGTCAAAACTGTTTCCAGAGATACTCCATTCAGCATTTGTAGCCTCATATAAATACTTGTAATCTTTATAGAGTAATTCAGGTTCTTTAGAATATATAGAAATTGTATAAGCCTTTATTTCATTGTTCTTTTTTTCCTCATATATTTTATGATCTAATTTATCATCTAGTTCATATCTGTGAACCCCATTTAATACCTGTCTGTTTAAAATTTTATAAAATTGATATAACTCACAGTTAAACGATGTTGAAAGTTCTCTAAAGAATTTATGATTAACCTTAGATCTTTTACACCACCATATTTGTTTTTGTACATATCTACAATGTTCAAACATATTTGGATTTAATTTTTCATTAATGATTTTTAATATAAATTCTAAATCATATTTCATTAACTCTTTATTGTTATCCGGATGCATTGAAGCACAAGATTCTAATAATTCTAAAGACTCATTTTCATACGAATCAAAATGTGTAAAAACTCTATTCCATATATCATATCTTAATTCTTCTATGATTGTTCCTTTCTTGACTTCGTAATTATAAATTGATAAACTGTTACCATATATGGGTTTTACTTGTTGGAATTTATGTTTTAATAGCATTTTCCCTATTACATAAAACAATTCTTTCTCAAGTTGTTTTTCTTCATTTGCCCCTTTTAAAATAATATCTAATAAAGTTCTTTGTTTATAATAGCCATATTGTACATCTTGATAATCAAAACTTAAATATTCTTTTATTGTATAATGAAATTCACTTGCTGTTTCTGGATTACGTCTAATAAATTCTAATGTAGCTAATAAAGCATTCTTTAGGTAGGTAGATGGTCTTCTTGAAAAATGACTTAATAAGCTAAATATGTTTCGCTTTTGTGATGAAAACTCGTTAGTCTCAAAGTTAAATTTGTATTTATCAACTGATTTAGGTTCACCTTGAAGGCCTAACTCAAGCATATATTCAATTGTTTGGTCAGGTATGATAAACCAAAACAATTCATAGAATCCTAATAGATTAATTTTAGAGCTACGCGCAAAATTTAAGAGCACAGATTTAATTGCTTCTACTACGTTTTCGTGATTAAAGCTATTGTTAGCAGATATTACACAATCTTTAAATCGATAATCATATTTTGGAAAATAATTAAATAGTAATATCTCAAAATCTAATGATTTTAATTGAAAAAAAGCTTTGTTAAAAAAATAGATACCTAAGTTTTGCTCTACTATTTTAATTTCTTCTTTATAGATACTTATCAATTCAGACTTTCTTAATAACTCGACATTTGAAACAAAGTCATTTTTATTTAGTTTGAATGTCTTGAGTAAATTATCAAAATCAATAGAATTCATATTTACTGAACTGAAGAAGGTAATCAAAGCCATTGTATTAATAACATTTTCATTTTTTAATTCGCTTGAATCCTTTAAGAAAGTTTTAAAATAAAGGTCAAATGCGTCTTCTGTGTTATTAAGAGCCGACATATCTTGATTAACGCCATCAAGTTTAGCAAGCATAAGAGCAAGTCTAACATTTCCTTTTGCTAAATCTAATATTTTATAAAGTGAATCTTTATTTTTTATACAAAAGGGTTCGGTAGTTAAAATATCTCTTAATTCCTCATCTTTAAGTCTATTGATACTTATAGTTTCGAAATCAAATTCACTAATGTGTTCAGAAAAATCTGTTGCAGCATAATCTCTAACAGTTACAAGTATTTTTACTTTTTTGTAAGAACTATTTTTTAAAAACTGTAAAATCCGTTCAAAATGAGATATTCTATGTGCATCATCAATAAAAAGAATGGTTTGCGAGCCTACCGATAGCTTTCCTTTTAGGTCATCTACAATTGAATCACTGTCAAATGAATTTACCCAAACCATTGTGCTAGGTTGTTCTCTTAGTAGTCTATCTAATACTTCAACACATAATTTAGATTTTCCTGTCCCGGCAGGGCCAGAAATGATTGAAATATGATGCTTATTGATTAATTGAAAAACTTCCTTGATTTCAGTCTCTCTATGTAGAAATGGGTTGTTTAATGGTGTAGCAATTTGTTTGCCAGCACTGTTATAGTTTTTGACAAATGTTTCTAAAGAGACCCACTGGGATTTATCTAAAGGGATGTCTAAATATTTATTACCTATGTCTGTATTTTGTAATAAAATATTTCTCGCAATACGATTGATACCCCAAAAATCCATTAAGATATTTTCTTTTTTGCATAGCTCATTGAGTTGATCACTTTGACCTGGTTTTAACTCAAAACTTGCACAGAATGTGATTGTCTGTATTTTTTCTTTTTTTACTCCAGTCTTTTCTTCATCTATACATTTAGTGAAGTCATTTATAAGCTTATTTAACCCTCCACTTTTATCTTTTGTAATCTCATTAAAAACAAAAAGATCATTATCCAAAAGTATGTAAGAGTCTGGTGTCCCTGATTTTGTTTCTTCTTTTCCTAATGCCATACCAGACCGACCAAAATCTTTGTGAGACGGGTAATTACGTAGTATGATTTCATCGCACATTTCCTGAAATAATGTGCTGTTTAATGAAACTATTTTTGAAACTATTTCAGAAAGTTGAGACATATCTATTTATTTTCAATCAAACCTAATTTAAATTCTTCCAAAATTTGAACGGCATATTCTAAATCCCATTCTCTATTTCTTATCCATTGTTTGGCAATTACTGAATCTTTGGCATTTGCAACGTTATCGTTGATAGTTTTTAAAATTCTATCATTGATGGCTTCTGAAATATTTAAAAACTGGCTTGCTTTTCTCCCTAATACTCTTGCTGCAATTTTGAATTGATCCAAGTCATCTTCTTCCGGAAAGGTATCGTTATGATGTTCTACTATTTCATCAAAATTTAAATCGAAGTAATGTTCTATAATTCTCAAAATATCATATAGGTCGTTATCCCTATCTTCTGGCCTGTCGCTCCAGGCGATTAATTTTAAAACTACCATTCCAGGAAGGGACGGAATCTTTAAAGACTTTTCTTCTATTTGTACGGTTCCGGATTCTTGTAGCACTTCGCTAAAACCTAAAACGTGCAAATCTGTATAGCGTTCATTAAATTGTATGGTGAATTTTTCCTCAATTTCTCCAAAAGGTAATAGGTCAATGGCAATATTTAATCTGTCATTATATAGCGTCCACGGGGCTTCTACTTTGTTAAATCCATATTTGAGAAGTGCTTCAACCACGGCTTCAAATTCCTGTATGGAAGATATCATTATTGCAAAATCAATATCTTTTGTTCCCCTGCTCGGTTTAATACCTCCTTTCAATAGTTCTAAGGCTACCGCACTTGCGCCAATTAGGTAGTATGGTATGTTCAGTTTTACCAATACATCATCGATAATGTCAAAAACCTCTTTAAAATAAGGGATTGCTAATTCCTTATAGGTTTGGTTTGATTTGCTCATTGAAAATTATGTTTGCAGTTTCTTTGCTTCTTTTATCATTCCCGATCATTAGTTCCGCATAAACCAATGCTGTGGGTGCTGTATTCTCGTTAAATTGGGGGTTCCAAAAGAGGTCGTATGCCCATACATCTCCTTCGTCATCTGGAATTAATCTATAGTTGATCATCAGATCTCTTACGGTCTCTTTGGTATATAGGATATACTTTTCCGGACGTAAATGATTGGTGAGTATATCCCCAGCAGGTTCACCCCCCCATACCGTTTTCCCTTGGTTGAACTGTATCTCTTTCCAATCTTGATTTTTATTTTGAAATCTAAAACGTTGCTTAAAAATCGTAGGTCTTAAAGTTTGTTCAAATTCTGTAATCCATCTATTGAGGAGTTCTTCATAATTATTAATGACGTATTCATTCTTATTCAATTTTAAGATGAAGTTGGTGTCCAATAGCCCATTTATAATTAAGGGAATATTTCCCAAGGCTACATTTGTAATCTCAGCAATATCTCTCTGTGTCTGATTTATTAACTGCGGATTTAATAAAAAATGAAATATGACTTTAAGGCCAGTTTTGGTAAATGCTCTATTTCCTTTATCCTTTTTAGTTTTAAGTGTCTTATTCGTATCTATATAAAGGAATATCTCATTATGGTTTATATAGACATTTCCATTGCCCTCTAAATAATTCACGTTATGCTGTCGAAGTTCTTCCTTTACTTTTGGGAATAGTTTTTCGGCAACCAATAGAAAATTTTGAAATTTATTATTGTAATGAAGTATATTGAGTATTTGGTGATTTTTTACATCTTTTTTAATCTCAACCATTAATAAGACTCTCTTATTATTCAAGGTTATATCCAATTCCCCATCTATACCAATATCTTTATTAGGAGCAATGGTTTTCCAGTCCCAAGTAATCGGGATATCCTTCTCTAAATTATGAATTGCATTATTGAAAATATCTAATTCAGTCATTACAAAAATATTTTGTTCATTATTTTTATTTGTTCAGTATTCGTGAACATAATTAATTCGTGAACAAATATATACATTTTTTTGATTATTACACACATATTGTTCAGCACATTCCCCTCCATTTCGCGAAAAGCTACATTTCGGGCAAAGAGCTTCCCTAAAAAAGTCTTGGACACCATCCCCAATTTCTCCTTTCCATTCCGTTAACCCTTCCCGATGATCTGGGAAGGAACACTGCATTCCCAATCCGAAATCGTGAATGGAGTCCGCTCCATCGGAATTCCATTTAATCATTTGGTGCCGCTTCCTATGTATTGGTACTTCACAAAAGCCTTTAAGCCTAGTCCCGCACCCTCACTGTCCCTCCCTTTTTTTGACAGCAAAATACCAACATTTGGAAGTTGAACGGACTGCATAACCGGTCGTGCCTCCCTTTTATAAGTCCTTATCAATTCCAAATATTGAAAGGGACCAAGCAACAAAAAAAGGTAACAGCGTCGGCTCTATGGGAAGTAAATCTAAAATGAATCTTATGAAATCATACAAAATCAATAAAAAGGAAGCGGAACACAAGTTAAAAAAACAAAAGAAGGAAAACGCTCTGGATATACTAAGTAAATCAATAACAAAGCCTTTCTGAAGGGTTCAGAGAGGTCAATATTAACCCTTAAATTTTTTAATTATGAGTACTCTAAAAAACAAAGTACAGTTAATTGGCAACGTTGGGAACGAGCCAGAAACTACAAATCTTGAAAGCGGAAAGAAAGTCACTAAGTTTTCAATTGCTACCAATGAATTTTACGAAGATTCAAAAGGAGAGAAACAACAGGACACCCAATGGCACACGATTGTGGCTTGGGGCAAAACGGCAAATATTATTGAAAAATATGTGGACAAAGGAAAAGAAGTGGCACTTGAAGGTAAATTAACCTCAAGAAGTTATGCGGACAAGAACGGCACAAGACGCTATGTGACCGAAGTGATAGTGAGTGAAATATTGCTACTTGGAAGCAATGAATAAAAAAAATAAAGAGGGCACTAAAACCAGTTTTCAAATAGTATGTGCCCTCTTTTCATTATTAATCTCTAAAGAAAAGAACAATGAAAAACAAAGTTAACGAAATACGGATAAGTTACAAAGAAAACATCGCCCTTTCAAAATCCCCTAGCATCAAAAGTTCAGCCGATGCAGGAAGACTACTTTTTGAAACATGGGACAAAAACACCATTGAGGTACAGGAATCCTTTAAAGTATTGTTATTGAACAACTCCAATAAAATCAAGGGCATCTATCAATTATCAATAGGAGGTATTACAGGTACATTAGTGGATATACGCATTTTATTTGCGGTTATTTTAAAATCCCTTTCGGTAGGGGTGATTTTATCGCACAGCCATCCGAGCGGAAAATTGATGCCCAGTGAAGCGGACAAACAACTCACCGAAAAAATAAAGAACGCAGCTGCTTTCTTTGATGTAAAGGTACTGGACCATATCATCGTTGTTCCAAATGGTGATTATTACAGCTTTTCAGATAATGGTTTGTTATAATTTAAAACTACAAATTATGGTATATCTTAATTATAATAACCTTGATGCACAAACACAAAACCATCTACTTTCCATATCCAAGAAAGATATCGAAAACAGGTTTGGACATGATTTGAAAAAGTACGCCCAAGAGAATCAATTGGATTATGATGAATTATTGGAAGAAGAAGCAACACGGAATCTATATAATTATAAGTACGTGTTCAATATATGATTATTGGATTAAATAAACCTAAAGACTCCATTGGATATGGGGTCTTTTTTTTTGCAATTTATCCTGATTATTTTGAAAATCTGACGTTCCAATTTGAGGTTTTATTGGAAATCATATTTTTTGGTTTCAAAACGAACCATTTGAAACCAATTTGGGTTTGAATTTTACAACCTAATCTAATAACTTTAAAAGAACAGCAACATAGGAAAAAGCAACTGACTTTTTTTAGTCAGGTTGTAGAATATTTTGTCCCGCTAGCGGGACGAAAAGGTATAGCAAGAGGGCAATGCGCTAAAGCGGCATTGCGTTATCTTATAATTTTATAAATAACTGTAAATCAGTTGTTTAATACGTTTAAAATCCTGTTTGTTCCTTGGAACAAACACCAGAATTATGTTAATGCCTTTGGAGACCCCTATAAATACTGGGTCGCATTAACATAATCAAGGAAAAGACCATAACATAAACAAATGAAACGCCGATTTTTAAGCATCAATTTCCATAAGGACACCGTAGAGCGGTTCAAGGGTTTTTGTGCCAAAGTTGGAGGCTCTTATACCGAAACCCTGGATCATATGATGGACTTTTTCGATACCTACCAACTGTCCCCCATGTCCGACCTGGGCCCCAACATGCGGGGCATGGAAGCAAATATCAAAAAGCGCATCAATGCGCTCATCTCAATTGTCAAGGATATCGAAAAGCACCAGACGCAGCCGACGACGGCGATGCTACAATTGTTGTTCGAGCAAACACCTCCCAAACATAAACAGCCCCGTTTGGTCGAGGTCAAACAGGACATCAAGCCTGACCCTTTCTTTGCCACGTCGTTGGAAGCCATCGAACTGAGAAAAGAAAAGAACACCCTCCAAAGGGATTTAAAAGAGACCAAACAACAATTTGAGGATCTCCTGTTTTCCAAGGTACGTATTGTAAAAAGTAGTTTTGGGAAGCCCAAGCTTCAACTGGATATGACCTTGGAAGAATATGAGTCCCTTAAAGAAGAAATCAAAAACAGTTAATTATGTACATCTCTATCACCAAACAACACATGGACACCACCTTTTCAAAAAGCTGCGGCGATTTTGTGGATTATCTGGAAAAGGAAAACAGGGACAAGTCCCTTGAGGTGCAAGAGCACTTTTTTGACCAGCACAACGACCATGTATCCCCCAAGCACATCGTCAAGGACATCGACGGTAATACCGCCAAGCTCAGAAAAAACGAGCCCAAGTTTTATTCCCTCACTATAAGTCCAAGCCAAAGGGAACTGAAGCATATCGACAATGACCCAGAAAAACTACGGCAGTATGTCAGGGAAACCATGAAGGACTACGCCAGTTCCTTTTATAGGGAGACGCCCATATCGGTGGACAGTATAAAATACTATGCCAAGATAGAGTACGAACGTACCTATAAAGGCTTTGATAGGGAAATAAAGGAGAACCAACCTTTTAGGTCACAAATTGTAAAACTGGAAAATGACCTAGTGAAAATCAGAAGAGGGGAGTTGGAGGGCAACAGTCAAGTCATACAAAAAACCATCGAACAGCTCAAGGCAGAAGCCCCACACCACATCAATGGCAAGATGGTCGTGCAGGGAATGAAAAAGCAGGGACTTCAGACCCATGTACATATCATTGTTAGCCGCAAGGATGTAACCAACACGCTCAGTTTATCCCCAGGAAGTTCTCACAAAGCCTCCGAGGTCATCTTGAACGGCAGCCCAGTCAAGCGGGGCTTTGAACGCGACCTGTTTTTTGAAAAGGCAGAAAAGACCTTTGATAAACTCTTTAAATACGAGCGGAACTTTGTAGAAAGCTATACGGCACATAAAATGTACAACAAAGAACCTTACAAGTTCTATGCGCACCTGATGTCACTCCCAACCAATGAAAAAAGTGCCGCCTTTAAGATGATGGGCAAAGCGGGTATACACGTCCCCAACCTGAACATTCCCACCAACCAAGTGCAATTGGCACTGAAAGCCTTCAAACAATTAAAAAAAACGATTGATGTTGCAAAAAACGCAAGCTCCATCGGCATTTAAAAAAACAATCCAATGACAACACCAGTTTTAATAATCAGTATCTATAGCTCATTAATTGCCTTGATGGCTATTGGTTACCGTTATATGCGGTTCGCTTATGGCTTCCATGCCCTAGGCCTATTCATGATAGGTTATTTACTTTACCTCCAACATCCTGACAAGCTCATGGCTCTATTGGGCTATTGGTTCTTGCCCCTAATAATTATCAAAAATATCCTGTTTGTTTGGATTCGCCCAGTTTGGGAGCAGCCTAAAACACAGCGAAAATATTTCATGAAAATCAAGGTAAAGAATGGCACTATAAAACTCCGAAACATCCGTAGGGGTGCCTCCGTTATTGGGTCTGCTGGTAGTGGCAAGACCGAATCAGTGGTCTATAATATGTTAAAGCATTTTCAGCAGTATCAATTTTGCGGTCTTATCCACGATTATAAACATTTTGAGATTACCGAAATGGCGTACCCTCTATATAAGGAATCCAACCGTCCTTTCCATATCATTTCCTTTGATGATATCTATGCCAAGGTGAATCCCATTGCCCCAAGATATGTGGAAGACGAGGAAAGTGTCAATGAAGTATCACGGGTACTCTTGGAAAACCTATTGGAACAAAGGGAATCCATCGCCTCAGGGTCTTCCAAGTTTTTTAATGATGCCGTGGAAGGATTATTGGGAGGACTTATCTGGAAATTGAAGACCGCCCACCCCAAGTATTGCACGCTTCCCCATTTAATCGCTACCTATCAATATTTGGATACCGATAGTCTCATTGATTTTTTGAGTTCCGATTATACCTCTAAGGCTATGGCGAATGCTTTTATTTCAGGAAGGGATTCCGAACGCCAAACGGCAGGGGTGATGAGCACATTGGCGAATGCCTTAAAAAAAATCAGCACCCAACGCATCTTTATGACGCTTTCAGCAGATGAAGTGCCCTTGGATATCAATAACCCTAAAAACCCAGCCGTGGTGTCCATCGTCAACAATCCCAAATTTGAAACCGCTTACTCACCAGTGATTGCCACCATTATCCATACCATGACAAAACAAATGAGTATACGACATCGGGAATCTTCTTTTATCCTTATGGAAGAAGCCCCCACTATCAGGCTGCTCAATATGCACCGAATCCCGGCAACCTTACGGAGCTATGATATCTCTACGGTCTATGTGATGCAGGACAAGACCCAAAACGATATGATGTATGGGGATAAAGCAAGCCGTGCCATATTAAGTAATTTATCCTATCAGTTCTTTGGAAAGGCCAATGACCCCGATACCGCCAAGTATTATGAACGCTTCTTTGAAATTGTCAAAAGACCAACGACCACGATTAGCAAGAGTCAAAATAGCCTGGACTTTGATTCCAGGATCAGCACGGGGGAAAAGGAGGTCAGCAAAATACGTTCGGATGTGTTCTTTCGGTTAAAGGAAGGGGAATTTATCTCTTTTGCAGATGGCAAAGACCGAAAGGTTCAGTTTAAAATGCCAAATATTACCAGGGCATTACCACCACCGATCCATTGCTATAATGATGCAGAGATACAGGCGAACTTTGAACGGATTCATCTTGAGGTCAGACAACTGTTCCAATTGAAATCTTAAACCAAGATTTACCAAAGTTAAAAGCATAAAAAAGGGAATCATTTCAAAATGATTCCTTTTTCAAAAGTATTTTTACTAAGTAATTTTATTTTTCTTTCAATAGCTTTTCTAAATAAGTGATTTTATCTTGTTCAGCTTGTAACAGGCGTTCATAGAGTTTTTTGTTTTCATCGTGAGATTCCATTAGCTTATCTAGTGGATTGAATGTGCAATTATTATTATAAACTTGACCAGTACTGTTATCATAAAAATTACTGAAGTAGTTAAATACTGCTTCATCACTATAATTTTTAATAGCTTCTGATGTCACTCCAAGTGCCTTAGCAATCTGCTCTAATTTATCATCCTCAATATCAGGAGACTGTTCAATTTTCGAAACTGCCTGTTGGCTAATGTTTAGTGCATCAGCAAGTGCTTCCTGTTTCATGCCTCTAAGTTCACGAATACGGCTTATTTTACGTCCGATATGATTTGGTTTTGTAGCTGTTTCCATATTTCAAATATAGTAATAAATCCAATAAAAACACAAGTAAAAAACAACTATGAAAAGGTAAATTACAACTTGTTGTGGTTGGGTACACAGAAAAAGGAATGTTATTTTATGGAAAAGAGAAGACCATGAAAACTACAAGCATCGAACACCAAACAGAGGAAGACCCAAATGAGCTTAATGAAATCATAGCTAAAATAGTAGAGGTTATCGAAGTTGAGCGCATTTATTTAAATAAAGGTGTTTCCCATCAGTCGTTTATAAATAGATTGAATATTATAACGAAAGTTTCTCAAAAAGATAATGTTGAAGATATAAGACCTGTTCTTGACAGTATATTTTTGAATAACGAAAATTTTAGTTACCAAGTTTTTCCATTCAGCTATGCTAATCTTGAATTGCAGCAAGGGAATCTGTATTTTGTAAATAACTGTCATAAAAATAACTTAGTATATAAAACACTCCAAGATACATTAATTTGGAACTATCCTAGCCAAGATTCAAACAAACTAGTTGAAAAAATAAAGCAAGATTTCAAAAGGGATATGTCTAGAGTGAAGTCATTTAAGAAGGGGATATGTTATTTCAGAACACAAAACCATTTGTCGCAAAGTGCATTTATGATGCATCAAGCATTTGAGCAAGGCTATAGAATTTTAGAAAAATTTATATGTGGTAGGATTAAGATATGTCATAGCATCAAGAACCATCAAAACTATGTTCTGAAATCAGTACATAAATTAGAAAGTATTTTTCTAGTGGAATCAGATGCAGAAACCAGAATGTTGGATGTATTGGAAGATGCCTATTCTTCTGCTAGATATAGCCACAACTACAAGATAACAGAAAAAGAACTGGACCAATTATCACAAAAATTGGGATTGTTCATCAAGGATATCCAATTTCTTTTCAATGAGGAACTATCAGTTTTTAAAGCAATTAAAATACATGATGATATGGATTCATATTCAGAACAAACTATTGAAGCATCAAGCAAAACTAATAAAACTGCGTATTTAGTTCGTCAGCTTGAATTTGAAAATGCCTATGAAATGCTCTGCATTGCAAAATCATTAATGGTTTTGAGTGTCACCTGTTTACAGGATGATATCACACCGCCCATTTCAATTTATGGATTCCAATACGAAATCAATGAAGTATTACAATTAGCCATAAAACTATTACCCTTAGAAGAAACAAGCCCATAGAAACCATGAAAAATAAAAAAGTAAACAAGAAAGGGAAACAAACAAAAAAGGAGGCCTTATCAAAATTAGAGAAGATTAAGAAACTGAGTGCTGAAAACTTAGTATTGTTAAAAAAGATAGAAGGCGTCCAAGAAGGTTATTACCTAAATTATTGTCGTGTTTATGATTATTTTGAACTGTTCTGCACTATAAAATCGACACTTAATGTGTGTATTCTAGCCTTAGAAGATCAACAAGATTTAACATTAGATATAAAAAAGAGAGAATCTGATGTAAGGACGGTTTTGGAGTTTATGAAAAACTTAATCCCATTAGAAGAAGGGATATACCTAGACAAAATGCGAAAACTTATGTTTACCCAAGAGGACGTTAATTAAAATTTAAAAATAGAATGAAAACAGAAGACACTAACGATATGACGAATAAAGAAAAACTGGAAACAGTCTTTAGATTATTAAACCCCAGAGAACGCAAATATTATAAGCGTGAAGACAGCCCTTTGATGCAGGAAGTAACTTTTGAGGTCACGGACAATGGCGAACTGCGTTATATTATATCATGCTTGTTAAGAACATGTATTTTGGCATTGGATAGTGAGAACGATTTTGCTTCACCTAGGCTGTCAAATTGTTCCAAGGATCTGACTATAGCCACTGTATTGGACTTGGTGGACAGCATTCTTCCAGATGCCCAGTTGGCAAGCTATGATAGTATTGAAAAACTTTTGTTGACAAAGAATAAGGATTAATTGAGAACATTAGTCAATCTGAGATATGAGTCGAACACGTCTTTCTTCTCCGGAAGGGAGCAGTGTAAGATACTCTGATGACCTTTAATATTTATCGGTGATATTAAGTCGGTTCGTGTTTTAAATTGTGATATGATACCCGCTTATTTTTATCATTTATACTGTTGTAAATGACCAAAAAGAAATTAGCAAGGTAAAAATTAAGGTAAAAAACATTTTTTTAGCACTTTCTTTGTTGGCAAGCGTATTTTTTTAGGTACTTTAAATTTATTCTAATTGGTCAATCTGAATTCCTTGACAATAGCGTGTTTCGAATTATTCACGCTTATTTTTCCATCATAAAAATATGTTGTGTAACGTGTTTGTATATGGTTTGTTCAGTGTCTAAGAACCTAATTTAGCAAATAAAACCCGAATAGAAAATACACGAGTATTTTCGTAAGTAGGACAGAACCAAGCAATTAATTATACCGATGCTACCTGCTGGTTTTTATTTCCGTCAGTAGAATTTTTGCTTTTCCAATCGCTATCTTTTCAATATCAGGAAATATTTTTGCATTTAGAATTTTATCTCCATTCAACTGCCTAATCTTATTTAAAACAACATTCTTTGAATCATAAAGTAACTCGTCTGCGAAATCTTTTAAATCACATTTACTTAATTCAACAAGTCCAGATGTAGTTTTTGCTAAATTCTCGTTTTTAATTCCAGTTAAGAATTTTGCTTTGTATAGTTTAAGAAATGCTCGGATTTCTTTATTGTATTTACTATCTGTTAATTGTTCTATTCTTCTCAATGATTGGAACAAAGATGAAATAGTTAGATTTTTGTTATTCGATATTTTTAGCTTTTTAAGAAAATCATTTTCAAAATGCTTTATTGCTATTTTGAAATCAATTTTTAGAGAATAGTCAAAAGCCTTTAAGTAATCTCCAAAATTCAATCTTCCGTATTGATATTGGTCTGCTCGTTGTATTGTTAAGTATTTATCTAAAAGATTACTGCAAAATAGATTTGAATTCAAGTTGTCATTTACAAATGTTTTATTCTTTGTCTTATTAAGAACTTCGGTTGATTGACTAATATTAAGTTCATTGTGGCACATTGAATTACAAAAGATATTTAAATCTGACATATTCAATGCGTTTACTGTTTTTTCTTTGTCAACCCTTGTCAAAACAAGGAATAAAGATTCAATAACAGTAAACTTGGAACCGTATATAACCTTATTTAATAATTCAGCTGATATTTCATTTTTTACTTTCTCCTTTAATTCTTGAATGTTTAATACTTTAGGATTTGATAAAATTGTTATGTCAAAATCAATCTTTAATATTTGTTCTTTAGTTATATATAAAATGTCATTTTGACTAATTTGGGTAATTCCTATTTCGTTCTTTTTTACTAATTCATAGAATATTAACAAACTATTTATGTTCTGTTCACTATTTAATAGTTTTTTGAAACTGGTAGAAATAAAAAACTGATTTATTATTTCATGAAAAATCTCTTTTTCACTGTCAATTGTAGTGTTTAGTTCTAATAGTCGAGCTGAAATATTACTTAGGCTTTGTTCTTTCTCAAGTAATTTGTGAAATGTTCCATTACCAAAACTCTTTTTCAATTCTAAATTCACTAAATCTGGTGCAATGGAAGATAAATCAGATAAGCTTTTTGAAAAATCTGATAGATTTGTATTAGATGTATTAATATTCAATGATAGTTGGTCAAGGAGTTTTTTCGCAATGTTTGTACCCAGTGCAATATCAATTTTTTCTAACTCTCTGATTGATTTGCCAATTTGAACAGTTTTTAAACTATTCCCTTTTTTGACAAGTTTTTGAATATTTAAATTTCTAATAATTCCAAGTAATAATTTTTTTGATAAAGGCGAAGTATTTAATTCAGATAATGAATTTGTGATTCTTGAAAGAGTAGGCAATTTTTCTATCATAGATAGCCATTCGGGAAAATGAAAAGAATTTAGAATTCTATTTACGGTTTCTGGAGTTGCTTTTTTTTTGCTAATTCGCATTGTTAATTCCGTAATGGAATTAGTATTTGCCTGTTCGTTTGGTCGAAGAGTTTTAATAATGCCTCCTAACTCTTTGTTTAATTGATTAGCAATTTGAAGCAAATTGCTATAAACAGAATAATCTTTTGATAAGTAAAGTTCAAGTTTGCTTTTAGAGTAATATTTTATAAAAAGATTGTAATAAGCCGATTGATTTTTGTTGTTCAAAATATCAAATGAGTGGAAGAATATTTTTTGCAATTCAAATACTTCATAATTTCTAATATTACTATCGAATTTAATTGAAATAAGCTCAAGAACTTTTGCTTCATTTAATAGTGCTTTTACAATTTCAAATTGAGCTGACGCATATAATTTAATTACTATTTCGGTGATATTTAATTCTGATTCAGTTTTGTGTTTGTCAAGATAATTAATGAGCAATTCTATCAAATATGTTGTTTCTAAATCTTTTTCTTTAGTTAAAGTTAGATGGATTAAACTTGCATAATCCTTATGAGGGAAATAGTAATAATCACTGGTAGTGTAGTTTAAAATAATTCCTTTTTCTTTAAGTTTTGTAAACTCTTCGTTTTTTCCTTTGACTCTTAAAAATGAAATGTCGTGACTGAACAAATAAGAATACAGAAATAGAAGTTCAGTATTGAATTCGTTTAGCTTATGAGCATCAAAAAAGTAGGAATAAATATTGTCATTGTTAACTTGGTCAAGTTTAAGGTTTTTACCTTTTTTGTTTGATGAAATCCAGGTTTCAAGTGCAATATTTAATTTTAATAGATTGCTATCTGTATTTTTTAAGATGGTTTTAAAATCTCCTTTGTACCAAGTAAAATCAGGATATTCTTTTTTTAAATGGCGAATTCTATTGTCGATAATGCCTGAAACCTTTTGTTCAAATTCAAAATCCGGATTATACCTAAATTGATATATATCTTTGAAAACATTTAGAATTGAGTTTTTGTCTTCTTCTCTAAAAGAGTTGTAATATCTCGAGATATAGATTCCTTTTATCCATTCAAAAAGCACGATTTTTTGACGTAGCTCTTTAAATAAGTTTACGTTATCGTGTACATTTTCAAGTATTACAATTGAATGATAAAACGAAAGTTGATTTAGCTCCATCATTAAATCTCTTCTTGAGTGATTTAAATCCGGATTTGATAGGTCTAAAGTATAGGTCTTGTAATAAGGGATTAAGTTTCTAACAATTGCTTTTGTAAAGGTTGATTTTCCGCTACAAGGATTCCCGAGTATAGAATATTCTTTAGTCTTGTTTTTATTGAAAAGTAAGGCAATCTCTTTAATTTTATTTTTCTCAAATTCAGAGAAGTAAATGGCATTTTCTGGAGTAATATATTCCGTAGATGTTATTACTTTGTCAAATGGTTTAAATGAGTTAAGATTACTTAATCCATTAAATTCTGGAGATAGTTCTTGTTTGACAATTTCTTCAATTCTTTTTCTTTTAGCTGGAGTACTAAATCTATTAATATCTCCTATTAAATCAAGTGAAGTTCGTATTTTAATTTTTTTCCCAAATTTTTTGGATAAAGATTCCTCGTTTAAATTTTTAATTGCTCTTTTATCTTTTACAAAAAAACAGATAACACCTTTTATCTTCTTAGTTGCGTGGTGTCTTAAAATTTTTTCTACTGTTTTTTCTATTTTATCTAGTTCGCTACTCTGTATTGTTGTGATTTGTATTGCAATTCCTTTTTGTTCTGAATATATATCAATTCCTGCAGAATTTGGTTCTGAATAATTAAGATTTTTTAAATCACTCCAATTGTAAATTAACTTAAATAAACGACAAAAGATATCTTCTGCATTAACTCTTTCGTTATTCTTATTAAATAAACCTTCGTTGTATATTTTATCAATATATCTAAGTAGGTCGTCTTCGATTGAGCTGTTTATCATTTTGATGCAGTTTCTTTTTTTTAGTTTGCAGGTATTGTGTTTATGTATGATTAGGTGCGAGGTAAAGCACGAAAGTTAGCAAATAAAAATCGAATAAATTAGCGAGGATTTTCGTAAGCAAGCTCGAACAAACAATTAATTTCATAAGGCTTACTTGCAGCACTTATCCGTACGATTTCATTTTCCAATCGATGATATTACGTTGACTTTTGTCTACTGCAACTCCTACTAAAATTAAGATTTTATTTTTCGTTAAATATTTTTGATAATATTCTTTTTCCAATATTTGTTCTAAAGCTATTTCCGAATCATTTTGTTTGAACTCTATAATATGAATGTAATTTTCAGTTTCAATAACAGAATCAATTCTGCCTCTGTTAGTTTCGACCTCAGAATGAATATCAAAATCAAGTAAAGTCAATAAAAAATGAATATGGCTATGAAAATATCCTTCGGTTATTTTCATATCGTATGAAAGAGAAGCGAATACACTTTGTAAAGTTTTAAAAAAATCAGCTAAGTCATTTCTAATTATGCACTCTTTTAAATTATTTAAAGTTTGAAATTTTACAGGCAGAATATTTTCTCCATTTTTTTCGTCAAGTTCCATTAGTCCACCATTACCAATGAATTTTACTTTTATTTGCTCAAGAAGATCAACTACAGCTCTTTGTTTTCCAAGATGTTCTGCAATCTCACTTTTCTCTTTAAGATGTTCAAAATTTGAACTTATAGTCCCTTGAATAACAGCATTTATTCGTTCGATTTTGTATGGTATTCCAAGAATTTTTTTCCATACAATTGTTACGTCATTATTATTGTCTTTGGTTTTTAATTCTTTTTCCTGTTTGTGAAAATTTACTGTGTTTGGAATGGTATTTATTACGTCACTTATATTTCCTCCAAGTTTCATTGTATGGTCAAATAATTTGATGATTTTTTTATCCAACTCGCTATTGACCATAAACCCACCGACAAAGTTAATTATTCCTAATTGGCATTTTATAGCGTATTGTTTGTCAACTGCATTTATGTATATTTTATCCAAAGACTTAAATAAATCATCAAACTGTATTTTATAAGATTCTTCATAAACTTTGATCAATTCAATGTCTTTCATTTAAAGTATGATGTTTTTTTTAGTTTTTGCATGTAACGTGTTAGGCTCGGATGTTTACAAAGCATTATTTATTTGGTGTTAAAATAGTGAATTTATGATTAATCGCATAGGCAAATATAGAGAGGATTTTCAGAGTACTCGAGCACTAGCAATTACTTATAACCACCTTTGTTGTATACTGTTATTTTTCTAAGGCTTTCATTTTATAATAAGCACATTTTTTATTTGCGGCTATTTCTTTGGTTAAATACATTCCGTATTCTTCTAACTCATCTGAATGTTGATTAACTGTTTTTGTGAAATTATCAAAAAATGAATCCTTGTGAAATTTGTTTAAAGTGTCAATTATGGCAAATGAATTTATCATCATTTTATCCTTATTTTTTTCTGATATTTCTGATTTTCTAATGTGAGAGATGTAGTTTACTATATTTTCTTGTATAATAAGAAACCTAACTGCCATATGTGGATGAGATTTCTCCTTGTAATAAATTTCTTTTTCTGCTTCTAAATTAAAGAGTTTAAAGATCCCAATTGCAGATGATGCTAAAGAAATTAAATCACAAAGAAATTCGTCAGTTTTATATTTGTCATCGAATTTAAGCCAAACTTGATGAATATCTTGAGTAAGTTTCATTGAAGCAAATACATCCGAGTCAACTTCATAAATGTGATTTTCAATATTGAAATCTTCTGCTTCATTAATTGATTCATTTATGTGTTTTTCTAATTCACCATTATTCTGTATCAAATGACCTATTTCATGATTTATCAAGAAAATTATTGACGAATAGTACATGAATTCCATTACAGAACTTTCTTTTTCAATTAAAATTTGATTAAGTGTTTGTATGGGTTCACCAAAAATTTCATCTGTCAGTTCTTCATTGTCCAAAAAAGTGTTCTTTAGTTTTTGAATTGTTCCAATATTAATACTTGTTAAAGTGTTTTTTTCTTTTATGTAAGCTGAAGCATTAACAGTTGTATTGTTTTTGAAGAAAAAGAAATTCGGTTCAATATTATATAAATCTGAATTGTTTTCGATTAGTCTTTTGTAGTACAAATATATTTTGTTGCAAAGTATTTCAAGAGGTGTTTCGAAGTAATCAAAAATTTCATTCTTAACAATGAGTTTTTTTTGAACAATTTCAGAAATTTCTTCTATGTAACTCATTTTATATAATTGTATACAACAAGATTGAATATAGACAATTGTCTATATTCACACTATAATACTAAGATAGTAAATTATTACAGAAATCATGATTTGTTACAGGTCAACTTATTTATGTTGTTGTATTAAAAACTATTTCCAACATAGTGAAATGATAATATCATTGAAAGTCTCTAGCAAATAATTTCATTTTAAGAAAATATCATAACTTTTGATGCTCTTTACCCTCAATTTTCATTTGAATTTTGTATTTTTATATTAGAGTGAAAGATAATTTTCAGCAAATTAATTCAATTAAAAAGGTCGTTATTGTAACACCTCAAATTTATCAACATCTCAAAACCCTTATAAACATTAAGAATTGTGAGTCTGGTTTGAATCCTGTCGAGGTCACTGATGGTAATAAAGGTTTCAAGAAATTGAAGCCTTTTTTTGTTTCTTGTATTTCACTGTGATCTATTTATTTCTAAAAAGCTTGAGTTATTTAAACTGACATTATAAGCTTAGAATTTACGTGCAATTAAATTGATTTGATTATTGAATTTTTGCTTTTTTCAACCTTATAAAATCAGTACATAAATCAAATAGTAGTTTTATTCTTTTACACATTTTGTATAGAAAAAGAGAATTTTAAATAGTATCCTTGTCCACTTTTTTTTTAATTATAGGAAGAATTATTTCGCCCCATTTTTTATAACCTTTCCCGTTAATATGTAGGCCATCATACGAATACTCTTCTCTTAAATAATCATCATTTCCCATGAACTTATTTAAATCAATATAGTCAATCCCTTTATTTAAGCAAGTTTGCTTTAATAACTTATTCGTTTCTTTAACTCTCATGTTGAGTGTAGGATGATTTTCTTCATATTTTTTTGATACAAATAATATTGAGTAAATAATGGGTTCAATATTTTTTGATTGTAGTGTATCTATAATTTTTTCAATGTTATAGTTAATTTTTATACTACTAATATTACCGAAAAGGTCATTTATTCCTCCCATTATGAAGCATACTTTAGGTTCCGTTTTATAAACATACTTCATTCTTTGTAAAAATCCGTCTGTTACATCTGCACCAATGCCTTGATTTATTATATCATGTCTTTGTAACAATTCATTCCATCTGCATTGATATGTTATTGAGTTTCCTAACATAACAACTTTACCTTTTTTCTTATAGTTCTCGTATAATTCTAATTCACGTTTAAAATTTATATTTTTGTCATAAGTATGTATGTATTTCTCTCTGGTTAATCGGTCAAATATCCTACTTACATATTTTTCCCTAATTAATACAAAACCTAAGACGAATAATAATGTTATAATTATTAAATTCTTTAGACATACTATCCTGTTTGTTGATTTTATATTCTTTATCATAAGTTTTGAATACTTTTAAGTATTTACTTATAACAAAACTAAAAACATGTTGTAGGAAAATTTTACGGTATTCCGTATGGTATAAAAATTAGCTATTAAATGGAATGTGGAAGTTTTTGAATATGTTTATTTTTTAGTTAGTTTTCTGTATTTAAGTTTATTATTGTGTTAATTATAAGTTGTTTATTATTAGTTTATTGTGTCTTTAAATTCATGTTTATTTGTATGGTCTGCTGTTGAGGTTGTTTTTAAGTTACTAATATATATGCTTAGAAAATCATAAATTATTATATTAGATTCATATTTAATAGCACAGTAAAAAATGAGATTCAAAAAATACATAGCTTTAGTGCTTTTATTTTTAATAATAGATTCCACTTTCGGACAAGAACAATTAACAGATTATAAGAAATTAAAATTTAAACACCTGTCGCTTACAGATGGATTGTCACAAAGTTCTGTATTATGCATTTTACAAGATACTAAAGGTTTTTTGTGGTTTGGCACTCGAGATGGGTTGAATAAATATGATGGACATGATTTTAAAACCTATAGACACAATTCTGAAGATATTCATAGTATAAGTAATAGTTTTATAAAATCTTTGTTAGAAGATGAAGATGGTAATTTGTGGGTAGGAACAAGGAATGGGTTGAACAAATATGTGCCAGATGAAGATAGGTTTGAAAGGTTTAAACTAGCAAATAATGACTATGGTATATCGAATCATGAAATATGGAGTATAGCCCAATCTGAAAAGGGGTATTTATGGTTAGGTACCAATTACGGTTTTGAAAAGTTTAATATTTCAAATGGACAAACTACTCATTTTCTTGAAAATAAAAATGAACATAATAGTATATCTGCGAATCAAATTCGATTTTTATTTGTATCAAAAAATAGGAATATATGGATTTGTAATGTTAGTAATATAGATGTATACAATCCTCAAACGAATAGTTTTATACATTATGATTATCCCGAAGGAGATTCAAAAGAAAAGAGTTTAAATTATGTGCCTGTATTATATGAAGATTTTGATAGTAATTTATGGTTAGGCTATAAAAACGGATTGTTTCTTTTTAACAAACACTTAGGTGTTTTTGAGCGTTATAAGATGCCACCCCACACTGTTCATGATATTACAGAAGAAGTGAGGAGTATCCATCAAGATCATTTAGGTAATTTATGGGTAGGGACTTATGCTGGTTTGTATGTTTTAAATAAAGATAAAAAATCAATCTCTCACTTTTATCATGATGAAAATGAACCAAACAGTTTAAGTCAGAATTCTATATATAAAATATTTGAAGATAGTAAAGGAGATATTTGGATTGGTACATATGCAGGGGGTATAAATTATTACGACAGAAGTTTTGATGTATTTAAACATTTTTCTGCAGGGAGTAATAATTCAAAACTTAATTATAAAGTTATCAGTTCTATAATAGAAGATTCAGAACAAAATTTATGGATAGGTACAGAGGGCGGTGGTATTAATTTTTATGATAAAAAAACGGGTACTTTCTCCTATTATATGCATGATGGAGGTAACCCTAATAGTCTTAGTACAGATAATGTAAAATCAATGATTAGGACTCAAAATGGTAACTTTTGGATAGGAACCCATGATGGAGGACTTAATTTTCTAAACCCAGAAAACCGCCCATTTAAATTTAAAAAATATAGAAACATACCCGATGATTCTACAAGTTTAAGTAATAATCGGGTTATTGCCTTATTTGAAGATTATCAAAAAAATATTTGGATTGGTACTTCAGGGGGAGGAGTTAATGTTTTAAATGTTAAAACAGAGTCTATCACTAGAATTAAAGACCCTTTAAATAGCATTGGTAATTTGGTTTATAGCATTTCAAAAACTTCTGATAAAAATGTTTTATTGGTGGGAGGAAGTAAAGGGCTTGCAAAAATTAACATTAAAACAAAAAAAATTACTTCCATTAATTATAAGGAAAAGTTAGATGCCTATAGCACCAATGCCATACTTTGTGTTTCTGAAGATTCAAATGGAAATTTATGGATAGCAACAGAAGGTGATGGGTTGTATTATTACCATCAAGATACCGAAGAGAGTATAAAATATGGTATGCAAGAAGGCTTGCCAAATGAGGTTATATATAGTATTTTGCCTGCAGATTCTAACACGCTTTGGTTGAGTACAAATCATGGCTTGAGTAGGTTGGATTTAAATACGCGTCAATTTAAAAACTTTGATGTATCTGATGGTTTAATAAGTGATGAGTTTAACTACGGAGCGTTTATAAAATTAAGTAATGGTGATTTGATGTTTGGAGGCACCAATGGTATTGATTTTTACAATCCAAAAAACATTCAAGAAAATAGTTTTATTCCTCCAGTTTCTGTTACTTCAATTTTAGTAAACAATAAGCCCTTTTTACCCAAAAATAATCTTAATAAAGAAATGACCCTTAAACACAATCAGAATGTGTTTAGTTTTAATTTTGTAGCTTTAAGTTATTCTCAACCTAAAAAAAATCAGTATGCCTATAAATTAGAAGGCTTTGATGCTAATTGGAATTATATAGGGAATAAAAAATCTGCCACCTATACAAATTTAGATGCAGGAGAATACCTTTTTAAGGTAAAAGCATCTAACAATGATGGTTTGTGGAATGAAAAAGGTGCTCATGTAAAAGTTAATATTTTACCAGCACCATGGAAGACGTGGTGGGCTTACCTTATATACTCCATCATTTTACTATCTATAGTGTTAGTGATAAGAAAACAAACCTTGATACGAATTCATGAAAAGAATGAATTGAAACAAGAACGTTTGGAAAAAGAAAGAATGGAGGAAATAAACCAAATGAAATTAAGGTTGTTTACTAATATTTCCCATGATTTTAGAACACCATTGACTTTAATTATTGGTCCGTTAGAACGCATGCTTAAACAAAAAACAGGAAATGAATTTGTACAGAGACAGCATGAAATTATGCATCGCAATGCTAGTGCTCTTTTACAATTGATTAACCAATTGCTTGATTTTAGAAAAAGCGAATCAGGAAAATTAAAACTTCATGCGTCCAAAAATAATATTGTGCCGTTTATAGAGGATATTAAGCAATCATTTGATGAATTAGCAAGAGTCAGACAAATTAATTATACATTTTATGCTTCAGAAGACACTATAGAGGTTTGGTTTGATAAAATCAATCTTAAAAAAATAGCTTTTAATTTATTATCCAATGCATTTAAGTTTACTCCAGATGGAGGTGAAATTTCTATAAATTTATCTACTATCACTAAAAAAAGAAAATTATTACCCAATACAGAATTTCTGAAACTGGTTATAAAAGATAGCGGAAGGGGCATACCAGAAAAAAGTATTAAAGCCGTTTTTGATAGGTATTATCAATTGGATGAAGATGAGAACACACGAACAGGAACAGGAATTGGTTTGGCTTTATGTAAAAATTTGGTAAAACTACACTATGGAAAAATTAAAGCTAAAAGCCAAGAAGGCAAAGGCACTTCCTTTATTCTTACTCTTCCTTTAGGAAAACAACACCTAAAAGCCAATGAAATAGTTTCACAATCTAACGATGTAAAAATTGATGATTCGTTTTACTCTGAACAATCCAATTTTTTAGTAAAAGAATCTTTATTAGAAGATTTGGGTTCAGATGATGCTACTATTAATGAATCGCAACCTACACTTTTATTGGTGGAAGATAATGCAGAAGTGAGGTTGTTTATTAAAGATATTTTTAAAAATAACAACAACATATTAGAAGCTGAAAATGGAGAAAAAGCATTGGAAATAGCTAAAGAAAATAATATAGATTTAATTATAAGTGATGTAATGATGCCCATTATGGATGGTACTACCTTATGTGAACATATTAAAACAAACATTTTAACAAGCCATATTCCAGTTATATTGTTAACGGCAAAAACTTCAGAAGATGCCCAAGTACAAGGATACACTTTAGGAGCAGATGCATACATTACAAAACCATTTGATGCTAATATTTTAGAAATACGGGTTACTAATTTATTAACATCTAGAAAAAACTTGATTGATAAATTTAGAAAAGACATTATACTGCAACCTAAAGAACTAACAGTGACTTCTGCAGATGAGTTGTTTTTACAAAAAGCAATAGACTTAGTGGAAGCTAACCTGTCAAATTCAGAATTCTCAATCAATGATTTTATAGAACAAATGGGTATGAGTCGTTCTGTATTGTATAGAAAGTTAAAAGCACTAACAGGACAATCGCTTACTGAATTTATAAGAACAATTAAATTGAAACGAGCAGGGCAACTTATTGTTCAGTCTCAATTAAATATCTCAGAAATTGCATATGATTTAGGATTTAATGATTTGAAGCATTTTAGAAAATCCTTTCAAAATTTATTTAATGAATTACCTTCTGAGTACCGTCAAAATCACAGTGGAGATTTTAAGAATGAAGGTGCTTAAAGGTAAAAATCAACAAACTAATAAAATATTAGAACGATCTCTGTTTGGTACTTTGAAAAACATAAGTAGCTTACAAACAGTTGATTTGTGTAAAGTTGAACAGCTACCCCCAGTTTTAAGACCACTAACCCCCCTTTTATTTAATATGTTTCATCCTAATTTTACATGGAACAAAAACTATAATAAAAACTCAATACAGAAATGAAAAATCATTTTAAACTAATTTTAACAAAGCCAAAAAAATGCAAACTTGTTTGTTTGATGGTCTTTTTTGTTGCATTGTGTAGTTACTCAGCATATGCACAAGTAATAACTGTTACAGGAGTAGTAACAGATGAAGTAGGTTTACCACTTCCTGGAGCTAATGTATTAGAAACAGGGACTCTTAATGGTGCTACCACCGACTTTGATGGTAAATACACTATACAAGCAAAACAGGGCGTGTCTTTAACGTTTAGTTATGTGGGCTATAAAACTATAGTGCAACCTATTGAAAATAAAAGTATAATAAATATTTCGTTAAAGCCAGATCTTCAACAATTGGATGACGTGTTATTAATAGGTTATGGTAGTGTTCAAAAGAAAGATCTTACAGGCTCAGTAGCTTCAGTTAAAATGGATAAATTAACGGAAGCTCCGGTTGCTAATTTTGACGAGGCTTTAGCTGGACGTGTTGCAGGTGTTCAAGTAAGTGCTGGAGGTGGAGAGCCTGGAGAAGGTATGAATATTGTTATAAGAGGTGGTAATACCGTTAATGGAGATAACTCACCTTTATATGTAATGGATGGTTTTATTATTGAAAATTTTAATCCAAGTATTGTTGACCCTTCTGATATAGAATCTATGTCTGTTTTAAAAGATGCTTCTGCAACAGCTATTTATGGTGTGCGTGGTGCAAATGGTGTAATTATTATAACAACTAAACGCGCTAAATCAGGAAAAACAAAAATTACTTATGAATCGCGATTAGATGTAAAAAATGTGACAAAAACATTAGATGTTTTAGAACCTTATGATTTTTTAAAATTGTCATCAGAAATTAATGAATCAAGTACAACAACACGTTTCTTTTCTATTTTTGATGATGATTTGGGGCAAAGTGTACAAGTTGGAGATATTGAAGATTATGTAGGCGTTGAAGGGAAAAATTGGCAAGATGAAGCTTTTAGAACTGCTTATTCAAAAACACACAAACTTAATATATCAAGTGGTACTGATGTGACAAGATTTAATGCTTCAATTAATGCCGTTGAAGATCAAGGCTCATTATTAAATTCAGAATATAATAGATTGAATGGACGCATTACCGTTAACCATAAAGTTAATGACAAACTTGATGCTACGGTAGATGTGCTTTATACTAATTACATACAAGAAGGGCTCGATACTAACGGAAGTTCATCGTATTCATTTTTAAGAAGTTTGATAACTTACAACAATGTAGCAAATAAATTTATTGACTATCCTGAAGGTGTAGACCCTTTAGCACAGGTTAATGATGATTATGATGGTTTTAATGTTGTTGTGTGGCATCCTATTGTGTCTTTAGAAAATGAATATAGAAAACGAGAAAATGATCAATTTATAGGTAATTTAAGTTTAAAATATAAATTAACCTCAGATTTTACCTTAGAAACCAAAGCTAGTTTTAGTCGTCAATTCAGAACCACAGGGATTTTTAATAATAGTCAAACAGTTTATGGTCGATTATTAAGTAAAATTGATGGAATTAACGGTTCGTTATACGAACAAAAATGGAAAAACTTTTCTACGGTTAATACAATAAATTATAAAAAAAGGATTAACAACCATTCTATTGATGGTTTATTAGGGGTGACTTTAAATATTAGAAAAAATTCATCAACTTATTTTAGATCAATTGATATACCTCAGTATTTAGAGGCATTAGGTATTAATTCTTTAGATGGAGGAACATTAGATAGTTCAGATGATAATAATGGTACAGATGAATCAAGAATTTTTTCAGTATTAGGAAGAATTAACTATGGTTATAAAGGCAAATATTTATTTACGGCATCTTTAAGACGTGATGGATCTTCAAATTTTCCAGAACAGAACAGAATTGGATATTTTCCATCAGCAGCTGTTTCATGGAACGCCGATAGAGAAGAATTTATCAAAAATCTAAATGTTTTTTCTCAATTAAAGTTTAAAGCAGGTTATGGTAAAACAGGAAATGATAGAATTCCTAGTACTGCAAGATTTGAATTTTTAACGGATGCTGATGCATCATATTTTTATGGAGGTGAAACCGTTCAAGGGCAACGACCAACAAGCTATGGGGCCAATCCAAATTTGTTTTGGGAAACAACAGAGCAGTATAATTTAGGGTTAGATATGGGCTTTTTTGAAGACAGGTTGTCTTTGTTAGTTGAGGTATATCAGAAAGACACCAATGATCTTCTTATAAATGCAGATGCTGCTTTATCACAAGGTTATTCCTCTATTTGGACTAATTCTGGACAAGTAAGAAATAAAGGTTTGGAATTTAGCTTAAACACAGTTAATATTAAAAGCAAAAATTTTCAATGGACTTCAGATTTTAATATTTCTTTCAATCAAAACACCATTGTATCATTACCGGAATCAAAACCAATTTTTGGACAACCAAATTATTACTGGTTATTAAGTACCAATCAATATATTGTTGAAGAAGGTAAGGCCTTAGGTAATATGTTTGGTTATGTGTCGGATGGTGTATATCAACCAGAAGATTTTGAAAATTATGATCCTGATGCTTCCACACACACCTTACTTGGAGGACAGCCTAGTTATAGAAGTCATCAACCAGGAGACGAAAAATATAAAGATTTAGATGGCGATGGTGTAATTACAGGTGGTGATAAAACTATTATCGGAAATGGTTTGCCAAAACATTTTGGAGGTTTTGGAAATACATTTACGTATAAAAATTTCCAATTGAGTACATTTTTACAATGGTCTTATGGAAATGATATATTAAATGCAAACCGTTTAGTACTTGAGAGTATGGACAGACCAAACCAAAATCAATTAGCAACAACGCTAAACAGATGGACCCCAGAAAATCAAGATACAGATATGCACAGAGCTAATGGGCAAGGTTTTCAAGATATTTCGTCTCGCATTGTTGAAGATGGGTCTTATATACGATTAAAAACGGTTAATTTTTCTTATAAATTTAATAAGGAAGCTATAGAAAAGTTAAAGCTGAATAGTTTGGAATTGTATCTATCAGGACAAAATCTAATTACATGGACAGACTATTCGGGCTTTGACCCAGAAGTATCTGTTGCTAGTTCTTTGATTACACCAGGTATTGATTATTCTGCTTACCCAAAGCATAGAACATTTAGCTTAGGTTTAAAAGTTTCATTTTAAAATAAAAAATCATGAAAATAAAATTCATAGTATTCATAGTTCTCATTGCCTTTATAACACAAGGTTGTGATGATCAATTAGAGATAGCACAAAATGACAATATCACTTCAGAAAACTTATATAACACACCAGCAGGTGCCTTAGCAGGTTTAACTGGCGCATATAGTCGGGTAGTTGCAGTATACAGAGAAGCTATAATTAATGCACAGTACCCTACAGATTGGACAGATGAAGGGTTTTATAATAGAGTAGGAACACAACACATTCTTAAAAATAATTTCACAGCAGCAGAGCCTATATTAAATGATATTTGGGCTACCTATTACGAAGGGGTTTCTGCAACGAATACGCTATTAGTAGGTTTAGAAAACTCACCTTTAGATGCAGACATAAAACAGGAATTTACTGCAGAAGGGCGTTTTTTAAGAGCCTTTTTATATTTTGATATACAGAAAGCGTTTGGAGGTATTGAAGGTATTCCTATGCCTTTAGAAGAAACCAATAAACAATTACTTCCTAGAACTCCAGGTATTGATGTTTACAAACAAATAGTTTCAGATTTAGAATTTGCAGAAGCTTTTTTACCTACTGCAGCTGAAGCTACACCTGGCCGAGCAAGTAAAAGTGCTGCAAGAGGCTTGTTGGCTAGAGCGTATCTGTACATGGCAAGTGAGCCTTATAATGAGGAAGGGGCGTATGAAAAAGCTAAAGAATGGAGTAAAAAGGTTATAGATGATTCATATCATGAATTAAACTCTAGCTATGCTGATATTTTTAATCAATTGGCATTGGGGAATTATGAAACAAAAGAAACTTTATTTCAGGTAGGCTTTTCTTTTGCCAATTTAGATTCTAATCAATCTTCTAAATTAGGTTCCGCATTTGGTATAAAATTTGACGATGAAAATTGTGGTACTTCAGATGATTTAAAAGGAAAAGGCTTTGCTTTAACTTACGCAACCGTTTCTTTAGTTTTAAAATATAGATCAGATCCTGATGATGAAAGAGGGCTTTGGAATACTCTTCCATATTATAACAAGAGAGATGATAACTGTCAGTTAGGTCTTATAAACAGTCAATTTATGATTCCTGCATCTAAATACCGTAGATATTTAGAGTCAAACACAACTAATACCAGTTATGGAGAGCATCATTGGCCAGTGTTGCGTTTATCTGAAATGTATTTAATATATGCTGAAGCAGAAAATAAATTAACACCTGGTTCAGTACTAGCTTTAAATGCTGTTAATAGTGTGAGAAATAGAGCTAATGCTACACCTATTACAGTTGTTAACGATGTTGTTATACAAGAAGAACGCTTATTAGAATTGTGTTTTGAAGGACAGCGTAAATATGATTTGGTAAGATGGGGCATCTTAGAGCAAAAAGTAAATGAGACAAAAAGTATGATGGAAACTTTAGCGGCCGACCCTACTTTTTTCAATGAAGATTGGACCACTTTAGGAACATTTGAATTAGGCCCAAATAATATTCCTGTATTTGGAGATGTACCTATTAACACAAGCCCAAGACTAAATGTAATGAATGCTTCATTTAATTATTATGATGGTTATAATGATTTTGATTTAAGTAAGCATTACATCCTTCCAATTCCAGAACAAGAATTGGGGGTTAATACAAATTTAAAGCAAACCATAGGTTGGTAATAAGATATATTAATTATAAAGCATTTAAAATGAAAAAAACAGTTTATATATTAACAATGTTGCTTCTTGTAACTTTTGTATTTCAGAGTTGCGAAGATTTAGAAGCCGTAGATACCCCTAATTTTGAAGTTAGCTTTGATTCAACAGCTAAAGTAGGAGAGCCTATTCTGTTTAGTGTGAGTAATGCTCCTAATTTTTTGAACTTTTATTCAGGAGAATTTGGTCATGAGTATAAAAACAGAGATAGAACCAAAGCAGAAGGAAGCTTTTCATTATCATTTGATACATCCAGACATTATCAAGATGGAACAAGCAGAACAGATGGTGCTTGGCAGCTATTATTTTCATCAGACTATTCTGGGTCAGGAACTGCTGAAGATGTACAAGCAGCTACATGGACAGATATTTCTGATAGATTTGTGTTTGCTACCGATAGATCTTATAATTTGACCAACTCAGGTGTTGTTGATATTACGGATTTATCAACAGACAAACCGTTGTATTTTGCATTAAGAGTATATGCTGAAGGAAAAACATCAGAAGGAAATAGGCAAGGTATATTCGATTTTTATAGTTTTGATTTAAAACTTGCACTCGACGAAACACGTACATTAGATATTGCCAGCCTTCAAAGTCCAGGGTGGGTTGCTGTAAATGTAGAAGGAACTAATTCAAATACGTCATATGATAACTGGATAGATCAATCAACTAAATTTAGAATGCATGGTGGTATTGCAGAATATACCAATGATGATTGGTTAATAACTAAGCCTGTAAATTTATCAGGGTCTGTATCACCAGATAAGGGAATTGCTTTAAAGACTTACTCTGAAAAGTTGGAAACTTTTGAATATATCTACACAGAAGCAGGTACTTATACAATAACATTTGTTGGAAATAATGAAACAATTTATGGGCAAAAAGATAGTGTGCAAGAATTTACTATTACAGTCACAGATTAAATACTAAAATATATTAATAGCAAGAAAATCCTCATTAACCTATACTGAATATTTTGTATAGGTATTGGGGGTTTTTAATATCATTAAAAGTTAACTTCTAAAAAATGTTGTTATGATACAGTTTATACATAAAAGATTAAAGATAACTATACAACAGTTTGTATTAATAGCTTGTACTGTGTTGTGTTTGAGTATGCAAATGTATGCACAAGATGAATCTTTTGAAGCATCAGTACCTGCTCATTGGAATACTTCAAATGGAACTTTAAGTACATCCACAGATCATTATAAATTAGGAAATCAATCCTTAGAATGGAATTGGACAGCGGATGCTATTATTACTGTTGATAATTTGCAAAGTCACGGTCTCGTACCGTCTGAAGTAGATGGGTATTATTACAATATGTTTAGAATGTGGGTGTATAATGTGTCTGCAATTTCAGATTCATCAATGACTGTTGAGTTTTATGACAATACAAATACATTACAGTTTTATTATACCTTTCAGTTAAATTTTTATGGGTGGCGAGCAGCATCAGCAAGCTACGTAAATGAAATGTCAGGTATAAAAAGTTCTAACAATATCACCACCATGAAAATTAAAGCACCAAGTACAGGCAGTGGTACATTCTTTTTTGATTATATAGATTATACAATGGCTAGAAATACGAGTAGAAGTGCTGATTATCAATTGCCATTTATCACCTTAAATAATAATGAACATTGGGGAGATATGATGTATTTTCAAACTTTAATGAAACTTCCTTTAACAACACCAACAACACAAGAATTATCAGATTTAGAAAGTATTAAACAAAAATATGATGCCTCAATTAAAGGTTCTGCACCAAGCGTTAGTGCAGTTACAAGTGCAATTTCTAAATACAATGCACTAAATATTGATTATTCAGGAGGTTTGATAAAAGGGAGTCCGCTGTATGGTCAAGATTATTCTAATTCACAAAATATAAAAGCAGTTGATGATTATATTTTAACTTTTGCTAGAGATTATACATATACATTAAGTTCAACAAGCAAAAATTATTTTCTTAATACAGTACGGTACTTATTAGACCAAGGTTTTGCAGATGGTAGTATCATGGAGACCATTCATCATATAGGATATAACTTTCGAAATATTGCTGCAGCAATTCATTTGATGGAAACTGAATTAAAAACAGAAGAATTGTGGAATGATGCCCAAAAAATGGTAGAATGGTATATTGCTTTAGATGGAATTTGGGAGCCAACAGCCTCAAGTAGTAATATGGATGATGCTAATACACGTTCTCTTAATAGATTAGGGGCTTGTTTGTACAAAAGCACCGATGCAGAAAAAGTTCAATATTTAAAAGGCTATAAGAATTATTTAGAAAATTTTTTAACGCTTTACCCCAAGGAAGGTCAAGGAATGAAAATTGATTTTACAGGGTTTCATCATAATACTTATTATCCAGGTTATGCTTTTTTAGGTTATAATGAAATATCAAAGGCTGTAAATTACTTATCAGAAGGTGAATTTGCTGTTGAAACAAATACAAAAGAGGTTTTAAAAAAAGCGTTGTTATTAGCACGGGTAATTTCGGCAAGTGGAGATATTCCAAATTCATTGTCAGGTAGAAATCCGTTTGTAAATCCATCATTTAAAAATGGTTTGAAAGATTTAGGTTTGGCAAGTCCCGTAGATACTGATTTGTTAAAGGCTTATAATTACATGTATGGCAGTGATTCAGAAACATCTACTTATGGCACTGAAGTAGCACCAACGGGATTTTGGCAAGTTAATTTTGCAAATTTAGGGGTGTATAGGCAAGATAATTGGGTAGCCGATATTAAAGGGTTTAATAAATATTTTTGGGGCTCAGAAATTTATAGTTCAGATAATCGATATGGAAGGTATCAAAGTTATGGTGCAATAGAAATTATGTATCAAGGCGGACATACTAATTCTAAGTTTAATATAAATGGCTGGGATTGGAGACGAACACCAGGTGCTACCACTAAATTTTTGTCATGGAATGATCTGTTGGCAGATACAAGTAGATTAGATGAAACAACAGATTCTAATTTTGCTGCAAGTTTAAGATTTGGTTCTAAAGTAAATTATTATATTGATAGGGATATAGAAGGGAATTATGGTGTTTTTGGAATGGACTTTACTCAAAAAGACATTTCTTCAACACATGATGCGGACTTTAAGTTTAAAAAATCGGTATTTTGTTTTGATGGAAAACTTATTTGTTTAGGGAGTAACATAAACAGTGCATCTGGTTTAATTGCTACTAATTTATTTCAAAATTATCTAAGTTCTACCTCTGCTGCAGTGAATATAAATAATACTGAGGTAGCTACATTTCCTTATAACAATATTTTATCTAATACCGCTGACCATTGGTTAATGGATGCTGTAAATACAGGGTATTATGTTAAGAGTGGAAATTCTGTGGTTATTGATAGAAAAAATCAAGATTCTCCTTCTGAAACAGGGAATGGAGCTGATACAAATGGGAATTTTGCATCTGCTTATATAACACATGGCTCAAGTCCAATTGATGTGGGGTATGAATATGTTATCATACCAGGAACGAATGCCACAGATATGGTAGCATTTAGTGCTAATATGGCTAATGAAGAAACGGCTTATTATGAGGTTATTCAAAAAAATCAAACAGCTCATATTGTAAAATATAATAACATATATGGCTATGCTCTTTTTGATGGGGGTAATTATGGAACAACTACACCTATAAAAGAAAACTTAGGTCCATGCTTAGTAATGGCTGAAGAAATTGGTAATAATTTAAATATATCTGTTGTAAGTCCAGATTTAAATTTTGCAGCGAATAATGGAGATAGTCAAGTAAGAATTATAGATATTACAATTAATGGAGAGTGGACATTAGCTTCAAGTAATGGAGGTGCAGTGAGTGCAACCGTAAATACAGGAGAAACAGTATTGTCAATTGAGGCAAAAAATGGTTTGCCTGTTGATATTGTGCTTTCTAATGGATATGAAAACCCTGATTATCCAATAGTATATTACGAAGATTTTAGATATGATTTAGGGAATAATGGATTTACTAAATATATTGAAAATGATGGTGGGCATACTAATGTTTCAAGTATTTTAAATAGAGTGAGCGATATTCCTGATTTAGCAGATAGTAAAAATTTGTTTAATCCAGAAACGGATAGGCCTTCTAATAGAATACCTCAAGGGGATTCAAGTGACCAAAGGAGTATTTCTATTTCAGGAAATGATGGAACTACAAACTTTCCTGTGGATGCATATGCTGTTTTTACAACTTTAGATTTAACAGAATCAAACCCACGAATTAATACCAATGATACTTATAAATATGCTTCGTTTTGGACAGAAAGACGTTATGGTAATGGTGATATTGCTACTGTAACTATGTTAGTTTCTACAGCATATACAGGCAACCCAACAACAACATCATGGACAGTACTACCATTGTATTCTGGTAAATTAGCTGAAACATCAGATGGACTTATCTTTGTAAAGGGGGTTGTAGATTTAACACCTTATGCTAATGGAGCAAATGGAACTTCAGTTACTTTAGCTTGTCGTTATCAAGGGAGTGATACTAACTATAGTAGTACAAATAGAAATGGGACATTTTATTTTTCTGACTTACAATTTTATGCGCAATCCACAACTTTATCTGTTGAAAAAAATACTGTTTTAAATGAGAATCATATTAATGTGTATCCCAATCCTACAAGTAATATTTTGAATATAGATATTTTAAAAGAGGAGATTGATATAAATGAGGTGAGTCTTATTGATATAACCGGAAAAACGATATACAGTAGTCGTGTTAATAGCGATTCAATTCTTGTAAGTAATTTCTCGAAAGGACTTTATTTTTTGGCTATAAAAACAAATAACGCTCAGGTAATTATAAAAAAAATTATAATCAATTAAAAGTTATTTGAAATACGGATATCCTTTGTTGTTTCAGTGAAAATAAGTCATTATTAGGTTTTTGAACAGCTATGCCCACCCTTAAGAACAGTTAAGCCCTCTTAAAATATTTGATTATCAGGTAATTTTACTTCAAACAAAATGTTTTTCCGTTTAACTTAAATTTATTTATTATGAAAAAAATTACACAAATAATCTTGTCATTTTCAATATTTGGAATGATGGTGCTCTCTATGAATGCACAAACAATCCATTATGAAGATTTTAGATATGATAATGGTACGAGAGGTTTTACTGTGCAACAGGTAGCCTTAGGAGGACAGACTGCTATTGAGTTAGGTAAAAGAGTAAGTGATATTGTTGATGCTACTGATTCAAGCCCTGTTTTTGATGAAAATTCTAGACCAATTGATAGAGTGCCAGCAGGTGCAACAAGAGACCAAAGAGCCATAGCTTTTGGTAATGTGTCAGGTAGTTCACCGTCAATTTTAAATCATGAAATTGAAGCTTGGGCTTTAATGACTAATCAAGATCTTTCTACAGCTAATGCGCCAAAGGTTTCTTTTTGGACACAACAAAGGTATGTTGTTGGAGGAGGAGCAACTCTTACTGTTTGGGTTTCGGAAAATTATACGCATGGCGATTTGCCAAATACGGCAACCTGGACTAATGAAACCGCAAATATTGTTGGTAGCATAGCAACATCTGATGTTTCACCTCAAACGTATGTATATGGAGAGTTAGATTTATCAGCATATAATAGTTCATCGGTAACGGTAGCATTTAAAATAGAAACTGATGACACGGCTTATGAAGCTGGCGTTAGCCAACATGGTACATTTTATATTTCGGATGTAAGATTTGATGCGACCTTACAAGATGTAGCCAATGGAGCTTTTTCTGCTTTAAACACAAGTTCTTCAGGACAAACGAATATTTTCAATACCCCTAGTGCGGCTATTTCAGAAAGTAATTTTACAAATACAACTAAATGGGCTGATGTTTTAACTACGGGTACGACTGTTCCTAGGTTGGCTCAATCGCTAATACCAATAGGAGAAGGTTATAAATTTGAAGTAGCGAGTGTATACAATCCAATACTTGTTTCTGAAGTTAGATATATTTTAGTAAATGGTACTTCAAATCAAGGAACGTCTGGGAATGAATCAAAGTGGATTGTTCAAGGTAGTAATGACGATAGTACATGGGATGATTTAAGTACTCCTCTTGGAATGTTTAGTTCTAATAGTGGAGCAGGTTTCGAATATTCTATTACTTTATCAACTTCGCAAGCATATAGATATTATCGTTTTGTGCTGGCAGAAGCTTGGACGCCAATAGGTGCATATACAGCATTACACCAACTTGACTTTACTGTAGATGATTCTGTTTTGTCAACAAATAACGACAGTGAATTAAAAACTGCTTTTGCAGTTTACCCAAACCCATCCAATAGTTTTATAAATATTAGTAAGTTAAATTCTGATATCAATATTAAAAATGTAAAACTGATTGATGTAACAGGTAAAGTGATTTATAATAAAATGAATGCTCAGCCTATTAATGTTTCAAACTATTCTAAAGGGGTTTATATTTTAAGAATTGAGTCTCAAACAGGTGGTGTGGCTACAAAAAAAGTATTGATAAATTAGAAAATAAGGATGTTAATTAGCGTTCAAAATTAATATAAAATGGAGGCCGTCTACAAATCAACAATTTTTTAGTTCGGCCTCCATTGTTTTAACAAAGTAAATGCAATTAGAACAGTTACCCCTTTTAGAAGAACGTATATCCCCCTTTTTTTTGCGGAATGATGCTTTGCTTTGCATAAGTTTCTTAAAAATTTAGAGAGACTAAAAATAAATATTAATAATAATTATGATGGATAACAATTTAAATTTACTCAAAGAACTAAGGTTTCCTTTTAAAAAACTTTTTTTTACAGGTCTTTTAGTTTTTATAATAAGTTGTAAAAATTCTAAAACTCAACAAATTGCTTTAGCAACATCTGATAACAATGTGAGTTTAGATTTAGATAAATTAATTAATGACTGTGAATCACAATTAGAGATAGCAGCACCTAAATTAACAGACCTTACTAAACATCCGCGTTTAATTGAAACCAATGAAACAGAATGGAAGCAAGTACCAAATGATAAATTAATTTGGACTTCTGGTTTTTATCCAGGCATTTTGTGGTACACTTATGAAGCTACAGGTAATGAAAGATGGAAAGAAGAAGCTATTAAGCGAACCGAGGTATTTGAGGATTTTAAAAATATTACTGAGCATCACGATATTGGATTTATGATGTTTCCCGCTTATGGGCTTGGTTACGAGATTGGAGGAAAAAAAGAGTATAAAGATATTCTTATAACATCAGCAAATTCTTTGGCTAGTAGATACAATCCTAAAGTGGGAACTATCAGATCATGGTCTAATAAAATGCACCCTCGCTGGCAGCAACACATTACTATCATAGATAATATGTTGAATTTAGAATTATTATTTTGGTCGGCAAAGCACGGTGGTAGCAAATCGCATTATGATATTGCAGTTAAACATGCTGAAACTACAATGAAAAATCATTTCAGACCAGATTATACATCATGGCATGTTATTGAATATGATTCTATTTCAGGAGCTATTTTGAATAGGCACACTAAACAGGGGTATGCTGATAATAGTCGTTGGTCAAGAGGTCAAGCTTGGGGCGTTTATGGATATACTTTGGTTTACAAAGAAACTAAGGACAAAAAGTTTTTGGATTTTGCTCAAAAATTAGCAGATAAATATTTGTCGCTTCTGCCAGAAGATATGGTTCCTGCCTGGGATTTTGATGTTCAAAATGATCCAAAGGAGGAAAAAGACGCATCGGCAGCAGCAGTTGTAGCCTCAGCATTGTTAGATTTAAGTACCCTTGTTGATAATAAAGAAGATCAAGAGCGTTATTATAATGAAGCTTTAAAAATGCTAAAATCTTTAGGCTCCGAAAAGTATTCGGCAGTTGGAAAAGCAGATTCATTTTTATTACATTCTACAGGTGCAAAATCGTTAGGTCATGAAATTGATGTGGCTTTAATTTATGCCGACTATTATTATATTGAAGCTTTGGATAGATTGAAAAAAATACAAGAAAAAATATAAAAAATGAAACGTGTAACTATTTATGAGGTATTCCTTTAAATATATAATTGCTATTTCTTCAATTTTATTGTTATTAGGCTATATAAGTTTAATCAAAAAAAAATCAGAAAAGCTTGATGAAGTTCAAAAACCAAATTTACTTTTTATATTCCCCGACCAGTTAAGAAATGCAGCAATAGGGATTAATAATCAAGACCCTGTTGTTACACCTAATTTAGATAAATTAGCTAAAGAAGGAATGGTTATTTCAAATGCCATAAGCAGTTTCCCTTTGTGTAGCCCTTACCGGGGTATGCTTATGACAGGGAAATTACCATATAATAATAATGTATTGAGTAACAGTAACTCTAGACGCTATAAGTATAATAATTCTTGGCAAAAAGAAGATGTTAGTTTTTCTGATGTTTTGGTTAAAAATGGGTATGATGCAGGTTATGTTGGTAAGTTACACCTTACTTCACCGCCTCCCATACCAGGTAAAGATTCTATTGTATGGGATGCATATACTCCTAAAGAACAGCGTCACGGATTTAATTTTTGGTATTCTTATGGGACTTTTGACGTGCATAATGAGCCGCATTATTGGGTAAATGATGCTAAAGAAGACGAGCTAACTTTTGTAAAAGAATGGTCTCCAATACATGAAGCTAATGTTATTATTGATTATTTGAAAAACCCTTCAGAAAAAACAAGAGATGGAAATAAGCCATTTGCACTTTTTTGGTCTGTAAATCCTCCACACCCCCCTTATCAGTATGTGCCTGAAAAATATTTGGAAACTTATAAAGATAAATCTTTAGAGGAGTTATTGGTTAGAGGTAATGTCAATTTACAAACCGATGCTGGTCATTTAGCATTTCATAATGGAGCCACTAGAAATCGTGTAAATTTAGCAAAAGAACATGTGCGTGATTATTTTGCTATGGTAACAGGAGTTGATGAGCAAATAGGCCGTGTATTAAAAACCTTGGAAGACGAGGGGTTAGATAAAAACACTATTGTTGTTATAAGCTCCGATCATGGTGAAATGATGGGGAGCCATGGGCTAATGTCTAAAAATATTTGGTATGAAGAAGCAATTAATATACCTTTTATTATTCGTTGGCCAGAGAAAATTAAAGCAGGTCAAAAAGATAATTTATTAATAAGTCCTATTGACGTTATGCCAACACTGTTAAATATGTTGGGAACAACTGATGGAATCCCTGAAAATTTGGATGGTCAAGATTTGTCATCAATCATTTTAAAAAATAGAGGAAAACGTCCCACCTCTGTCATGTATTACTATATTGAAGAAGGCCAGCCAGCCTCAGGGCATAGAGGACTCAGAACTCAAAGGCATACGTATGTAATTGCAATAGACAAAGCTGGTGTGGAACATAAAATGTTATATGATAATATGGCGGATCCCTATCAAAAAAATAATTTGATAGGTGTAGATTCAACTTTGGAAAAAACACTAAAAGCAGAATTGATATTACAATTAGAAATGAAGAAAGATCCTTGGTTACAGCGTTACAAGAAATTGGTAGAATAAGCAGTATTAAAATATTTCAGTTAGTATAACCTTTTAATTAAAGAAATTACTTTTTGTATAAAATAAAGAAATTATAAGATTATGATGTATTCATTTTTAAGATCAAAAAAGCAGAGATTACTTCTGGTGACCGTTTTTTTGATGGTAACTATAAATTTTGCTCAAAACAATTATAAACCTACAGTAGAATCGTTTGAAGATGAAACCGTCTTAACAAATTATGATACGTCTCATGGTAAATTATCTTTAAGCAATACCCATGTAAGATATGGTAAATCTGCGTTGCAATGGGATTGGAATGGAGAAAGCTCAATGGGTACCTCGCATTTTAAAATATTAACTCTTGATGAAAGCCCTTTGGCTTATGGTGATTATTTTCCAGCAAGTCCAACCTTACAAATGTCTTTATATAGTGAAAAACCTCAAGCAGGAACTATTACAATTTCCTTTGAAAAAAATGGGATAAAGGAAGTGTATTTTGATATTGAATTATCTTTTAAAGGCTGGAGAAGAATCTGGGTGCCTTTTTATAATATGTATGGAAATCCACCTAAAAAAGGAGAACAAATTGATTATGACTATTTTAAAATAACAACTAATTCATCCAATGGTACATTGTTTTTTGATGATATTATTTTTTCTCAATATCAAGACGATAGGCATCAATATCCTGATGAAATTGTACCGTTTATTAAATCTGATTTAAATTTAGGCGATGATCATTGGATGCCCTTAATTAGCAATTATAATAATATTAAAAATTTAGAACCAAATCCAGTTTCTATGGCCATAAGAATGGATTTGAAAAAATTTGAACAGCTTATAGATCAAGATTTAACTATTGATAAAAAATATAAAGTGTACATTAATACCTTGCGTGATATGTATCAAGGTTTACAAATAAAAGACAATGGAGAAACCGTAGTTGGGCCTCCATTAACTTTTAAAGAAGAACAAGAATATTTTGATAAAAACCAGCAAGGGGATAAGGTTTTTAATGATATTCAAGATTTAGGAAAAGTGCTGAAAAAATTAGCTAATTTCCATGATCGAGCAAATCCTGCCGAACAAGCAGAAATAGAAACAATGTTTATAGCTGGAACAAAATATTTTCTAGATCAAGGCTGGCAGGCGGGTTCTAATGGAGGAACGAGACATCATATTGGATATAATGTTAGAGAAATTACCGAAGCTTTTTTTATCATGCGCCAGTTATTATTTGACCATGGTTTGCTTGATGAGGTTGGGGGCAGTTTACATTGGTTGTTCAATTTAGGAATGCTTTTAAATGACGAAAACACATTTCATGTAAATATTGATTATTTAAATACACAATCTTATTACCATTTAATGCTTATTTTCTTATTTGAAAAACAGGAAATGCAAGCAGAAATGTTGCGAGCTTATTCAAAATATATGTCTATTACCTTAGCTCAGCAAAAAGAAGAGTGGGGATTTAAAGTAGATGGTACGGCCTGGCATCATAATGGGCATTATCCTGCCTATGGTATAGGTGCTTTTCAAGCTGTTCCAAAAGTTATAAAAACGTTGTCTGGAACACGTTTTCGTATCTCTACAGCGGGACATGAAAACTTTAAAAGAGCATTTTTAGCTTCTAGAATCTATAGTCAACCTTTTGAATGGGGTTTCGGTAATGCTGGTCGCCATCCACTGGAAAGTAATGGTATTCATTCTTTAAAAGATGAATTTTTACAAATGGCATATGCAGGAAACCCACAAGGTACTTCTAAAATAGATAAAGACGTTGCAGGGGCATATTTAAGGCTTTGGGGAAAAGATGATATGTTGAATACATCAATATTCACACAAGTTAATGGTATTCCTAAAGAAAAATTATCTGGATATTATACGTTTCCTTTAGCTGCTACTGCGGTGCACAGACGTAATGATTGGGCTGCTATAATAAAAGGATATAGCAAATATGTTTGGGCTTCTGAAATTTATGTAAATGAAAATAGATACGGTAGGTATCCTGCCAATGGCACGGTACAATTATTAAATTCAAAAGGAGAAGAGGGAAGTGGTTTTAAACAAGAAGGTTGGGATTGGAACCGTTATCCTGGATCAACAATTATTTATTTACCTTTAAAAACGTTAGAAGCTAAAAAGTCTTTACTTATGTTTCGTTCCAACGAAACTTTTGCAGGAACTACCAAATTGGATGGTCATGGTGTTTTTGGTATGATTTTAAATGAAGGAGATGGAACAAATGCCGATGGACCAGAAACGAAAGCAGGTTATCCTGGTAAACTTTTTGCCAAAAAATCAGTTTTTTCATTTGGAGATAAATTGATTTATATAGGGACAAATATTTCTAGTATTGATAAAATCAATCCAACACAAACTAATATCTATCAATCGTATTTAACAGATACTAAATCAACTTTATATACATCTTCTGAAACGATTAAAAAATTTCCTTATAAAGCAGAATTAAAAAAAGATTCCGAAATGGGGAGTTGGTTAACAGATCCTTATGGCAATGGTTATCATATACTTTCCAATACTCCAATTCAAATCAAAAAAGAGCGGCAACAGTCTTATCATAATAAATACTCAATTAATACCGGATCTATGAACCCAAAAGGAAAAGGTGCTAAAGAAACAGAGGGTGATTATGCAACGGCTTGGATAAACCATGGTTTAGCTCCTAAAAATGCTTCTTATCAGTATGTGGTATATCCATTTCTTAATGATGATGAGCAAAAGAATTTTGATGATAAGATTAAAAATGATGATTCATTTACTATTATTCGGGCAGATAGTATTGCACATATTGTATTAAATAAAGAAACTGATATTACAGGATATGTGGTTTTTGAAGCAAATCAAGATTTAGATAGTGGTCTTTTATTAAAAGTTTCAGAACCAGCACTGGTTATGCTAAATCATAAAAATCACAATTCTTTAACCATTAGTGCTGTACAGCCGGATTTGAATTTTCCTGAATATAAAAAGGGAAAATTTAGAAACTATAGCAGGCCGGTAGAATTGCAAATGACTTTGGAAGGAAAATGGAGTACGTTTCCAGCAGATTATATTAAAAATATTGATAATTCTGGAACCAATACAATTATAACATTGGAGTGCATTAATGGATTGCCAAGAGAATTTAAATTGAATAAACTTTAAATATCTTAGAGGTATTTTAAAGTGTTTCCTATTAAAAAATCATCACTATGATAAAACCTATAAAAAATATGATGTCGTTAAAAAGTTCATTAATTGTGATTTTTTTAATGCTAATTATTAGTTGTAAAAATAAAAATTCAGAAAATATTGATGCCATTGATGTTTTACAGGCAGAGCAACAAAAACCAAATATTGTCTTTATATATACTGATGATCTTGGTTACGGAGATATTAGTTGCTATGGAGCTACCTCCATTGAAACACCCGCTATAGATGCTTTAGCTAAAGATGGTATTGCGTTTCATAATGCGTATGCAACGGCAGCCACTTGTACGCCTTCTAGGTATTCTTTGTTAACAGGTAATTATGCATGGCGTAAAAAAGGTACGGGTGTGGCTCCAGGCGACCAGTCTCTTTTAATTGATACTACAAGAACAACGTTGCCGGGTATTTTAAAAACAGCTGGGTATAAAACAGGTGTTGTAGGTAAATGGCATTTGGGATTGGGAGGTTTAAATGGTCCAGATTGGAATGGGAAAATTACGCCTGGTCCATTGGAAATAGGTTTTGATTATTCATATCTGATACCAGCAACGGGTGATAGAGTGCCTTGTGTGTTTGTTGAAAACCATCATATTGTTAATTTAGACTCTAACGATCCCATTCAGGTAAATTATAAAGAAAAAATTGGTGATTGGCCTACGGGGTTAGAAAACCCAGAATTATTGACCTTGAAACCATCTCAGGGACATAATAATACTATTGTTAATGGTATAAGTAGAATTGGATATATGACTGGCGGAAAAGCTGCTTTATGGGATGATGAAACTATTCCTATGGAACTGGTTGATAAATCGCAAAAATTTATAAATTCAGTAAAAGGTCAGCCTTTCTTTTTATTACTTTCTACACATGATATTCATGTGCCTCGAATAGCAAATAAAATGTTTCAAGGTAAGAGTAATATGGGGCCTAGAGGTGATGTTATTTTGCAGTTGGATTGGACGGTTAAACAGATTATGAATACATTGAAGAATCAAGGTTTATTGGAGAATACCCTGATAGTTTTTTCTAGTGATAATGGTCCTGTAGTAGATGATGGATATCATGATCAGGCAAGTGAACTTCTAGGTAATCATAAGCCAACAGGAGGTTTGCGCGGTGGAAAATACAGTGCTTATGATGGCGGAAGTAAAATACCCTTAATTATTCGTTGGCCTGATGGAACAGGAAAAGGCTTGGTTTCTAATGCCTTATTTAGTCAAGTAGACTTTTTAAGTTCTTTTGCGGATTTGGTAGGGGTAGAAAATGTAGCGAATGATGTAATTGATAGCCAAAACAGATTAGATGTTTTATTAGGTGAAGATAAAATTGGTAGAACATCATTAATTCAAGAAAGCTTTATGGGGCCCTTATCCTATCTTGAAGGTTCTTGGAAGTATATAGAACCACTGAATGGACCTAAATTAGTACCTTGGGGGCCTGTTATAGAAACCGGATTTCAGAAAACACCGCAACTTTATGATTTAAAAAATGATCCTAAAGAGCAAACAAACTTAGCTGAAAATTTCCCAGATAAGGTCAAAGAATTTAGGGAAAAATTGATGATTTTGAAAAAAGACGGTTTTACAAATAAACATGAAGTAGAATTAAATTGACTATTTAGATTTTAGTTTTAAAAAAGTAACTTAGATAAGAGGGAATATGTTTTTAAAAGCGTTCTTTTTATTAGGTGAGAGGTTTTGTATTAAAGGTTGTAAGCAATTCAAAGGTAGCTTAAGAGAAGAAAGATGCAGATGCAATTGTCAATATGTTTTTATTACTTATGTAAAGTGATTTTTACATAGGTTATATATGAGTTTAACTCACAAATAAAATCAAATTCATCGGTGGTTTAAAATGTATACTAATATACTTTATTGAATACAAGCTATTATTTATGTTTTTGTTAAGGAGTTGGTTCTGTGTTTAAAGAGATGTGAGTGTTAAATGAGGCCCCATCTTTACTTGTATTTATATCTTTTATAGCACATGCTACATATAAAAATTTTGGGTAGCCATATTGGTCTATTAAAAGTTGAGGACGCTCCATACGGTTTACTTTAATTGTATCTCCACTCTCGAGTATGATTTCTTTTTTCATGAAGAAAGAATTTTTAGGTTTGGTCCAGTTGATACCATCTACAGACTCTAAAATGGCTAATCCAGGTTTGTTTTTTGTTATTTTTCCCGTAAAATCTTTAAGTACTACATAAAATTTTTCAAATGTATTATGATACCATACATATGGATCTTCACCACTAGCAATAGTGCCATCATCATTATACACATCAAAAACAAAATTGTCTGTTGCAGTAAATGGCCCTAATGGTGAATCAGATATGGCTACACCATGTACACCTCTCCAGTTTGGGTTGTAAAAGTTTCCTTTAAAATACAATAAGTATTTCCCATCTGAAGGACGTTGAATAACCGAGGGGTTTACTACAATAATATTGTCTGGTTTTGCTTTAGTTTCTTTAGGTGAAGGGTTAACAATATGATCTGGCTTTACTCTGGTTCTTGGAGATAGAATTGGAGAATCAAATCTTTTGAAATTTCCCTTTACTAAATCACTAAACGTATTAAATTCAATAACTCCTATACATTGGTTTTGTTGAACTCTGTTACGTTTGTTTATTGGTGTCTCATTTAATTCTTGTAGTTGCTCACCAGAATCTTTTGAGCCTACATAATATAGATAATATTTATTATTAAATTTTTTGATGTGGGGATTATGTACCATTTGTGCATCCCATGTAGTTGAATCACCTTCTAATTTATTCCCTTGTAAGACAATTTTTTGAAATTTAAAATCTTTGTCAGGATAATCAGAAATTGCATAGGCGATTTTTGAATGCAACACCCATGAATCTGAGAATTTAGGAAGTGAATCACCGCATTCCCATGTAGCATAGAGCATGTGATATTTATTGTCGCTACCTTTAATAACACTTGCACCCCAAACAAATCTATTGGGGTCGTTTAAAACTGATGGTCCTGATAGAGTATCACCTACTATTTTTGCATTAACAGGGAAAGGGACTACACTTAACTTTTTTGTTTTATTAAAAACACAGCTAAATAGTACTAAGGTTAGGCATAAATTTGTTAACAGCAATTTCATATTTATTAAATTTTCTTCTTTTATGAGAATTAAATTTTTAGTTTTCTTTAGAAATTATTTCTATAACAGGGGTGTCAAAAGGCGTGTAAACTACCCTGTATTTTTCACCGTTACTAACATGAAATCCTTGTACGCTTAATATTTCCTTATTTTTAACAATTCGATACTCAATATTTTCATTTAATTTAAAAATAATTTCATCTTCTTTATTACTTATAGTAAATCCAAAATTGGAAACATTCGTTGCGATACCAACAATTTCTTTTCGTGTTAAGTGCTTAATAGGTTCAGGAATCCAAGTAGGACCTTCGTTTATATCTACTTTTAATTCGCCCTCTAAATCAAGTGCTATAATATTAGTGGCATGGCTATTTGTAATTGTAGAAATATCTAGACTGATTTTTTTGTCAGTTAAATTCTGCTTAAACTCAATTGGTTGATTGTTGTGAAGCAGATATGCTTTTTTTACTTTAGAAATAATTCCATTTACCGAAATATGATCTTCTTTCATATCAAACAAATGAAGAAAAGCATGTTGTTTTTTTGATGTTAAAGATCCCCATTTGTATTCCCCTTTAAATGGAGACCCCTTGGTTTCATATATAGCATCACCGTTTAATGTCATCCATTCTCCAATATGTTTTAATCTAATAGTTTCTTCGGGGGTAAACTTTCCATCGGGTTGAGGTCCTAAATTTAATAGAAAATTAGAGCCTCTACAAGCACTCTTAGAAATCATGCTAATAACTTCTGAGGATGATTTCCAGTTTTTATCATTTTTATCAAAACCCCAATTTAACCTCATTGTCATTATTGATTCTACATATTCATTCATACCAGGATTAACGAGTTCTCTGTCTCCTAAATTTTTATAATCTCCTAAACCATTTCCAATTCTACTACTAATTATACAGTTGGGTTGTAGTTTTCTAACTAAATCATAGCACATTTGATTGAATTCTTTATGGGCACTAATTCCCATGTCAAACCAAATTAAATCAATTTGGCCATAGTTCGTTAAAAGTTCTTCAATTTGGGTTTTTACTAATTTTTTATATGATTCTTTTATTGGCGATGTATCATTACGTAAGCGCACATGATGGTACCAATCTTTTTCATGCGAATAATATAAACCTACACGAATACCTTGTTTGTGACATTCGTCAATGTATTGTTTTATTAAATCTTTTTTATAAGGTGATGCTTGCAAGATATTCCAGTCTGATGCTTTGGTGTTGAACAAAGCAAAGCCATCATGGTGTTTTGTTGTTAAAACAATATATTTCATACCTGCGTCTTTGGCAGATTTCACCCATTCTTCGGGCGAATAATTTTTAGGATTAAACCTTTGAGCAGCTTGTTTGTAATCATTGGTGTCAATTTCAGACATTAAGTAAATCCATTCGGCACTAGCAGTTCCCATTTCTTTTCCATAATCAACGCCATTCCATTCCCCTCCTAACTCTGAAAATACTCCCCAGTGTATAAACATTCCTAAACGTGCATCTTCCCACCATTGCATACGTTGTTTTAATGTATTAGTATTTGCTACACTTTGCCCAATTGTGGTTTTTGAAAACGAGATTATCAATAATATTATTAATAAAGATTTTTTGGTAATCATATTTTAAACTTTTTACTTATTTAAGAATTTTTCATCCAACTTAATTGAGGCCACCATTGTTCGCCGTCATTTTTTACTTTAGCGCCAGGAGTACTTCTGCCATTTTTAATATAATTAGACATAAGATTAAAAAGTTCATTTTCTATTTTAGGATATTTTCCGTATAAATTGTTTGACTCTCCTGGATCTGATTTTAAATTATATAATTGAAAAGGCGGAAGCCCTTCAGTGTCTTTAATCGTTTTTGGATAGCTCCAGCCCCCTGAACCTGAGCAAAAAATATATTTCCAATCTCCTTTGCGTATTGCAAAACTCCCGTCGATGGAATGATGTACAGTTGCCTTTCTTTGGTAGTTTTCAGTGTTAGGGTTTTTTATTAATGGTAACATATTAAAACTATCTTCAGCGGTGTTATCTGATAGTTTTAAATTGGTTAAAGAAGCACAAGTTGCCATTAAATCTGATTGAGAAATGGTTTGGCTACAAATTGTGCCTTGAGGCACCGCATTTGGCCATTTAATAATAAAAGGAACTCTATGACCTCCTTCAAAAATATCGGATTTTGTTCCTCTATAAATATAACTAGGGTTATGACCTTTATTCAATAATTCTTGATAATTGGCTCTAGGAGAGCAGCCATTGTCACTTGTGAAAACAATCATAGTATTCTCTTCAATTCCAGATTCTTTAATTATAGCTTCTAATTTTCCGATATAGTTATCTACCATCATAACAAAATCTCCGTAAGGATTCAAACCACTTTTACCTTGCCATTCTTTTGTTGGTAAAATGGGTGTGTGGGGGGATGGTAATGGTAAATAAAGAAAAAAAGGCTTGTTTGATTGTGCGTGTTTTTTGATAAAATTAAATGATCGTTCAAAAAAATTAGGGGTAGCTTCCTCATGTATAAAATCTGGAGCAGTAAGACCTTTACGCCAATGTGCTTGATAATCTGTGTTTTCAGAAGAATCATTTGGGATGGCAGTTGGTTTTCCGTTTTCTACATACACATACGGAGGCATATCTAAAGAGCCGCAAAAACCATAAGAATAATCAAACCCATTAACATTTGGACCATTTTTTATGGGTTTTGAAAAATCTATACTACCGTGTTCATTTCTTTGCCAGTCCCATCCAAGATGCCATTTTCCTATAGAAGCTGTATAGTAACCAGCGCTTTTTAGTAATGAGGCTACAGTAGCTCTTTGTGGATGTATTAAGTGAGGGTCTTCACCATATAGCACTCTGCTTTTTAATTTAGTTCGCCAACTGTACCTTCCTGTTAATATGCTATATCTGCTTGGTGTACAAACTGCAGATGTAGTATGTGCGTCTGTAAACGTCATTCCTTCTGATGCTAATTTATCAATATAAGGGGTTTTAATTTTTGATTCAGGATTGTAAGTACTAACATCTCCTATACCTAAATCATCTGTTAAAACATAAATAATATTAGGTAGTTGTAGTGGTTTAGTAGTTGTAATTGAAGGGGTGCTTTTGCAGCCTAATAGTACAGATAGTGTTAATAGTACAGAAAATAATTTATTCATAATTTTGTTAAATATATAATTAGTGGCCAATAGGTCTTGCTTCAATTGATAATTGCTTGTCAAACTTTAGCATTTTTTGATGTAGCTTTTCAACAATTTCAGGATGCATATCAGCAATATTTTGTTTTTCTCCAACATCATTTTTTAAATTGTACAAATTCATGTGATTGGTGTATGTTTTTTTACGCATATTATATTTTTTTATGTAAAATTTCCAATTGCCTTCACGTATACCTTCTAAGTCTCCATTACGTCCATAAAAATAAAAGGCATTATAAGGTGAAACTGTTTTTTTATCTTCAAGTAATATATTTGATATGTTATAACCATCAATTTTATGAGAAATAGGAACTTTTACTTGAGCTATTGAAGCAAAGGTGGGTAGGAAATCCATAACAGAAGTTATTTGATTAATTTCTTTATTTGGTTTTATTTTTCCTGGCCAACGCATAATACAAGGAACACGTAATCCGCCTTCCCAAGTAGAAATTTTACCTCCTCTAAGTGGTTCGGCAGAGCCACCATTTTTTAATGTCTCTACTGGGCCGTTATCTGATGTAAATATTACAAGGGTGTTTTCGTCTAAATTTGTTTCTTTTAATGTTTTTAGTATTTCTCCAACACTCCAATCTAATTCTTGTATAACATCGCCATACAATCCTTTTTCACTACTTCCTTTGTAGCGTTTGGAGACATGCCAAGGGCGATGTGGCATATTGTGTGCTAAATAAAGGAAAAAGGGTTGTTTTTTATTTTCCTTTATAAAGGAGGTAGCTGCTTTGGTCCAACGAATAGTCAACGAATCTTGATTGATGCCCTCAGCTACTTTAACTTTATTTTTATATATAGGAAGTGGTGGTGATGTGAAAGGTATATTTACGTATACATGTCCGTCCATATCATTGGAATATGGTACACCATAAAAATAATCAAATCCTTGATTATTTGGCATAAATTTTTCTTGATGTCCTAAATGCCATTTGCCTATACATCCTGTAGTATATCCTGCAGGTTTTAATACCTCCGGAATAATAATTTCATTAGGATTTAATCCTGAAGTAGAATATGGATATAAAACTTCTTTATGAAGTCCTACCCGTTTTGGGTAAGAACCTGTTAATAAACCTGCTCTTGATGGAGTACATACAGATGCCGGAACATAAAAATCTGTGAAACGAGCACCTTCTTTTGCCATTTGATCAATATTAGGTGTTTTAAAACCTTTGGCTCCAAAACAGCCTATGTCTCCATAACCTAAATCATCAACAAAAATTACAATAAAATTTGTTTTTTCTTCATTAATTTTATTAACCTTATCTTTTTTTGATTTAAAGGAGCAGCTTACAACACCTAATAAACTGGTAAATATTAAAAAAAGTAATCTTGTATTATAAAACATATAGGATTTAATTTGATATTAAAATAATCGATTATATATTGTTAGTAGTCATAGTGACTATTTTAAAATTTTATTTTCTTTGGTTTATTATTATAATTTTATTCATTAATTTTTCAAAATAACATCATTATGGGGTATTATAATGGTTACTTTATAGGGTAAGTTTTGAAAATATTGTGAAAAATCTATTTTTTTATAAATTTAAAATGGTGTTTGAAATTTTCTTTATCAACAATAGTTAAAAAGTACATCCCTTTCAATAATTTCTTGGTATTAATGGATGGCGTGAAATCTTGCTCTAAAACCATTTTACCAGATATATTATACAAGTATATTTTTTTACCCATATCAATACCTGTAATATTAATAACATCGAGAGTTGGATTTGGGGATATATATACATTTTTTTCTTCACAATTATAGCAGTAAGATAATACGTTTAATGAGGTTTTGTTATTAATAATTACAGCTGGTTTGTCCAAATCAGTAGGAGCAGATTCTTTGCTATATATATTGGACTGTATTCCGTTTTTGGAAGAAATTATCATAATCGTGATTATTCCATCCTTATTTTGTTCTTCTTGAGCAACATTAGTAATGTCCCATTCTAATTTATTTGTAGTGCTGTTGTTTATTTTTCCTAATGATGTATGAGCTTTTGGGGCAGTACTCCAAGTAATGTTATTTTCTGACCAGTTGTCGTCCGTAACCAAAAAGGCTTCGAAGGTATTACTTATATTATCTTCTTTGGTGAGAGTAAATGTTAGATTATTGTAATTGGTTCCTATGTTTGATAAGTCAAATTTTACAAACGACAATCTTTCCAAATTGACAGAAGAGTCATCCCTTTTAGTTATTAATCTCGCTGTTCCAAAGTTAACTTCGCTACCTGTTCCTGCTCTTACATATGCATCATCTACTGGGAATTGCCGTTCAGAAGAATCGACTGTTACGGCAAGTAATGGTTTTTTACTATTAGTAGGAGCAGTTTCTTTACTATATAAATTTGACTGTAATCCGTTAATAGATGAAACTATCATTATTGAAATAATCCCATCTCCAGACAGCTCCGTATTGGCAATGTCAGTAATGTTCCATTCTATTTGCGGAGACGTGCCACTAGAAATAATTCCTAATGATGTTCCTGCTACAGGTGCAGTGTTCCATGTTATAGTGCTTTCTAACCAACTATCGTCTGTCACAAAAAAAGCTTCGAAATTGTTGTTTATGGAGTCCTCTTTAGTTAATCTTAATTTTACGTTTTGGTAAGCTCCAAGGTGAGTTAAGTCGAATTTTAAGTATGAATGTTGTACTTGATTACTAAAAGCGTCATCTCTTTTTGTGGCCAACCTTGCTACTCCAAAGTTTGAATCTCCATTTGTACCTCCTTGTACATAGGCATCATCTATAAGAAACAAACTATTATTATTGGTTTGTGCAATTAACGGCTCATCATAAGTTAATTCAATAAGTCCTGAGTTCTGAAAATTAGGAACATCTAATGATAAAACACCATTAGAAATATTAAAAGATACAGGAGTGTCTGTAAGCACATTCCTTACAGATGTTGGTATTTGTCCTGAATTTACGATTAATTTGATTCCACTTATTGGATCAGGCTGTAAATTACCATTTGTTTGCGCGGTAGCACCAACCGTTACCCACTCAAGTTCATTACTATAGGATGCTATATATTTAAATTTCCCAGCATCATTTTTTTCAAAATAATTAACGTAATAAAACCCAGAACCCCCATTAGATTTGAATAATGGTTGCGAATACACATTATTAAGTATTGCTTGAAATTCATTTTTTGCATTATTAAAATCAGTGCCGCCATTTTCCCATTCCCAAGAGGGGTCTTCCGTTATTACTACACCACCTTGAGATTCAAACTCATCGATTTTAATCTGTAACTCCGCAGATATAGTTTCTGTGTTTGGTGTAAATAAGACTTTAGCTCCTTGAAATAATCCTTGTTTAAGTTGAGAATCAGTAATTATTCCAACAGACAATTTATTCTCCGAAGCCGCATAATACGAACCGTAAAATGGTGATAAAAAATTAGACCATCCATTAGCAGTTTCTCCACTATAAGTTTCTAACGCTTTCTCGTTAAAATGTATTAACAACCATCTATTAGGCTTAGAATCTTCAAATACCGAACTTACATTATTGCCATAAGTTACAGCATTAATAAAATCTAAATCGGGGGAAAGTGTTTCCCTCATATCTAAGTTAGCTATGTTTCCAAAAGAAATTAAGCCAGCGGTAGCTCCCAAAATATCTTTTGAGGGAACAAAACTCATTCCTGGTACCCAATAATGAGCAGGGCGTCCATCAGAAATATCTCTTGAGAAAGTATAAGATAGGCCTCTCCATACTTTCTCATCAGGAACCATTATTCCATTCGGCACTGAGGACAGTGTTCTTTGTGATATGTCCCATTCCGTTTTATGAGCATGAGCTAAGCGAAACAAATTAGTGTTTAAATGACGCTCTGTCAATTTTGGTAGTGTATTACTACCAATTATCATAACTAAATCCGGGTTTTCAGCCTCTAATGTTTGTCGGAGTTTATAAAATCCTTCAACGACAGATTCATTATTAAAGTTTTGATAATCTTTGTACAGTTGGGAATTAACATTAATGGTTGTTGGTGCAGTCTGACCTGTTAGCTCGTTAAATTTTGTTTTACAATAGTTGCACCAACATCCTTCGCGTGGCATATGAATCTCGTCAAAATATAACCCATCGCCTCCCATTTGAGCAAATTCTATTAATCTCGTGGCAAGTAAATCTATATATGGAGAATTAAAACATATCATTGTGCCTCTTCCTTCTCTAATAATATCATTACCATTTACATCTTTGCATTTATATTCAGGGTAGTTGTCTCGAATATATCCATCGGAATAATGATTGTAATATCCAATCATTTTTGTATTGTGGGTATGAGCTTCATTAATGGCTTCTTGAATGATATTTCTATTTTCAGCAAAGTCAGTCCATTTTCCCCATGAACTTTGCCAATGGATTGGATCATCATTTGTTTTGATGTGTCTAGTAAAAACAGTAGCACCTATAACAGAAATCACATCTCTCGCCCAATTTGAATAAATGGGGTGGTCTGGATTATTGTAATAAGGAGCAGCTAATCTAGTATGTATTTGAACCCTTTCTCTATTAAACCAAGAAGGTTGTTGGTAGTTTGTTACCTGATCAATCCAATTGGGTTCTGTTTGAGAATATACAGGATAAACTAATAAAACCATCGTTAAAAATAAATAGGAACAGGATTTAATTTTTTTGGGAGTATTTTTCATTAAAATGAAATTTTATTTATGCTATATTTAGTTTTTATCCTTTTTACTTAAAAAATTATACAATAAAGTTATTTAATATGGTGTTATGCTTATGTATTTTGCTAATATCATTATGAATAGAGTATATAAAAGAGTATCCAAAGGGGTAATTAAAGTAAAAAGATTATTACCTATTTTATAAAACTCAAAATCAAGACAATAATAATTCTGCATAAAAACAAATGTTTTTTTATAATTTTGAAAAAAAATAGAAGGTGTATTTATTATATCATAAACGAGGTTTAGACTAGCTAAGAGAGTCTTTAGGTTGGTATGCAAAAAATCAAGATAGGATAAAAAAAATTATTACATTTGAACAGAAAACAAGTCTTCAATTCTAATTTTCTGTTAAAACATCAACAGGTATTTTCGTAATATGTTAAATTAATACAAATTGAAAGGAACTACAATACACTTTAATTTTAGTACTTTATTAATAATCTCCTTTTTTTTTATAAGTGTTGAGTATGTAAGTAGTCAAAATGTTAATTCTAATATATTTAGATCGAAATATATTGATGAGGAAATTTTTGTTACAACCTCAAAAAACAAACCTATTCAAGAATTATTAGATATAGGGTATAGAGCTTTTATTCTTGATTCAAATACTGTTTTTAATACTTCAGAGTTTATTTTTATAAAAACTTTTTTAAAAAATAATCCTAACGATTTTATAGCATTTATTAATAATGCTAATTTGAATACTCTTAAAATTAATAAATATTTTAAAAATAATAGTCTATTAATAGAACCAAACTCACATAGTCTTTCTGAAGATCTATTATCTCATAAAAAGCAAGTACTTGTTTTTAATAATTTCAATATAAAAAATTCTCCGATAACTTATGTAAAAATGGGAGTAGGCATGCCAATTGATGCAGAAAAACTTTTTATTAAGGGAGATCCTTCCAATCATTTCACTCTTTTTGAGTTTAATCCTAATTATAAACAAGAGCTTACAGATTCTAATTTTATAAATAATACTTTAAAAGAAGCCGTTTTAAATTATTTGCGTAAAACAGGTAAGTTTGCAAATTTTATTTGCACAAATAACCCCGAGATGGTTATTCAATTAAAAAAGGAAATTCCTTTAACAATAAAATTAAAAACTACTAATGAAAATGGAGGTTATGAAAAAAACATAAGATGGAAACATCAGCCATTTCTTCAAAGTTTTGGAGTAACTCATATATCCTCAGATGTTTTTCGTTTTAATGAACAGCGCAATCAATATCTTGGAAAATTAGATGTGGAGCCGTATAAAGAAGGTTTTAATTTTATACCCGAACTTTTTACATTTAACACAAATAATTATAGCTTGTTTAAAAATATGCAAGCAAAAAAAATAGAAATAGATGAAAATTTAGATTTTTATCTTCCTTTACATGGAGATAGCTTTTCATATAATATTTTAGAAATTGATAAAAATATTCAGTATCACAAGGAAACAAAAAAGAAAAGTGTGGCTTTTTTTGATGGAGAGAATAATGTTTTTTATTTCAAAGCTTTAAATAGTGATTTTGAAAAACGAGCTTTAACGGTTAGTTTTTTTGCTAAACCAAAACACATAAACAACAATTATTCTATTTTATCAACAAATAATGGTTTTACTATTAAAATACGAAAAGGGCACTTATGCTTGACTTTTCCAGGTGTAATTGATATTGTTGATAGAAAAACAGAATTAAAAAAGGACGAATGGCAACATTTAGCTATAACTTATAAAGCGGGAGAGTATGTAAAATTTTATGTTAATGGCATACTTACAGATTTTCAGGTTGTTAAACAGTATGAATTAAAAACAGACGATAATAAATACATTTTAGGTAATGATCAATGGGGGGAGTTGTATAACGGAAACTTAAAAGATGTTGCCTTGTGGTCAAGAGTGTTAACTGATCAAGAAATTAACCGTGTTTTCAATGGAGAATTTCCTGTGAAAATTAAAAATAATAATAAGGAGTTTCAATTTTTAATGGTTTTATCAATAGCACTTGTTATTGGAACTATAGTTTTACTTTTTTTAAAGCGACGAAAAAAATCGATTTCTTCAAACCGTTTTAAAACATTTAAAAAAAATTCAGATAGCGGTAGTATTAAATGTTTTGGAACATTTGAAATAACAAATAATAAAGGTGTTAATATTTTAAATGATTTACCTTTTAAACAAAAGATTTTTCTGTTTGTTATACTATACTATACTATGGAAGAAAAGGGGATTTCTCCTCAAAAATTATCAGATATTATGTGGCCTGGAGCTAATGCAAAAAGAGCTAAAAATATAAGGAGCACCTATTTGCAAAATATAAGAGCTAATATTCCTAATAAATTATTAAAAATAAAATACGAAAATAAAAAATGGTTTATAAGAGCAGATGATGATTTGTTTATTGATTTGTTTCAATATAATCAATTGAATGCTGTCATTACGGAATCTATTAAAAAAGACTTACCTATAAAGGGTGATGAATTGAATAGTTTTTTAAGTATTTTAGAAAAGGGTGAGTTAATAGCTGATATTCAATCAGAAATTGTAGATAACTGTAAAAGTACAATACATTCAAAAATCCTTGATGTTTTGGAAGACTTATTGAATTTGAAAACATCAAAATTTTCTCAACATCAATTATTAAGAATAGCAGATACTTTATTTGTTTTTGATGTTGTAAATGAAGTTGCCTATACAAATAAAAATAGGATTCTTGAAGAAGAAAACAAAACCAAAGCTTTAAAATTTCAACAACAGTTCAAGAAAGATTGGGAAAATTATTTTAATGAACCGTATAAAAAGTAATACGTCAATAAAAGAATTTATTTATACGATTTTTTTGAATTTTTTCTAATTAATTTTTAAAGATTTAAACCTTCTCACTTTTAAAACTAAAATATAAAAATAAGTTTCTTTTTTTTGTATTAAGATGCTTCAATTATTAAAAACAGGTATTAATTAGTATTAACTATCTTTTAAAGATTACTATTTAGACTTAAATTATATTAATCCTAAATAAATATAGTGGTAGCAATAGTTTTTGCGTAAATGAATTTCATTGTTTTTTTCTAAAAAGTTAAATTAATTAAGTGTTAAGTTTTTGATTTTTAAGTTTAACTCAAGGTTTCGAAATTGATTTAATTTTGTTAAAATAATTTTAATTTCAACTAAAAAATACCCCCCCATATACCCTTTTTTCTACCCGTATATGAATTACTATTGTTAAAACTAAAACCAAAAGTATATGAAATGCAAATTATTTTTATTAAGTGTTTTTTTATCGTGTGCCTTTCAAATATCAGCACAACAGATAGTAACTGGCGTTGTGAAAGATCAAACAGGAGAGCCTTTAGTAGGTGTTACTATTGTTGTTGTTGATACATCAATTGGAGAAATTACTGATTTTGATGGGAAGTATGCAATAAAACCAGGAAACAAATCGGGTTCTTTAAGATTCACTTATTTAGGAATGAAGAATAAAACCATTCCTATAAATGGTCAAAACGTTATCAATGTGGTAATGGAAACCGAAAATTCTACATTAGATGAGGTCCTTCTTATAGGTTATGGACAATCTAAGAAATCTGATCTAACAGGTTCTATGTCAAGTATTAAAACAGAATTAACAGAACAAAGAGCTGTATCATCTGCGGAGCAATTACTGCAAGGAACTATGCCCGGAGTACAGATTACTACCACGGGTGGAGCTCCAGGTTCTAATGCAGATGTCAATATTCGTGGGGGTAATTCTCTAACGGGGTCAAACCAGCCTTTGTATATTATAGATGGTATGGAAATGAATAACTCAGATTCTTTCTATTCTGAAGGTACTGAAGATTATGGGAGCACACCTGCACCAAGTCCGTTGTCTATGATAAACCCTAATGATATTGAATCTATTAATGTCCTTAAAGATGCATCTGCTACTGCTATTTACGGATCTCGTGGAGCAAATGGTGTAATATTAATTACAACAAAACAGGGAAAGTCAGGAGAGAAAGTTATTCAATTAGATGTAGGTACAACCTTTTCAACAATTCGTGATAAAATAGATGTAATTACGCCTCAACAATGGACACAGCTTTACGATGAAGCATCAATAAATGATGGCCCTACTAATTTACCTGTTTTTGGTGATCCGAATGATTTATCGACGTATGAAACTTATAATTATGATATAAATTGGCAAGATGAGTTATATCGTTTAGCTATAGGTAACGATATAAATCTATCTGTTAGAGGCGGTACGGATAATTTTAAATACTCAATAGCTGCAAATCATAATGAAGCTGAAGGAGTTATCATAAAATCAGATCAAAAAAGAAATTCTATACGATCTAATTTAGAAGCCAAGGTTTCAAATTCATTTAAAGTTGGAATAAACTCTAATTTCAGTAGTACTGTATCTAATATTGTTCCGTATTCAAATAATGGAACAAATGGTTTTTTCTCTCCTATTAGTATGGCTGTGCAATATCGAGCTTTTAATCCAACTTGGGTTCAAGATTTAGATGTTAATGTTGAGGATCTTATCAATGATAATGAAGATGAAACGTATAATCCTATTACACAAATTAACAATATTGTAGATGAACAGAGACTTTATTTTGCCCAATCAAAATTATTTGGAATTTTTGAAATAAATGATTGGTTAACTTTTAAATCTACATTTGGTTTTAATTTTTCTAATTCAATCCGAAATTCATTTTGGGGTGAAGGCACTTATGCAAGTGATAGGAATAATGGTGTTGTTTCTAGGGTTGAAAACTCAAATTTTGATTATATAAATGAAAATACACTGTCATTTAATAAGAAAATAAATAACAACCACAGGTTAAATGGTGTCGTTGGACAAACCATTCATAAATGGATTAGAAAAAGCTTTAGAAATAAAGCATCAGGATTTGATATTCCAACTTTAGGATATGAAAGTTTTGTAGGAGCGGCAATTACTGGTACACCAATTAGCTCACATAAAGAATGGGGACTTGCATCCTATTATGGAAGACTTAATTATACTATTAGTAATAAATATCTATTTACTTTCACAGGTAGATATGATGGGTCTTCAAAATTCGCGGAAGGGAACAAATGGTCATTCTTTCCTTCAGCAGCTTTTGCTTGGAGAATGAAAAATGAACAATTTCTTAAAAATGAAGATTGGCTTTCGGCTCTTAAATTAAGATTGAGTTATGGTACCAGTGGTAATCAAGCAATAAGTCCATTAGCTACAGTGGCTCAGCTAGCACAAGGAGGACGATATCCTATTAATGGAACTATTGAAACAGGTGTAACTTCTTCATCTTATCAATTTAATAATGATTTAAAGTGGGAAACAACTTATCAAGGTAATGTAGGGTTAGATATTGGGTTGTTTCAAAATAGGTTAAATGTAACAGCAGATTATTATAAAAAGAACACTAAAGACTTATTGTTAGATAAAACATTCCCCTTATCTAGTGGATTTTCCTCTACTACAGTTAATGGAGGTGAAATTGAGAATAAAGGTTGGGAACTATTCATAGAAGGTGATATTATCAAAAAAGAAAATATTACATGGAATATAGGGGTTTCTCTCTCTCAAAATAAATCTAAAGTTATTGACTTAGATGGTGATCCTTATCGATTTGGCCCTGGAGTTGGAGGCTTACAGAGTGGAGCTCCAAATATTTCATATTTGGGAAGAACTGTCGGTTTGTTTTATGGGTATCAAACGAATGGTATTTATCAATCCGCTGCAGACGTTGTAGATGCACCAACACGGTCTAGTGTTGCTCCTAATCCTGGAGATATTATTTATATAGATCAAGATGATAATGGAGAAATCAATGATGAAGATAAGGTTGTTATAGGTAATCCTGAACCAGACTTAATTTATGGAATCAATACAACTTTTACTTACAAGAGATTTTCAGTGAATATGCTCTTTAATGGCATGTTAGGAAATGATGTGTTTAACTTAAACAAAATTACTTGGGAAGGCATGAATATTTGGGATGGTAGATATAGTCAAACCCTTGAAGCATTTAATGGTAGATGGGTGGATGAAAATACGCCTGCAACCTATCCTAGAGCTTCTTTAGGTGCGGTTAACCCAGATTATTTAGATAGATATGTAGAAGATGGTTCATTTTTAAGATTACAAAACATCTCATTATCATATACATGGAGGCCTAATAAAAAAAGTCCATTCAGTTTAATCAGACCTTATGTGTCGGTTTCTAATTTATTTATTATTTCTAATTACTCAGGGTATGACCCAGAAGTAAAAGGGATTGTAAACACGCCGTTAGCACCAGGCATTGATTTGGGGTCATACCCACTTCCAAGAACATTTAAATTAGGTTTTAGTATTATTTTAAAATAAAAAATGATGAAAAAAATAGGAATATTATGTGTGCTTTTAGTTGTGTTCTCATGCAACGAAAGTATCTTAGAAGAACAGTCATTCGATACACTTACTGAAGATTCTTTCTTCAATAATTATGAAGAAGCAAATGCGTCTTTAATAGGTGTATATGACCTTCTTAGCGAAGTAAATTATTATAAAAGAGCATTTCTTATGATTACTGGTTATGCTGGTGATGAGGGATATCATAATGCAGACCTTTTTAGTCGTTATGAGGATGGAACACTATTACCTACTGATGGTTATGTTACGGGGCTTTGGAATTCTATTTTCTATATGCACGGCAAAGCCAATTTTACCATATTTGCATTGAGTAATACACCAAACTTGTCAAGCGATGAAAAGAAAATTTTCCTTGGTAGATTACGCTTTATAAGAGCTTTAAACTTGTTTAACGCTGTACGTTTGTGGGGAGATATTCCGTTAGTAAAAGAATACTTAGTAACTGAAGAAAACTCATACCCATCAAGAACACCAAAATCTGAAGTTTACGCTTATATTGAAGAAGATTTAGAATACGCTATAGAAAACTTAAATATTTTAGAACCACAATATGGCTTTCCAACCAAAGGTGCTGCTTATGGTCTTTTAGGAAAAGTATATATGGCTCAAGATAAATGGCCGGAAGCAAAAGTAGCAGTAGATGAGGTTATTAAGTTGGGTGTTTACGATTTATTACCTAACTATTTAGATGTTTTTGATGTTAATAATGAAAATAATATTGAAGAAATATTTTCCATTCAATTTTCTCAGGATGCTACAATTGCTGGAGAACAATCTAAAGGGAGTTTGCTTGCGTATTTTTATTTACCTGCATTCAATACTTTAGGGTATGCAGGAGACCCTGATCATCCAAAAGGACAAATGCGAGTTGAGCATGCTACTTACGATAGATACACCACAGGAGATTATACTGTAGACAAACGTAATGAACTTTTTATTACCAATTATGTAAATTCAAATACTGGAGCTACTGTGACAAGATATCCTGAGAATACAAGTGCTGCATCTCAAGGTCCTGCTTATAGTAAATATAGAGACCCTAACAATTCTAATGATAGAAATTACGATAATAATTTAATAATTCTAAGATATGCTGACATTCTTTTGATGAAGGCCGAAATAGAAAATGAATTAAACGGCCCAACTGATGTTGCTTATGATGCTTTTGATGAAGTAAGAGGGCGTTCCAATTCTACACTTATTACGAGAAATTTAAATAAAGACACATTTAGAGATGCTATTTCGAATGAGAGAGGAATAGAATTATTTGGAGAGTTTCAGCGCTATTTTGATGTGCTAAGAATGAAGAAAAATGGAGAGTCTTATTATAAATATTATAGAGAGCTTTTAGTATCAGAAGGAAAATTTACTCATGCAGCACAAAATAGATGGGCTTTAGGATATTATCCAAAATATGAATTAATGCCCATTCCTTCAGATGAAATGGCATTGAATCCAAACATTAACATTGCTGATCAAAATCCTGGATATTAATATGAAGTTTTTTTTAATATGTTTTCTTATCGTTGTAAGTTCTTGTAAAAATAACAACGATAAGAAAAACAATAATGACCTAACTCACGACGAATACGAACTTAATTTAGGAGAAATGATACAGCCAACTCCTAAATATAGTGTTATGGCACATGACGATTATTATGTATGGGGAGCCTCAATGATTGACACCGAAGACGGTTTATATCATTTGTTTTATTCAAGATGGCCAAAAGAATCAGAGTTTAAAGGTTGGTTAAACAAATCAGAAATAGCATATGCAACTGCAAGTTCTCCTTTAGGTCCCTTTAAGTATAAAAAAACAATATTAAATGGTTTTGGAAAAGGGTATTGGAATGAAGAGGCTGCACATAATCCACATGTTAAATATTTTAATAACAAATACTACTTATATTTTATTTCACATCACATCAAGGATTATGGCTTAGGAGCACGACGTAATTTAACCTATGGTCAGCGTATAGGTGTGGCAATGGCAGATAATCCTGCTGGCCCTTGGGAAGTTATGGATGAGCCTTTAATAGACTATCAAAAAGGCAAAGCTGCTCATGGTTATATGGTCAATCCAAGTGTTTGTAAAATGCCCGACGGCTCTTATTTAATGATGTTTAAATCTAGACCTGAAGGTTCTGAAAAATCTAAAGATTTTACTGCAATTCAATGTTTAGCAACATCATCAAGTCCTGCAGGCCCATTTATAATTAAGGAAGAACCAACATTAACTGAAGCTACTGCTGAAGATCCTTTTATTTGGTATCAACAAGGCAAGTTTTATGCCATTGCAGATGATCAATATGGTGATTATTTAAAAGTAGATAGAGGTTTAGTGCTTTTTGAATCTCATGATGGATTTGGTTGGGAAGTATCTAAAAACCCATTAGTGTCTTATCCTGAGGTGACATGGGAAGATGGAGTAGTTACTAAACTAAAACATTTAGAAAGACCACAATTATGGTTCAATAAAAATGGAGAGCCTTCGGTTTTATTATGTGCAGTTATGCCAACTTCAGAAGAATTGAGCTTTAATGTACAAATACCATTAAAAAACCTTAATTAAAATTATTAAAGTACCTCCTAATAAAATTAGGAGAAAAAAACATCAACTAAAATTGTAAATAATTTTTTAATGAAACAAATAAAAAAAAGTGTATGGTATTTTATAGTGTGCTTTATCTCTTTTCAGATAAACGCACAACTACCTACTTCTATCGAAGAAGAAAAAAGTGAAAGGTTTAGTTATTTATATAATTCTGTCGAACAATTAGGTTTTAAAGATGCTCCCGAAGCAATGGCTGTTACTAATGGAGGTCTTTTTTCTTCATATTTTTTAGGTATCGAATTTTTATACGGTAAAGATCTAAAGCCTGTCAACAAACGAGTAGTAAATTTAATAGACAATTATATTCCAATTATTGAATTTAAATTACAAGAAGATGGAGTAAAATATGAATTAGAAGCATTGTCGTTGCCTTTAGATATGAATCCTAAAAATAATCTAATTACGTATGTGAAAATTAAGATTACAAATATCTCTAAATTGAATAAGGAGACTAAATTAGGTTTTAAATTCATTCCATTGTATAATACAGGTAGGCGTCATCATATAAGGCACAATATGTACTGTACGCCATGGTATCAAAACCAATACTTAGATGATGCAAGTTATTCTAAAGTTTTTTCAAATGTAGAATTTAATGGAGGTAGACTGACACAAGGTGAATACAATGTATTATGGTATCCAGAAATGTTTGCCTCAGAAAAAGATGTAGCTAATGTAGATTTAAATCTTTCTCCAAACGAATCAAAAGAATTTATTTTTAAAATGCCTTTCGTGCCATTGAAAAATGCTAATTCTAAAGAAATAAATCAAATTGAAAAATCTACCTATAGCCAAGAAAGAAAGGTGGCTTTAGATTTTTGGAAGAATGAAGCTAAGGCATTATCGGTTTTTTCAGTTCCAGAAGCGAAGGTTATGGATACGTATACATCTTCCTATTTCAATTTGCTTACCGCTAGAGATATTCTTGAAGATGGAAAAAACTTTATACAAAAATGTAATGAGTTTCAATATGATTATTTCTATGTAAGAGATAATGCTTATTTCGCTAGGGTTTATGATATGTTGGGGCTTCATAATGAAAGTAAAATAACTTTAGCCCCATACTTTGTGAAAGATATTGAAGGTAATGATATGGCGTTTAGACAGCGCACGGGTATTTATAATAAATATTGTTTTGACTATTGGGGACAAGTAGTATGGGCTTTTGGTTCATATTACAGACAGACAGGAGATAGAGAGTTATTGGAAAGAGTTTATGCTCTTTTACCAAACCATATTGAGGATTTTAAAAATATGGTTGCTCTTGATGATAGAGGATTGTGGCCAAAAACATGGCCGTATGATAATGAGCATATTACAGGACATTATACAGGACATAACTTTTGGGTAATCCTTGGGTTACGTTATGCTATTTTAATGGCAAAAGATATGGATGATGAAAAGAAGGTGAAGGAATGGAGTGAATTATATGATGAGTTTTCTACTAATTTTTTATCAGAATTAGAAAAGATAACTGCCGAAACAGACGGTTATATACCACCAGGCATGGATAATCCAAATGATGGCTATGATTGGGCTAACGCATCAGCAGGACTTTACCCTTTTGAAGTAATTGATAAGGATGATTCTGCGGTTAAAAAAACTTTAGAAATAGTGAGGGACTATAACTACATGGAAGGTATTAGTTCTTATAGCGGTTGTAATGCCTTAGTTGCCAAACAGAAAATATTATCTAATGAAGAACTTCCAGAAAGAGGATTGCATCATTATGAAACATTTTATGTTACCAATGGTAATTTAATAATTGGTGAGCAGCAAAAGGTAATTGAAGATTTATATAGTATTCTCGTACATACCTCAAGTACAAATGCTGGGTTTGAGTGGAAACCAACACCTTGGGGAAATAGAGATGTAGATCATAATAGAACACCTCATGGTTGGATGGCTGCAAGGTATATTGAGTTGCTTAGAAATATGCTTGTTAGAGAAGAAAAAAATGATATTCATTTGATGTCAAGTATATCTCCTTATTGGGTAAAACAAGGAGAATCAATTGAAGTTAAAGAAGCTCCTACTTATATGGGTACAGTTAGTTATTCTGTTTTATTTGGGAAAAACAAAATGACAATATCATTAAGAAATAATTTCAATGAAACTTTAGAAAATTTATTTATTCATATACCATGGTTTGTAAACCCTTCAAGAATAATAATAGATGGAGTTCCATACATCAATAAAGATGTAGAAAAAATAGCCTTGCCTAAGAGCTCTAAAAAAATTGAGATTTCTTGGAGAAACAAAATTACTCAAGAATTGAGTTTTGATATAGCAGTTGACCATTACTTAAATAAATTTCATAACCGCTCAAATACAGAAAACTATGTTACTTTATTTCCTTCACTGGCAGCACCCAAAGTTTTAAATCAGGATAGTAATTCTATTGAATTGTATTCACCAGGGAATATAGGAACTGTCTATTACACAGTAAATGGAGAAGAACCAACTGAAAATTCAATAAAGTATAAAAAAAGTATAAACATTGAAGCTATCAAGCAAATAAAAGCAATTGTGGTTGATGAAACAGGCAAAGTTAGTGATTGCCTAATATTAAATTTAAAAAAATAACGATGTATAAGATGTATTACATCTTATAATCATAACATTAACATTTAAAAACCCTTAAATTATGAAAAAATTATTACTACTATTATCAGTTGTAGCATTGTCTGTAACAATGCATTCTCAAAGTTTATCAGCAGGAAATATTTCTTTTGTTGGTTTTAATACTGGAGGCGGTGCGTCTGGAGATGGTTTTGCATTTATCACCCTAGTAGACATTCCGGCTAATGAAGTTATTTATTTTACAGAAATAGGATGGAATAGTTTCACAAATACTTGGGACAACACGACAGAAGGTCGGGTAACTTATACAGCACCAGCAGAAGGCGTCTCTTGTGGAACCATAATTAGTATTGTAGAAGAAAGTGCTGTAATGGTGGTTTCTGGTCCAGGTTCAGCAACTACAACTTCAGGAACATTTGCTTTAGCAGGTGGTGATCAAATTTTAGCATATCAAGGTACTTCGGCTGATACATTAACCCCTATTTTTATAGCTGGTATTCATGGTGACGCAGAAGGAGATTTAGATGCAATAACTCAGTGGAATGATTCTGAAATTATCACAGGTGTTCAATTATCGGGGTTGCCTATGGGTTTGACTAATGGCGTTAATTGTGTTTCACTTACCCCTGGAGCCACTGAGTTTAGAAATCATAAATACACTGGAACGCTTACAGGAACAGCTGCAGAATTACTTGCCAGTACAAACAATAAATTAAATTGGTCACACGATAATATTGGACCAAGCCCTATACCAGATGGCATTACTCCCGCAGACTTTACACTACCTAATGTTACAGATTGCTTTACATTAGCTGTTGGTGATTTTGGGTTTGATAATAAAGTAGAAATCTATCCAAATCCTTCAAGTGCTTCAAATGGAATTTTTATTAATGTATTAAGTACAAATAATGTACCATTAAAAAATATTCAAATCCTAAATTCTTTAGGACAGTTAGTAGAAAAAATTGATTTAAAAAATGATTTTAATAAAATAAATATCAGTAATTTAAGTGTGGGGCTTTACTTTGTTAAAATTAGTAATGTAAATGGTAATACACTAACAAAAAAAGTACTTATAAAATAAAAATATCTACTCGTAACTATCTGTTATATTACACCCATTATTAGTGATTTATTTATAATAATGGGTGTTTTTATTTTAATAAAAAACTAAAAAATCATGTTAAATAAAAATCTTAGTATTATAGCTGTTAACATTATTTTTTTCTGATAGGAGAACATAAAATGTGACAGATTAAGAATGAAATTTGAGAATTTAATTCATTATTATAACTAACCAATATAAGAGTTCAGCTCATGGTGTAATGATGTGGTTTTAGGTTCGTTTATATATTGGGTGACTCCTAAAACAAAAAATGGTTTTATATGAGTTGGAATAATACCAGTATAGAATAAACTGAATTTTATAGATTTATTAGAAAAAATAAACTGAGAATTTTAATTTATGAATTAATGATTGGTAGTCTTTTTAGTTCTAATTTAATAGGTAATTGGTTGCCAGTAAATTCGTCTGCAATTTGTAGTTTTGGTTATTTTTATTAAAATAAATCGGATAAAATTATTGTGTGAAAAAGCAAAAATCATATTAGGAATTTATTAATAAAAACAAACATTTATTAACGTTATGAAGTATTTTACCTTTTTTGTATTAATAATCTTTTTTTCTTGCCATCAAAAAAAAGATTACAATGTACTATTTATTATTTCAGATGATTTAACAGCAACGGCCTTATCTTCTTATGGAAATAAGTTTTGCAAAACACCAAATATTGATAAATTAGCTTTTGAAGGTGTAAAATATACGAAGGCATATTGTCAATATCCAGTTTGTGGGCCATCTCGGGCATCTTTTATGAGTGGATATTACCCTAATGCAACAACTACTTATGGCTATGTAAGTGGCCGGGGAAATATAGGAAATGAACGTAAAACATGGTCGCAAACATTTAAAGAAAATGGATATTATACTGCTCGAGTGAGCAAAATATTTCATATGGGAGTTCCAATTGATATTGAAACAGGAAGTGATGGTACTGATGACTTAGCTTCGTGGCATGAAAAGTATAATAGTCAAGCTTTAGAATGGAAAACACAAGGAGCTGCTGAATTAGTTCAGGGAAACCCAGATGAAAAGTTAGAAAGAAAAGGCGGTAATGTCATGACCATAGTAAAAGCTGATGGTGATGATTTGGTACATGCCGATGGCAAAACGGCAGAAAAAGCCTGTGAATTAATAAGAAACCATAAAAATGAAAAGTTTTTTTTAGCAGTTGGTATGGTACGTCCTCATGTACCTTTTGTAGCTCCACAATCTTACTTTGACCCATATCCATATAAAAAAATTAATTTACCAGAAAAAATAGATGGAGATTGGAATGATATTCCAGAAAGAGGAATTAATTACGTTACTAGTGTAAATGGAGAAATGAGTATAGAGCAGCAACAAAAGGCTGTAGCTGCTTATTATGCATCTGTTTCTTTTATGGATGCTCAAGTTGGTAAGGTGTTGAAAACTTTGGAGGAAGAAGGCCTTGAAGATAATACTATCATAGTATTTACATCTGACCATGGTTTTCATTTAGGTGAGCATGATTTTTGGATGAAAGTAAGTTTGCATGAAGAGTCTGCACGAGTTCCCTTAATAATTAAAGTTCCTGGTAAAAATCCAGCTGTGTGTAATTCATTTGTTGAACTTATTGATTTATACCCTACAGTAGCAGAATTAGCGGGATTAGATTTCTCAAAGCATATTCAAGGTAAAAGTCTTGTCGGTACCTTAGAGAATCCAAACCATGAAGTTAGAGATATGGCATTTAGTGTTTCACAAGGAGGAAAAGACTTTTTACTTAGAACAGATAAATGGGCATACATTCAATATGATGAAGATGCAAAATCTGGGATGGAACTTTTTGATATGGAAAATGACCCCAAGCAGTATACAAACTTAGCTTATAGTTCTGAATATTCAAATATCATTGATAAATTTCAGCAAAAACTTAAGGATAAATTAAAAGAAGTAAGAACGAATGATTTAGAAATTGATTATAATGAAGAAAATATTCAATAGTCATTTTTATTAAATTTCTATAAATAAGAAGGCGAAATAATAGCTAAGCAATTTGTAAATGTATTGGAACTAAATACTTAACTTCTTTGTTAAGACTTTAATGTATTTTTAAATAAATATTCATCAAAAATTAGATGTAATAAATGATAAGGCTTTCCACCAATTCCTTACCTTTATAAGATATTTAGAGTAAAAATAACATTAATAATAAGCTAAAATAAATCAATTTGTTTGATAGGACTTCTTTAGTTGAAACGCTAAAAGTGAATTTGGAGTGGGATGTTATTATCATTGGTGGTGGGGCTACTGGTTTAGGAGTCGCTTTAGATAGTGTAACACGCGGGTATAAAACTTTACTTTTAGAACAAGTAGATTTTGCAAAAGGTACCTCAAGCCGGAGTACTAAATTGGTACATGGAGGTGTCAGGTATTTGGAGCAAGGTAATATTGATTTGGTAAAAGAAGCGTTATATGAAAGAGGGTTGATGTTAAAAAATGCATCACATTTAGTGAGTAATCAATCGTTTATTATACCAAATTATAGGTGGTGGGATATTGTTTTTTATACCGTAGGATTAAAAATATACGATTTTTTATCAGGAAAACTAAGTTTTGGGAAATCGTTAAAAATTTCAAAAAAGGAAACTTTAGCACGTCTAAAAACCATAAAAACAGAAAATCTTAAAGGAGGGGTTGCTTATCATGATGGGCAATTTGATGACTCCAGATTAGCAATTAATATCGCTCAGACTTGTATTGAATATGGTGCTACAGTCATCAATCATTTTAAAGTAGTTCAGTTGTTAAAGAGCAGCGATGGTAGCTTAAATGGTGTTGTCGCAAAAGATGCTGAAACAAACCAGCTACATACTTTAAAAACAAAATTGGTTATTAATGCCACAGGTGTTTTTACAGATGAAGTTTTAAAAATGGACAATGTGTCTGCTAAAAATATAATACGTCCGAGCCAAGGTGTGCATTTGGTTTTAGATAAATCATTTTTACCTGGAACGGATGCTATTATGATCCCTAAAACTGCTGATGGGAGAGTTTTATTTTTAGTGCCTTGGCATAATAGAATAATTGTAGGAACTACTGATACGCTTTTGTACAGTCATAGTTTAGAACCAAAAGCATTAGATGAAGAAATTGATTTTATAATAGAAACAGCTAATAAGTATTTAACAAAAAAAGTAACTAAAAGTGATGTTTTGAGTGTTTTTTCAGGATTAAGACCTTTAGCAGCTCCTAAAAATAAATCAGAAAAAACAAAAGAAATATCCAGAAGTCATAAAATTATTGTCTCAAAATCAGGGTTGATTACTATTACTGGCGGAAAATGGACAACCTACAGACGTATGGCTCAAGATACCATAAATAAAGCTATTAGGTTAGGTAAACTGTCAAAAGCTAAATGTATAACAAAAGACTTAAAAATTCATGGATCTACTATGGAGATGATAGGGCAATCAAATCATTTGTATGTTTATGGTAGTGACCAAAAAGGAATAAATCAACTAATTGGAGAATTTCCAGAATTAGGAGAAAAATTACATCCAAGGCTGGAGTTCTTAAAGGCGGAAGTTATTTGGGCAATTCGAAATGAAATGGCTAGAACTGTTGAAGATATCTTAGCAAGACGTGTAAGGGCCTTGTTTTTGGATGCTAATGCAGCAATTGAAATCACCCCTTTAGTAGCTAAGATGCTTGCTAAAGAATTAGATAAAGATGAAGATTGGAAACATCAACAAATTTCTGATTTTATAGAAGTTGCCAGTCATTTTATTATAAAAAAATATTAGAATACTGAGTTTCATCTAATATGCTAAAAAGATTTTATTTGTTTTTTTGAGCTGTTAATTCTGCTATTTTACAAATCACTTCAGTTGCTTTAATCATGCTTTCAACTGGAACATATTCATAACGCCCATGAAAATTATGACCACCAGCAAATATATTAGGACACGGTAATCCCATATAACTTAATTGAGACCCGTCTGTTCCACCACGAATAGCCTTAATTAGAGGCTTGATTTTTAGCTGCTTCATAGCTTCTTCAGCAATATCAACAATATGCATTACAGGTTCAACCTTTTCTTTCATATTAAAGTATTGGTCTGTAATTTCAATGCTTATTATTTCTTTTTCATATTGTGAGTTTAGCTCGTTTGTTAGTTTTTGCATCATTTCTTTTCGAGCTTCAAAATGACTTTTATTATGGTCGCGAATAATATATTGCAATATTGTTTCTTCAACATCTCCTTTCATATTATGCAAATGGAAAAAGCCTTGATAACCTTCAGTGTGTTCAGGAGTTTCTAATCGGGGGAGTGAGTTTATAAAATCAGTAGCAAAATACATGGAATTTACCATTTTACCTTTTGCATATCCGGGGTGAACAATTTTACCTTTTATTTTAACAACGGCACTGGCAGCATTAAAATTTTCATATTCTAATTCCCCAATTTGGCTACCATCCATCGTATAAGCCCAATCTGCATCAAATTTTTTAACATCAAATTTATGAGCGCCTCTGCCAATTTCTTCGTCTGGAGTAAAACCTATGCGGATTCTTCCATGTTTAATGTCAGGATGATTTATTAAATATTCCATTGCAGAAATGATTTCACAAATTCCTGCTTTGTCATCAGCACCTAAAAGAGTTGTGCCATCTGTAGTTATTAAAGTTTGTCCTTTGTATAGTAATAAATCTTCAAAATAATCAGGAGATAAAATAAGGTCAAGTTCTTCATTTAAAATAATGTCTTTTCCATCATATTTTTCAATAATTTGTGGGTTCACGTTTTTTCCAGTAAAATCTGGAGACGTATCAAAATGAGAAATAAAACCAATGGTAGGTACTTCATGAGCTACGTTACTTGGTAAGGTTGCCATAATGTATGCATTCTCATCGATACTAACATCTTCCAAACCTATAGCCTTTAATTCGTCAATTAATTTATTTGCTAAATCCCATTGTTTAGCTGTGCTAGGAGTGGCAGTGCTTTCAGGATCCGACTCCGTATCTATGCTTACGTAACTTATAAAACGTTTTATAATGTGTTCTTTTGAAATCATTTTAGGAGAGAATTTAATATAGTTGAAGTGAAAATTGGATTTGATTTTAACCATTTATTTAGGTTTCAAATTTACAATTATTAATTTACAATTATCATTGAATGTTTTGAAGAGTTAGTTTTTAAAGTTATCTTTTTCTTGAAAAAGAATACCAAATAAATAATTTTGTTTTTTGAATTGGAGGATTTTTTATTTAGAAGTACCTTTGCAGAAATAATACCTGATGTACAAAATATTACTTCGTCCTTTATTTTTTTTATTCGACCCTGAAACCATTCATCATTTTACATTTTCATTAGTAAAAAGCACTTCTAAAATTCCTGGAGTAAGCTTTATTTTTAAATGGTTGTATGCAGTAGAAGATACACGATTGCAGCGTCAATTGTTTGGTTTGACTTTTAAAAACCCTGTGGGATTAGCTGCAGGTTTTGATAAAAATGCGGTATTATACAATGAGTTAGCAAATTTTGGTTTTGGGTTTATTGAAATTGGAACTGTAACGCCTAAAGGACAAGCAGGAAACCCTAAAAAAAGATTATTCAGACTTAAAGATGATAAAGGTATTATTAACCGAATGGGTTTTAATAATGAGGGGTTAGAGGCAGCCATTGATCAACTTAAAAAAAATAAAGGTAAGCTTATTATTGGTGGAAATATTGGAAAAAACACCAATACCAAACCCGAAGATTATACAAAAGATTATTTAGAGTGCTTCAATGCTTTACATCCATATGTTGATTATTTTGTTTTAAATGTGAGTTGTCCTAATGTTGGTAGTCATGCCAAATTAAATGATAAGGATTATTTAGAAGAGTTAATTGAAGCAGTACAATATGCGAATAAAAACTTTTTAAAAGAAAAACCCATCCTTTTAAAAATAGCACCAGATTTAAATTCCAATCAGTTAGACGAAATAGTACAATTAGTTGCAGATACAAAATTAGATGGTGTGATTGCAAGTAATACGTCTATGGATAGAAGTGGTTTAAGTGCGACTAAAGAACAGCTTGAAACCATTGGTAATGGTGGTTTAAGTGGACTTCCTATTAAAGATAAGAGTACAAAAACGATTAAATACTTATCAGATAAAAGCAATAAATCTTTTACCATAATAGGAGTAGGAGGTATACATTCAGCGGAAGATGCACTTGAAAAAATAGAAGCTGGTGCTGATTTAGTACAAATTTACACAGGCTTTATTTATGAAGGTCCAGGTTTGATTAAAAAGATAAATAAAGCCATACTTAAAAAGATGTAAAGTTTAGATATTCTACTTAATAAACCTTTTGATAGTTCTGTGATTTTTCCCTAGCAGTACTAAAAAATAAGAGCCTTGTGATAAATCACTCACATTTATTTGAGAATTGCTTAGATGTCCTTTAGCAAATTGTTGTCCTACTAAATTTGTGATTTCGTAATCTAAATTTAGTATGTCATTTGTTTTAACATAAAGTATGTCTCCATTAACAGGGTTTGGATAAATGGCAATATTAACTGGAGTATCTTGGTTATTTGGAAATATTGTTACATCTCCACTTACAGAGGCATCATCTATGGCAATATCGCCATCCCAACTAGCGCCACGTACAGCTCTAAAGTGTATATTTATTATTTTATTTGCATAGGCAGATAAGTCTACAGTTTGTGTAATATATGGATCGTTTTGAGATGTTTGCTGTTCACCATAAATAGCAGGAATTACATCTTTAATATATTCGCCAGTAGTTGTTTCAATGTCAATATGAAGTGATCCTATGTTTTTTCCATACATATAATAATTGAAATTAAACACGGCATTGTTTGAATTAACAATCAAGCATGGCGAGACAAATTCAGCTACATCACCAGGTTGGGCTCCTGAGGCTTCGGCATAAATATATGTTCCAGCAGAGGTTTTATTTGAATTGTCAACAGCAGGTCCTGTACCATTTGTTACAGTTTTCCCAGAATTAGAGTACCAATTATAACCATTTCCTGTAATATCAATTGCTGTCCACCCAAAATCACTGGCCATTTCAAAATCATCAAAAGTTTCATTCAAAGAAAGTCCTTTAATAGAACCTACTTTAATGAATTGTGGAAATGTTTTAGTGATGGTTTTAGTGTTATAATATTTTGATTCTGAAGATTTTTTTAAGTTGGTTGCTTTGGATATGGTGAGTGTAACATCGTAAATACCTGTAGTAAAAGTGTGGGTTGGATTTTGGGTGGTATAATCAATAACGCCATCACCATCAACATCCCATTGCCATGCAACTGCACCGGCACTATGGTCACTAAAATTAACGGTTAAAGATTCACCACATTCTTGATTGATATCTGCAGTTATGTCAATATAAAAAGAAGGGCATTCAAAATAATTTCGTGCAGATTTATAGAATGCATAAATTCGAGCTAATTGTTGTGGAGAAAAATGAGATTTACATGACGAATTGGAATAGGACATTATGTTTCTCGTGTCTGGAGTAAAAGGATCTCCATTAGCATCAGTTTCACAACCTGTGTATTCACAATTAGAATTAACATTATAATAGCTTAATTGAGGATCCGCAGGAGTGTCACAAATTTGATCACCATCCGTATCGCAGTTAGACCCATCTACTAATTCAGTTGTTAATTTAGTGTTGCTATTACCATGAGTATGTAATAATGAAAAGAAATGCCCCATTTCATGAGCTAAAGTAGATCCATTAGTAGCACAATCATTTTTTAATACAATTACATCAGGTCCACCAAAAGTATTGGAATACCCACATAAACTATTACCATCGGTGACCTCAACATAGTCTGTAAAATAAATATTTATAACATTAGGTGTAAAGTTGTTTTTGGTTAACTGGCTTTCTTCACTTTTTTCAAAATCATAATAGTAGTTATCACTATTTATATAATTAATACCATCACAAAGAAAAAATTCTAAAAAAGCGTCTGCATATATTGCGTTTAAATTATCAATAGCATCCTGTAGTTCGGAGATTTTTAATCCTCCATTACCTTCAGAGTTTCTTATAATATGAGCTTTTATAGGAATGGAATTAATTGTAGGTACTAAGGCATTTTTACTGCTGGATGATTTATTGCTAATAGATGTTAATTGATGAAATTCTTCTTCAAACGATTTTATTTGAGATTGAAAACTATCTAAATAGTTTAAGGCTTCAGGATTGATAATAGTACCACAACCTGATTCATTAGTTTCTTGTGCTAAAGATGTAGTAAAGACACCAAGCAGAAAAAGGGAGAATAAAAATAATTTAATTTTTAAGGTAGAAACATTCATAGGGGCAAACATTTAGTCAAATGTATCCCTTAGTGTAATAAATATGTAAAAAAAACGTTAACTATATGTTTTTTTCGGTTATTCTGTCATAAACGTTTCTGTTCTACTAATTTTTTTGAATTGATTTTTGTTTTCAAAGAGTAAGTATCTATACCTAAGCAGTATAGAAGTTTAATTTAGAGTTGCTGTTTATCTATTAAATCGGTTAATAGTCTTATATAAACTTAGCCATAGAGGATTTATTAGTTTACTAAAATAGATATAAAACGTTATCATTATGCAAAGTGGTTATGCAAAATAATAGTACTTTTATCGTTCTATTTTAAGATGTATGTCAGACCTAATAAAAATAATAGAATGTCCGCGTGATGCTATGCAAGGCATTAAGGACTTTATTCCTACAGAACAAAAGGTTCAGTACATTCAATCCTTGTTGCGAGTAGGTTTTGATACTATTGATTTTGGTAGTTTTGTATCTCCAAAAGCCATTCCTCAAATGGTGGATACGGCTGCAGTATTGTCCAAATTAGATTTAAGTAAAAGTACAAGTAAACTTTTAACCATTATAGCAAATACGAGAGGGGCTAAAGATGCTTGCAAACATAAAGAGATTGATTATCTGGGCTATCCGTTTTCTATTTCTGAGAATTTTCAAATGCGTAATACTCATAAAACTATTGCCCAATCTGTAGTTGTGCTTTCAGAAATACTCGAAATAGCTAATAAATCAAATAAAGAAGTCGTTGTTTATATTTCTATGGGATTTGGTAATCCTTATGGAGATCCTTGGAATGTAGATGTTGTAGGGGCATGGACTGAAAAATTAGCTAAAATGGGAGTGAAAATACTATCATTAAGTGATACTGTTGGAAGTTCAGATCCAGAAACTATAAATTTTTTATTTTCAAATTTAATTCCACTTTATCCACATATTGAGTTTGGAGCACATTTACATACTACACCTGATACTTGGTTTGAAAAAATTGATGCGGCTTTTAAAGGAGGATGTTTTCGCTTTGATGGTGCAATTCAAGGTTTTGGTGGTTGCCCAATGGCTAAAGATAAACTTACAGGTAATATGCCAACAGAAAAACTGCTATCTTATTTTACTACCAAACAAATTAATCCTCTCAATGCACTTAGTTTTGAAAGTGCACATAACGAGGCTTCTAAAATTTTTAAACATTTTTTTTGAGAAAATAAAGTTAGTTTTTAAGGTTTTTTTAACACTTAGCACGTTAAACTATTACTTGATAGTTGGGTCTAAAGGGTTGAACCAACAAAAAAATAAAATTGAAAAAGATATTACTATTATTATCGTTATTTATTTCTACAACTTTATTTGCACAAAGATTTACTTTAGAAGGGGTTGTTAAAGATAAGACAGAGAAAGGGTTAGAAGGTGCAACTGTGTATCTTCAAAGTGTGCAGGATAGTATTCCTATAGCTTATGGTATTACCAATAAAAATGGAGAATTTTCAATTAGAGCTAATGCCGAAAACGATTCTAAAGTAATTTTTAATATTGCTTATTTGGGTTATAAACCTTTAAAAAAAGATATTGCTGTTCCTTCTGGTGATCAATTGAACATGGGTATTATTACTTTAGAGGATCAAGTTGAAGAACTAAATGTAGTATCAATAATTGGAAAAGCCCCTCCAATTGTAATTAAAAAAGACACTATAGAATACAATGCGGATAGTTTTAAAACACTTCCTAATGATAAGGCAGAAGACTTATTAAAAAAACTGCCAGGAATTGAAATAGATATAGATGGTAATATAACTTACAATGGTATTGAAGTAGAAGCAATAAATGTAGATGGGATGGAGTTTTTTGGAGAAAAGAAAGGGGAGATAGCTTTAAAAAATTTACCAAGCAATGTAGTAAGTAAAGTGCAGGTAACAGATTATAAAACTAATATGCAAAAATTTACTGGTGAAGAATCTGATTCAGGAACCAAGGAAATAAATTTAAAAATTAAAAAAGGAATGAACAGAGCTACTTTTGGCGATGTAAAAGTAGGGGTTGGTACAGATGATAAATATCAAGGTAATGGTAATGTATTTCAATTAATTGATGGTAAGCAATTAGGTATTATAGCCGGTACTAATAATATTAATATGGGGCGAGGCTTTAATGCGTTACCCGACACAGAAACAAGTACAGGGTATATAGAATCAGATTTTGTTGGGGCAAATTATACGAAAGGAAAATGGAATGAAACCCGAGTTAATGGAAATTACAGATATAGTGCTCAGGATAGAGAAAATATGCAAAAAAGTTATAGAGAGAATTTTTTACCTGATTTGAATTATATAACAGATTCGGAAACAAGTAGTTTTAACGATTCTGATGGGCATCAAGCTGGTGCAGATTTAAAATTTATATTAAACCCTAAAAATAAATTGTCAAACGGAAGAGTTCAATTATCTAATGAAACTGATTTTAGTAGTTCAAATTCAGAATCAGGATCTGAAACAACTAAAATTTCCGAATCTACCGAAGGAGATTTAATAAGTGATTTTTACTCAAAAAACGAATCATTATCTGATAGTTATGAAATAAAAAATGAACTTAGTGTTACTACCATTACGGGCAATAGAGATTATTTAAATATAGCATTAAATACAGATTTTAATAAAGGTAGTTCAGAAAGTTTAAATTATTCTGAAAATTACATTGAAAGATTAGGTGAAACGGTTGTTCAAGATCAAATAAATAATTCGGATAACTATAGTAGCAATATAAGATTAAGTGCTTTTTGGAGCAAAGAATTATTTACTAATTTTAGAATTATGCCAAGATATACTGCAAGCATAAACTCTCAAAAAAATGAAAAGTATATTTATGATTATGATGATACCACTAATGGTTATGATGATTTTAATGATATTTTAAGTTCAGATAGTAAATATGCTACAACAACTGTTAGACCGGCTCTAAGGTTGAGGTATGAGTATAAGGATTTTCGTTTTGAATTAGAAGGAGGGTATACAAATACTTACAGAAATTACACAGATAAATTGGTTGTAGCTCGTGATTTTAAAACGGATTTTGAATATGCAACCTATTCAGCAAGAATTAGATACCGTGATGAAAATGGTTACAAAAACATCAATTTAAATTATAATCAAAGTGTAGATTTACCATCCGTAAGTCAATTGCAGCCAGTTGAAGATGTGAGTGATATAACACACATTCGTGTTGGGAATCCATCTTTAGAACCAGAAATTAATCATAGTTTAAGATTTGAGTATCAAAACAATTTAGCCTTTAATAATATCAATATTACAGGTGATGCAAGAGCAAGTTTTGTTCAGGATAAAATAATCAATTCAACTATAACAGATGAAGACTTGAATAAATATACAACTTATGATAATATCAATGGAGATTATTCATTATCAGGAAATGTGGCTGTATCAAAATCTATTTATAATAAAAAAACCAATATAAACATTAATGCTAGGTTTAATACAACTTACAAAAACAGCTTATCAGTTCAGAACGCTATTAAGTTTACAGCCAAAACAACAACTATAAGACCATCGTTATCATTTAGATATTCTTATGATAATAAAATAGATTTTAGTGGTTCATATAGTTATACTAATAATCAAAGTGTTTTTGATACTGATGAGTTTAATGATAATAGCTTTTTTGTTCAAAACTTAGATTTTGATACGAATGTGTTTTTTATAAAAAATGTATTTTTTACAAACAAAGTATCCTATAGATATAACAGTAGAGTTGGTGATGAATTTGATGGAGACGCAGTATTTTGGAATGCAGGTTTAGGTGTTGAATTATGGGATAATAAGGCCACTGTAACACTTGTAGGTTATGATATGTTAGGTAAAAATAATGGTTATAGAAGAACGGTGACAGAAACCTATATACAAGATGTTGAAAATAATATTTTAGAACAGTATTTTATGTTAAACTTCACTTATAAATTTGGAAGTTTTGCAGGTCAAAATATGAATAATAGAGGAGACCGAGGTTCTAGAAGAGGTGGTGGTTATCGTGGTGGCGGTGGCGGCCGAGTAAGATAAGTTGAATAACTTTATAAATTAAGAAATTCTTTTTTTATAAAATGTAACATGATTGTCGGTAGAAAACAAGTTTCTTAAATAGGGACTTGTTTTCTGTTTATAATTCTATTATAAATAATATTAATATATATCAAATAAGTTGTATATTTGCACGCAATTATAACGTAATTGCATCATGACTGCACATCAAAATAAAATAGTTGGAGAAGGACTTACTTACGACGACGTTCTTTTAGTACCAGCTTTTTCAGAAATACTTCCCAGAGAAGTTAGTATTCAAACAAAATTCACAAGAAACATTACCATAAATGTGCCTATTATATCGGCTGCTATGGATACTGTAACAGAAAGTAAAATGGCTATTGCCATGGCACAAGAAGGAGGTATTGGTGTATTGCATAAAAATATGACTATTGAAGCTCAAGCTTTAAAAGTTAGAAAAGTAAAACGTGCAGAAAGTGGGATGATTATTGATCCTGTAACATTACCACTTACCGCAAAGGTTAAGGATGCTAAAAATTATATGGCTGAATATGGTATTGGAGGCATTCCTATTGTTGATAAAGATGGAACTTTAAGGGGGATTGTTACCAATCGTGATTTACGTTTTGAGCATGATTCAAAAAGACCTATTACAGAGGTAATGACCAGTGAAAATTTGGTAACGGCTTCAGTGGGTACTTCTTTAAAAGATGCTGAAATTATTCTTCAAGAGCATAAAATTGAAAAATTACTGATTGTTGATGAAGATTTTAAATTGTCAGGTTTAATTACTTTTAGAGATATAACTAAACTAAGTCAAAAACCAAATGCAAATAAAGATCAGTTTGGTCGTTTGCGTGTGGCTGCTGCAATTGGTGTTACTGCTGATGCTGTTGATAGAGCTGAAGCATTAGTAAATGCAGGTGTAGATGCTATTGTAATTGATACAGCGCACGGACATACTAAAGGTGTAGTCAATGTTTTAAAAGATATAAAATCTAAATTCCCAGAATTGGAAGTTATAGTTGGAAACATAGCAACAGGAGCAGCTGCTAAATATTTAGTAGAAGCAGGTGCCGATGCCGTAAAAGTAGGTATTGGTCCAGGTTCTATCTGTACAACACGTGTTGTAGCAGGTGTTGGGTTTCCTCAATTCTCAGCAGTTTTAGAAGTTGCGGCGGCATTAAAAGGAACAGGCGTTCCAGTAATTGCAGATGGAGGTATTCGTTATACAGGCGATATTCCAAAAGCTATTGCAGCTGGTGCAGATACTGTTATGTTAGGATCGCTTTTAGCAGGAACTAAAGAGTCTCCAGGTGAAACCATTATCTATGAAGGAAGGAAGTTTAAGTCTTATAGAGGTATGGGGTCCGTAGAGGCTATGAAACAAGGGAGTAAAGACCGTTATTTTCAGGATGTTGAAGATGATATCAAAAAATTAGTACCAGAAGGTATTGTTGGTCGTGTACCTTACAAAGGCGAGTTGGTTGAAAGCATTCATCAGTTTATAGGAGGATTGCGTGCTGGTATGGGGTACTGTGGAGCTAAGGATATTGAAACATTAAAAGAAACAGGGCAATTTGTTAAAATTACATCAAGTGGTATCAATGAAAGTCATCCACATGATGTAACTATTACTAATGAGTCTCCAAATTATTCTAGATAGACAACAAAAAATAAAGCTTATTTACCCGTTTATTTAAAGATTGTGATGGATGATACATATCTCCTGCTATTTTAAAACGGCTATTGCAACTTGGATTTAATACTTCAAGTTTAATAGTTCGTAAATATTGAATGTTTATTAGTAATCTTTAAAATATAGTTGTTGTTAATACAATTTCGGCAACTATATAAAATCCATAAATTATCGTACTTTTGATTTCCAATTAAAAAAGGCAGATGTTAGAGAAATTACAAATAGTAAAGCAGCGTTTTGATGAGGTTAGCGATTTAATTATCCAACCCGACATTATTTCAGATCAAAAACGTTATGTAGAACTCAATAGAGAATATAAAGACTTGCGAATCTTGATGGAAAAGCGAGCGCAGTATATAGAATTTATAGATAATTTAAAGGAAGCAGAATCTATTATTTCAGATGGCAGTGATGCAGAAATGGTTGAAATGGCCAAAATGCAATATGATGAAGCAAAAGAAGGTATTCCTAAATTAGAAGAAGAAATAAAAGTACTTTTAATTCCAAAAGATCCTGAAGATTCTAAAAATGCAGTAGTGGAATTACGTGCCGGAACAGGTGGTGATGAGGCTAGTATTTTTGCAGGTGATTTATTTAGAATGTACACTAAATATTGTGAAAGTAAAGGCTGGAAAGTTGATACCGTAGATTTTAGTGAAGGTACCAATGGTGGGTTTAAAGAAATTCAATTTGAAGTTTCTGGTGAAGATGTGTATGGAACTTTAAAATTTGAAGCTGGTGTACATCGAGTACAGCGCGTGCCACAAACAGAAACACAAGGTCGTGTGCATACCAGTGCTGCTACCGTTATGGTATTTCCCGAAGCTGAGGAATTTGATGTTGAAATAAATCCAAAAGAAGTTAGAATAGATTTTTTCTGTTCCTCAGGACCAGGAGGACAATCTGTAAATACCACGTATTCTGCGGTACGGTTAACTCACATTCCAACAGGTTTGGTGGCGCAATGTCAAGATCAAAAATCACAACATAAAAATAAGGAGAAGGCTTTTAAGGTATTGCGTTCGCGTTTATACGAAATGGAACTTGCTAAAAAGAATGCTGAAGATGCTGAAAAACGAGGTTCTATGGTTACCTCAGGAGATAGAAGTGCTAAAATTAGAACTTACAATTATCCGCAAGGTCGTGTAACAGACCATAGAATAGGACTGACACTTTATGATTTGTCAAATATTGTAAATGGGGATATTCAAAAAATTATTGATGAATTACAATTGGCAGAAAATACAGAAAAATTGAAAGCTAATAATGATGTAATTTAAGTTAGTAATATATACACGAACAATTTTTATTGAATTTACTCTGAAAATTTTTTGTGAAATAGTTTTTTAACGAAACCATGACAACAAGCCAATTAATACAGCAAATCAAACAAAAAAAATCCTTTCTATGCATTGGATTGGATGTTGATTTAAATAAGCTTCCTAAACATCTTTTAAAAGAAGAAGATCCTATTTTTGCTTTCAATAAGGCTATTATTGATGCCACACATCATTTGTGTGTAGCATATAAGCCCAACACGGCTTTTTATGAAGCCTATGGATTACATGGATGGAAATCTTTAGAAAAAACTATTAATTACATAAATGAAAAACATCCAGAAATTTTCACCATTGCAGATGCTAAACGAGGTGATATAGGAAATACAAGCACCATGTACGCCAAAGCGTTTTTTGAAAATATGGCTTTTGATTCTGTTACCGTAGCCCCTTATATGGGAAAAGATTCTGTTGAACCTTTTTTGGCTTTTGAAAATAAGCACACCATACTTTTGGCATTAACATCAAATCAAGGGGCTTTTGATTTTCAAACAAAAGTTGTTGATGAAAGCGAGTTGTATAAACAAGTATTAGAAACATCTAAAACTTGGAAAAATTCAGAAAATTTAATGTATGTTGTTGGAGCTACCAAAGCTGAATATTTTGCTGATATTAGAAAAATTATTCCTGATAGTTTTTTATTGGTACCTGGAATTGGTGCACAAGGAGGTAATTTACAAGAGGTTTGTAAATATGGTATGAATCATTCTGTTGGATTGCTAATTAACTCTTCTAGAGGTATTATTTATGCTTCTAAAACAGAAGATTTTGCAGAAATAGCAGCTATAAAAGCTAAAGAGTTACAACAGGAAATGCAAGTTCTATTAAAAACTTAGCTACTACTCGTAATTCTGTCAGGGTAGTCAACTTTACTTACATCATCAACAAAATTGGAAATCTTATTTTCTAATTCTTTTAAACTAATTAGTTTACTTAGGTTGGGTTTAATTTTACCAACTTTACAAAAATGTGGGCTCATAACGTTCTTTTTTTATATAAAGTACGAATATTTTACACTTTTGGATGTAAGCTAAATGTTAAAGAATTAATAATATATTTATAAAACTGTTCTATCTTGCTCTATAAAGATATTTTAGTTTATTAAGCTTATTAAGTAGTTTAATGGCTTTATATTCTGAAATATCGCTTAAAGCAGAGTCTGTTTGACGGAAATTATAAGCCTGCTCAATAAGAACTTTGTATTGTTTCTTGAGTTTGGCTTGGTGATTTGTTATGATATCAGTTCTATTCATTTACTATCTGAATAACAGGTATTTAAATATACAAATATTATTCAGAAATAAAAAAAAGATATTATTATTAATTGATTGGTTAATCTTGCAATGCAAAAACCTTTTTCAATAAATCAGTGCTTCTTGAAGATAACTGGGTTCTTATATCTTCTTCTTCAACAGCAATCATAGTATACACACCTTTTAAAGCTTCTGCCGTAACATAATCTGTCAAATCGGGATTTACATCTGATGTAAAAGGTAAAGAATTGTATTTCGTTATAAGGTTACTCCAAATTTGATCAGCTCCAACTTTGCTAAATGAATTTTTAATTACAGGATTAAATTTATCGTAAAGTGCTGTTTGAGTTTTTGAGGTTAGATATTGAGTGGCTGCATCGTTATCTCCTAAAAGGATATTTTTAGCATCAGCAAAAGTGATATCTTTTACTGCGTCAACAAAAATGGGAGTTGCTTCTTTAACAGCATTTTCTGCAGCTCTATTAAGTACTTTTAAGCCTTCGTCAGCCAAACTACTAAGTCCAATATCTCTTAAGGCTTTATCTACTTTTTGTAGTTCATCGGGTAAGGCAATTTTAACCAATTCATTTTTGAAAAAACCGTCTTCTGCTGTTAGTTTACTTACTTGCTTTTCTATACCAAGATTTAATGCCTGACGCAAACCAGAGGCTATTTCTGCATTGCCAATTGTACCTACTTCTTGAGGAAGTTGACTAACTACTTGTTGTAATTCTGCACAGGCAGTTAAATTAAGTGTTATTAGGATAGCAAGAATTTTACGAATCATGATTTTGGGTTTAAAATTTGCGTAAATATAGTTGTTTATAATAAAAGCTGATAGCTTATGCTGTTAAAAATAATGGACTTAAACAGTCGTTTTTTTAATAAAATAATATTTAATCCTTTGTTGTTATATTTTATGTTAGTTATTCATTATAGACACTGAAAAATAATAAGGTCACATTTTAACAATGATTTTGTTTATTTTGTTTGAAAATGTGTTTTATTTTAATACACAAATTGAAGTCTCTTAAGAAAAAATCACTGTTTTATTATTATAAACCATTACCTTTCTATTGGTATGTAATTTAATAGCGTTTGCTAAAACGATTTTTTCTAAATCGCGTCCTTTTGCTATTAAATCTTCAATGTTATGTGTGTGTGAAACATAAGCTACATCTTGTTCAATAATTGGACCTGCATCTAATTCTTCAGTTACATAATGACTTGTTGAACCAATTATTTTAACACCGCGTTTGTGCGCAGAGTGGTAAGGCTTGGCTCCAACAAAAGCAGGTAAAAAAGAGTGATGAATGTTAATAATTTTATTGGTGTACTTGCTAATTAATTTGCTTGAAACTATTTGCATATATCTGGCAAGAACAATAAAATTAACATTAAATTTTTCAAGCAGCTCCAATTGTTTTTGCTCAGCGTCTTCTTTTGTGTCTTTGGTTACTGGAATGTGGTAAAACGGAATTTTAAAACTATCGGCAATTGGTTTTAAATCATTGTGATTACTAATTATAAATGGGATTTCTAAATGTAGCTCTCCAGAATTGTACCGCCCTAAAATATCATAAAGACAGTGGTCGTATTTTGAAACAAAAATGGCCATTTTGGGTTTTCTATCAGAGGAATAAATTCGCCATTTCATATTGAATTTTTCAACCAAAGCATTTTTAAATAATGTTTTAAATGCATCAACAGAAAAATCAGCGGAACTAAATTCACTTTCCAACCTAATAAAAAATATATCTTGTTCTCTATCAACATGCTGGTCGATATAAACAATATTACCGCCATTTATTGCAATAAAATTAGTTATAGAGGCAATGATGTTTGGGCGGTCTTTACAATGGATTAATATGGTGATTTTATTCATAAATGTATTTACTCAATTAAGGGGCTAAAAGTAGCTTAAATATGCTAAATTTCATAATGTAATTTATTCATTACCTATATTGTAGGTATGTGATATTATTGAATTATATAAAAAAGTCCTACCGAAGCAGGACTAAATATTTTTATCTAAGGCATATAGCCTTATGGTGATAAGATTAAAAATTAGAAAACACCATATTTTTATTTAACAATCGTAGTTTTTATATTAAAATGTTTTTTTTATAATTCCTGTAGCAATACTTATTTGAGTTTAAAACCAAAGCTAAAATATGGAAAGTTCAATATATAAATTAATAATCAATTATAAGGTAAGTAACCAAGAGCGTTGAAGTTTTTTAAACTTTTTTAGTTCAGTACGTAAAATAGGTAAAAAATCTTTTCCATTACTATTTGAACGTTCTAAGCGGTATGAGTTTTTGTACAGCATATTTGTTAATCGCTTAAGTGAAGCGATGTGTTTGTACTTTCTTTCTGAGTAACGTTGTCTTTCTGCATTTAAAATTTCTGGAGCCAATGAAACAGATTGTTGTACAATATCTCCAGAGAAATAGATATGCGGATTTTCAGATCCATCTTCCTTTAAATCAGATAAATCATGATTTAAATAAGTAGAAATATTTTGCGATAGTGCAAAAATCTCAATGGCTTTTTTGTAAATCGGTAATTCCGATAGATTTAGTGGGGTATTTGATGACATTCTTTTCTTTCTTAGCAATTATACCAAAATTACTTACTAAAAAATATAATCTACTTTAATTTTTAAAGTATATTGGTATATTTGCTTTAATATTTTATGTATTATTATTAAATTTTTTAAAATGAATATTGATAGACTTAATTCAAAGATTTTAAAGTGTTTACAAGAAAATGCAAGACAATCAAATGCCGAAATTGGTAGACAAGTAGGTATTACATCTCCTGCCGTGTCAGAACGTATAAAAAAAATGGAAGATTTGGGTGTTATTGAGGGGTATAAAACCATAGTTTCACCTTTTGAAATTGGGTATCAACTTAGGGCCATTATTACATTGCGTGCATTTATGGGCAAGCTAAAGCCTTTTCTTGAAAAAGTAAAAACGTATGATGAAGTTATAAATTGCTACCGAATAACTGGTGATGAAAATATAGTCATGGAAGTTGTGTTAAAAAATCAAAAGCACTTAGAAAACTTTATAGACCAACTTATTGTTTATGGCGAATCTAAAACACAAATAGCCTTATCTCATGTTGTAAAGCAAAAAGCTGTTAAAAGCTTATAAAAGACAGAAAATAAAAATGAATTATTTTATTTTTGAAATGAAAAACATTACAATGAAAATAGTATTCTTATTTATTTTATCTATGGTTTGTTTGACAAATTGCAGTCAAAAAAAACGACCAATTCAAGGTGAAACAGAGTTTCAGAAAAATCTTAATGCTACATATAAAGACGCAACTACATCTCCTTTAAAAGATAAAGATAGAAAGAATTTTAAGGGTTTAGATTTTTTTAAGTTTGATTCAACTTATGTGGTCACTGCTGTTTTAAAAAGGACTCCAGATACCGAGTATTTTGAAATGCAGACAACCACTGAAGAAGTTTCTAAAAAACGAGTTTTTGGAGTGCTACATTTTACACTACACAAAAAAAAACATCAGTTAAACATCTATCAAGATCAAGATTTACTTGAAAAAGAGGGTTTTGAAGATTATTTATTTCTTCCATTTTTAGATGAAACCAATGGTTTAGAAACCTACGGAGGTGGCAGATATATTGATGCAAAAATTCCTGAAGGAGATACTTTTATCATTGATTTCAATAAGGCATACAATCCGTATTGTGTGTATAATGAAAAATATTCTTGTCCGCTAGTTCCAAGGGGAAATTTTTTAAAAGTGAAAGTAGAAGCTGGTGTAAAGGCTTTTAATAATTATTAATTTAAATGAATAATTGTATTTTGTTCATAAAGTATGGTGCTTTATGTTTTCAATCTTATTTAACTAAAAACATACCAAAAAAGACCGCTAAAAAACCAATAACAAAGCTTGAAATTGAATAAATAGTGAAACTAATAAAATCTCCTGATTTTAAAAATACATGGTTTTCGTAAGCAAAGGTTGAAAAAGTGGTAAAGCCTCCACAAAAACCAGTAGCTAATAACAATGTTTGGCTCTGTGTAAGACTATCGTTTTTAGCAGCCAACCCTAAAATTAAGCCGATAAGCAAGCTCCCTAAAATGTTAGCTGCGAACGTGCCATAAGGAATACCGCTTTCAATATTATTTAGATATTTGCTTATTAAATATCTAAGCACACTTCCAAAACCACCGCCTAAAAAAACGAGTAAAATACTTTTCATTTATTCCGTTATAGCTATAAAAATTTGTGTGACCCAATTGGCAGGGTTGGGAGTATTTACAGGGTCTGTTAAGTAAGTTTCTAACATTGGACCATTATTATCCAATGTAAAATCATTTTCAGGAATATAATTCATTGTAGTTTCCCAAGCTTCTTTTAAATGATTATAGTTTCCTTTAAGTGTTGTTGAAATAGCTTTGAAAGGCATAAGCTGTCCTGTTAAAATATCGCTTTCAGTTGTAATAACCTTTGTGGTAGTTGGTATGCAACAAGAAAACATAGCAGCATTATTTTGTTCATCCCATTTATGATAATAGACAAAAGGAGCTCCTGCTATTTGGATATTGTTTTTTAGAGCGAAATTTTGAATTTGAGGAAACATTTCTTGCATTTTTGTTTCCAATTGATCTATTTTACAAGATGCAGTATTGTATATATAATACCCTCCACTATGCTCAGTAATACCATTTATTACCACACTATATTTTTTCATGTTACTCACAATAACACTATCTAATTTTTCTAATCCGCGTTCAAAATATGGACCTATTTGTTTTTCCATACCGCCAGAAACTGTAGAATAGGCTTTGAAGTTAAAAGGCAAATCTTTACCTGTAATAGTCCAAGTTACCTCAGTGAAATCATTTTCTTTTGAAGTAAAATTCCAAGTAATGTCAGAAGCCGGATAATCTGCAAATTGCATTTGCTGGGTTATGGTTTTATTGGGAGTGGCTTCAATAGTTTTTATAGTACCCATACCATCTTCTTCTTCCCAGGAATAAGCTCCGTTTACGCCTTGAGTTTGTTCTGGATAAGTTAATTTTATAGTCGGGTCTTTTTCAATCCATGCAGACCATGATTCCCAATTTTTAAAGTCAATAATATTATTGTAAATAACAGCAGCCGGTGCTTTGATGGTTTTGCTACGAGAAACTTCAAAAAAATTTGGTTGAACGGCAATATAAATAGATGTGCCTATAATTCCAATGAGAATTAGAAATAGTAGATATTTAAACACTTTCATGATGGTTTTGTTGAGATGAATTTAAAACCAAATATAATCATTTTTAAACTTTAAGAAGTTAAATGATTAGATGCTTAATAGAACTGCTAAATATTAAACAATTAACAATTGAATTAATCGATTCTGAAATATAAAATCAAATGATTTTATTGAAATAAATAATCTACTTTTTGTTGACGCTGAAAGTTAATAGTAATACATTGATAACAAGAAGGATTGAAATGATAATGATTACTTTCATTTTTTAGCTGTTTAGACGTTAGTTATTATATAGATACACAAAAGTCAACTTGGTTGCGTTGAAATCTTGGTGTTTTTTTATAAAACTCCTAAACATTTGTTTTTATTGTCTTTTGTGCTATCTAAAAATAAATTTAATAGCAGTAATAAATAAAATAAAGCCGATAAAAGCAAGTAAAACCCAAATACTGCCAGAATAAAAACGCTTATGAAGATTCAAATCTTTTCGGTAGGTGTAAGTAATAATAATAGCGAAAACAATAAAAAATAAAATTCCGAAAATGATTTGACCGTTGCTGAACATATAGTTATTTTTATGCAAATTTATGAAATTTATGAAAAGTAAAATAGAGGCTGTAAAAGCATTTCATGAGGCATTTAAATTAGGGCATAGTGAAATTCCAAAAGCAGATTTGGGAGTTGCAAAAAACACCTTGCGATTTAATTTAATGCAGGAGGAGAATGAAGAGTATTTAGAAGCTGCAAATGAAAATAATTTAGTAGAGGTAGCAGATGCTTTGGGTGATATGCTCTATATTTTGTGCGGAACCATAATAGAGCATGGTATGCAGTATAAAATAGAAGAGGTTTTTGATGAAATACAACGTAGTAATATGAGTAAACTGGGGGCTGATGGTCAACCTATTTATCGCAAAGATGGAAAAGTGTTAAAAGGGCCAAATTATTTTAAACCAAATATTCAGTCTATTTTAGATAAATAAAAAAAGAAGCCTAATGGCTTCTTTTTTTATTATTAGAAAAGAATTTAAATTTTATATCTCCATCCAAATGAATCATCAGATTTATTGGTTTGAATGTCAGTGATACGTTTTTTTAAACGTTCTCCATAACTGTTTGCTATTTTAGGTAAATCATAGTCTGTGTCTTTGTAACCAAAAGCAGAAATGGGAGAAATAACGGCTGCTGTTCCTGCTCCAAACATTTCTTTAAGTGATCCGTTTTTAGATGCTTCAACCACCTCTGTTACGCTTATTTTTCGAACTTCAAAAGGTATGTTTTCAGATTTAGCTATTTCAAGAATGCTTTTGCGAGTTATGCCATCTAAAATACGATCACTAGTAGGACCTGTAATTAATGTGTCATTTATGCGAATAAAAATATTCATAGCTCCAGCTTCTTCAATATACTCATGCGTAGTATCATCTGTCCAAATAACTTGTTGATAGCCTTTTTCAACCGCCAATTGTGTTGGGTAAAATTGTCCAGCATAATTTCCTCCAGCTTTAGCAAAGCCAACACCTCCATTTGCAGAACGCGAGTAGGTTTGTTCTATTAATACTTTTAATTGTCCTGAAAAATAAGCTCCTGAAGGAGCTGTGGCAATAATAAAAGTATATTCATCAGCTGGAGAAGCATGAAATCCATTTCCTGACGCAAAAATAAAAGGTCTGATGTATAATGAACTACCATCTTTTTTAGGAATCCATTCATCATCAACTTGTAGTAAGGCTTTTAGGCCTTCTATAAAATGTTCTTCTGGTAATTCGGGAATTGATAAGCGTTTAGCCGAAATGTTTAAACGTTTCCAGTTATCTAAAGGGCGAAATAGAAAAGTATCTCCATTGGCATCTTTATAAGCTTTTAAGCCCTCAAAAATTGATTGCCCATAATGAAAAATTTTAGCAGATGGATCTAAAGTAATAGGTTCATAAGGAACAACTTTAGGGGCTTGCCATTTACCTTCTTTATAAACGCCAAGTAACATATGATCAGAAAAGACTTTGCCAAAACTTAAGTTATCAAAATCTACATTGCTAATTTTTGAGGTCGTTGCCTTCTGTATTTCTATGTTATTTATTTCTGTGCTCATTGCTCCTATTATTATATCGTACAAATTTAGGTAAATAAGTATTTATAAAAAAAGTATAAGTTGTCAAAAAAAGCGTGGCTTATAGCTTATTTTTACAAATCTAGTTCAGAAGGTTAGTCTTTTGCTTTAAAAAAAAGATACACTTCAATAAAATGATAAAAAAAGAATTCAATGAAACGTGAAATAGTAATTACTGCAGATGGGTCTTCAACCATTCATTTACCAGATTGGGATGAGCAATATCATTCTAAACACGGAGCTATTCAAGAGGCTTGTCATGTTTTTATAAAACAAGGCTTGCATTATTTTTATGGTTTTGATGCGAATAATAGCAAATTAAGTTACCCTAATTTTGTAGAAGTGTCAATATTAGAAATAGGCTTTGGAACAGGTTTAAATGCTTTTATTACTTTGTTAGAAGCTGAAAAAATGAATATTAAAGTGAATTATTTTGGTGTTGAAGGTTATCCTGTTTCAAATGATGAAGTTTTACAACTTAATTATCCGGCAGAATTAAAAGCAGATAATAAAGCATACGTTTTTCGAAAATTACATCAAATACCTTGGGAAACCCAACATGTAATTTCTGATACATTTTCATTAACTAAGCAGCAGCGTTTGTTTTCTCAAATTGAAGATAAAAATGTATATAATCTTATTTATTTTGATGCTTTTGGTGCTCGTGTACAACCAGAATTATGGACAGAATCTATTTTTAAAAAAATGTATGATGCTTTAAAAGGTGGTGGTGTTTTGGTAACTTATGCAGCTAAAGGAAGTGTGCGTCGTGCTATGCAAACGGTAGGGTTTTTAGTTGAAAAATTGCCAGGCCCACCAGGAAAACGAGAAATGCTTCGTGCAACAAAACAAACAATAATTTAAACTGAAACATACTATAATTTTTTAACGTTATATTTTGTTAAATCCAACCTAAATATCCTGTTAAATGTATATCCTTTTTGTAAATTTATATAAAAATAAAAATGCGCATTTTAATTACAGGAGCTACAGGACTTATAGGGCAGGAGATTGTAAATCAATGTCATAAAAAAGATATAGATGTTAATTATTTAACCACTTCAAAGGCTAAAATTTCAACCGTCAAAAATTATCAGGGGTATTATTGGAATCCTAAAAAAAATGAAATTGATACCAATTGTTTTGATGGTGTTGAAACTATTATTCATTTGGCTGGGGCTTCTATATCTAAACGGTGGACAAAAGCTTATAAAAAAGAGATTATTTTTAGTAGGGTAAAGACTACTGAGTTATTGATAAATTCATTAAAAGATATTCAACATCAAGTTAGGCATGTGATTTCTTCTAGTGCTATTGGTATATATCCAGATTCACAAACCAATTATTACGATGAAAATTTTGAAGAAGTAGGAGATTCTTTTTTGTCTTTAGTCGTACAAAAATGGGAAGCTGCAGTTGATGGGTTTTTAAATTTGAAAATTAAAGTATCAAAAATTAGAACAGGATTGGTTTTATCAAATAAAGGCGGAGCACTTCCTCAAATTGTTAAACCAATAAAGTTTGGTTTAGGGGCCTCGTTTGGTACGGGGAAACAATGGCAGTCATGGATTCATATTAAAGATTTAGGACGGTTGTTTCTATTTGTTACTAAAAATGAATTAGAAGGCGTGTTTAACGGCGTGTCTCCAGATACCATCTCCAATCATGAGTTTACAAAAATAGCAGCACATGTTATTGATAGTCCTTTATTTATGCCAAATATTCCTAAAAGTGTCATGAAGTTTGTTTTAGGAGACATGTTTATACTGTTGTTCCTTAGCCAACGTGTTAGTTCTAAAAAAATTGAGGATAAAGGATTTCAATTTAGATTTCATCATTTAAAACCAGCATTAGAAGATTTACTCATAAAATAGTATGAATAAAATCTTGTTAATTATTCAAAAGTAAGTATTACGGATTTAAGTAATCTCCAGAATGGATGCGTTTTAAATGCTGTACAGGATAGTTGAAAATATATACCCAAGCTTGAATATTATATTTGTTTTCTAAATAAACCATTATTTTTTTCTTTATATATAAAGGAGGTGTTTCGTTTGTACCTTCATAGGTGTCCAAAACGCTGAAGACGTTCTCTGGATTTATTATTTTTAATGCAGTACCATATATTTTATCTGTTTTAAAATCACTTAATATGGCAGCAGGATATTCGCCAACATCATAAAGTTTTCCTTGAATATAACCTTGACCTATAATTTCGGAATGTTCATTAAGAAACTTTGATATGGGGTTTTTTAAGGACTGCAGTAAAGTACCATAGACAAATAAATAAGACATATTTGATAACCTAATTGCTTTAATGGGTTAGTATAAACTTTTTAAACTTTTCTCTTTTTTTTAGAGGCAAAGCTTCATTGTTTATAGCAAGTTTTAGTAGATTTTGGTCTTTGTCTTTATCATACAATAAACGAAATAATTGAGCAACTGTTAAACTCTTCTTAGGGCGTTTTTCTAAAATGAGTTCATCTCCAATTTTAACAGCGCCTTCTTTTAAAACTTTCACATAAGATCCTGGTAAACCATGGGTTATGAATTTTTTTAAAATGTTTTGATTCTTAAATTTTATGCCTAATTTATAACAGGGTTCTCTGGACTGCGAAATTTGTATTATTGCATCTCCAACTTTATATACATCTCCAACAAATATTTCTGTTTCGTCCATGTGAGAAATAGTTAGGTTTTCTCCAAACATACCCCATTCCCAATTTAAGTTTGGATATAGATTTTTCCAGTATTTGTAATGCATTTCTGAGAATATATAACAAGCTTTAAATTCTCCTCCGTGATATTTCCTATCTATAACGCTATCATCTTTTACATCATTTTTTCCTAAATAAATAGGAAAATTTGTTGGTGTTTTATAAATCCCTGTGGTTTCTTTTTTACCATTCCAAGTAATTATGGTTGGTTTTGCTATGTTGGTAGAAATAATTTTCATGGTTCGATAAATGTAATATTTATTTCGAACTTGAACTTGTTTTTGTAAAATGTTTTGTATTAAGACGCTATTTTACTTAACTGCTTATTAATTTTTTTGATAGCAGATTCAATCGATTTTTCTGGTTCTATGATATTAAATTCACCCCAAAAATCTGGGTCTGAAAAACCAGAAGCTTGATCACTTAATATAACAGATGGTTTGAGACGTTCTTTAGGTCTGTCAATGCCCGAGGTATTTTCTTCCCAATCTGTAATAGCCATTTCACTGCTCAAAGTATAGGAACTATTAAACAGTTTGTGCTTCCATTTTACTTTAAAAGTAAGTGCTATATTGCTATATCCATAATGCCATTTACCGTCTTTTATTCTGTAATCTACTCGATAGGAAGCCTCAGTAGGGTAGGCGTCCACTCTGTTAGGTTTTTTTTTGACAAACATTTCACTTGATAAAATTTTATTGGTAACATTCAGTTTGTAAACAGCACTTGTTATTGCTCGAGATTTTGTATCTATAAACAATTTTCCATAATACATAGGATATTTAATGTATGGTTGCTGCTTAAAATCAATAACAAAAACCTCGCTGCCATTTATTTGTGATGTCTTGGCATAACTAAAAATATAATCAGAAAGATTATCTTCATTAAAAATAAATTCAGGATACTTCATCATATCCGTGTACAAGTTGCTAAAAGGACCGCCTTGAAGTTTTAAAGCTAAAGTGTCAAGTTTTGAATAATCAGTACTTTTTCTAGCCTTAATAAGTTTTACGGCGTCATTTTTATTGGATTTTAGAGGCTGTTTATAAACCTCAACTACGGCTTCAGAGAGAGAGGCATTTCTATTGCGTTTTTTTATGGTTTCTCTATAAAAAGCAGTCATCAACGCATGATTGTTATAATAATTATCTCCTTTTCGTTTTAATGTTTCTCTAACTAAAGCTTCTGCATTCTTAATAGTTTTTAAATTGACTTCATTTAGTGTTATAATTGCTTCATTTAAATAAATATGATTTATTGGATTGTTTAATTCAGATAAAGAGATTTCTAAATCGTTATACCCTAAGTGAGAAATAATAACACTACTTTTTAAATATAATTCAGGAACTTTAATTAAGAATTCACCATCAGTATTAGTTACCGTACTAATATTTGTATTTGTAATGTTTAAATTAGTATAAATCAACGGTTTTTTTGATTCTTTATCTAAAATGATTCCTTTATATTCAGTCAATACTGGTGTAAGTGGCAGTTTCTGATCTTGCATCGCATAAATATTTTGATGATGAAAAAAGACAGTCATTAAAACAAGAGTGGTAACATAAAATATAATATTCGGTTTTGTTATTGTTGGTTTCATAATTTAGAGGTTTAAAGAGTGTGTTTAGATGTAAGTTACTGATAATTAGTATAAATAAAAAATATTTTAAGAAGTATTTAGGGGAGTGTTTGAAATTTTGATTGTTAAAAAAATACTAAAAAAATCTGATACCTCGTAAATTTCTAAAAGACACTATCTTTACATAAATTTTTAAAGTATCATGCATACAGATTCTATTGCATTTAAAAAAACGGGCTATTTTTCGTCACTTATTTGTGATTATTTAGATGAAAAACCAGAACTTAAAAAATTCTATAAGCATTTTCCTAATGTTGAGAATTTTAAGCTTCAAATTGAAGCGAAATCTAATTTTAATCAACAATCGAGAGAGATTTTAACCGCTGTTTTAAAAAAACAATATCAAAAAATTGAGGCCTCAGAACTTTCAAATCTTCATATAGATTTATTAAAGGAGCCTAATACTTTTACCATAACAACAGGACATCAGCTTAATTTATTTACTGGGCCTTTATACTTTTTATATAAAATAATATCCACTATTAATTTAACAAAACAGTTAAAGCAAGAGTATTCCAATTATAATTTTGTCCCCGTCTATTGGATGGCTACAGAAGATCATGATTTTGAAGAAATCAATTATTTTAATTTTAAAGGAAAGAAAGTTCATTGGAATAAAGAAACAGGTGGTGCCGTGGGAGAATTGTCTACTGATGGGTTAGAAGCTGTTTTTAATTTGTTTTCTCAAGATTTAGGAACTGGTAAACATGCGGACTGGTTAAGAGAGCTTTTTAAGAAAGCATATTTAAATCACGATAATTTAGCCGATGCTACACGATATTTAGCCAATGAATTATTTAAAGACCATGGGTTGGTCATTATTGATGCCCACGATTCGGATTTAAAACGGCAATTTATTCCTTTTATTGAAGATGAATTAATAAACGGAACATCTTTTAAAACTGTTGCGGAAACTAACAAACAGCTTGTAAGCTTAGGATATAATATTCAAGTTAATCCTCGTGAAATTAATTTGTTTTATTTGACAGATCATTTAAGAGAACGTATTGTTTTTGAAGATGATGTTTATAAAGTTGTAAATACCAATTTAACTTGGAATAGGAGCCAGCTATTAAAACACCTCAATGAAGCACCAGGACGGTTTTCGCCTAATGTGATTATGCGTCCGTTGTATCAGGAAGTAATTTTGCCAAATCTGTGTTATATTGGTGGTGGTGGTGAGTTGGCTTATTGGTTTCAGTTGAAAAATTATTTTAAAACAGTTAATGTGCCTTATCCTATGTTGTTATTGCGTAATTCTGTTTTAGTTAAAACACAAAATCACCATAAAAAACTTGAAAATTTAAATATTTCAAAAGAAGATATCTTTTTAAAACGCAATACATTTATTAATAAAAAAGTGCGAGAAATATCAAATATTGATATTGATTTTTCATCACAAAAAAATGCCTTGAAACAGCAATTTGAAAATTTATATGTATTAGCAGAACAGACAGATAAGTCGTTTTTGGGAGCGGTAAAAGCACAGGAGGTGAAGCAATTAAAAGGATTAGAAACTTTGGAAAAGCGTTTGTTAAAAGCACAGAAAAACAAATTGTCTGACCAAGTTTTAAGAATGACAGATCTTCAAAATGAATTATTTCCAAATGGGAATCTACAAGAGCGTAATGTTAATTTTTCTCAATTATATTTGGAATATGGAGATGCTCTTATTTCTAAATTAATCGAGGAATTAGCACCTTTAAAAAATAAGTTTTTAATTGTAACACTATAAAATATGCACAAAATAGACATTGAATTAATAGAAATGACAATGGATATTATGAAATATGCTATCAATAGAATTTCTATATCTCAACCTGAAATTGGAGTTCCAAAAAGTGCAGATGATTTAAAGAAATTAGTGGGTGAAACTATAACTGAAAAAGGTATTGGTGGTGAAGTGGCTTTTAATTTGTGGAAAGAACATTTAGTAAAAGCTAACGTTCCAGTTGATCATCCAATGCATTTGGCTTTTGTACCAGCATCACCAACTAGAGCAGCCATTATGTTTGACTTGGTCACTTCTGCCTCTAGTATACATGGGGCATATTGGATGGAAGGTGCTGGGGGAATTTTTTGTGAAAATGAAGCAATGAAATGGTTGGTTTCATTAACAGGATTGCCAAGTGGTGCATTTGGTGTTTTTACAAGTGGTGGTACAGCGGCTAATTTGTCGGCTATTGTAACTGCAAGAGAATATTGGCGAAGTTTAAATAGTGAAAATCAATTTAAAAAAGGGTTGATTATTACCTCTATTGGGGCTCATTCTTCTGTGAAATCGATGGCAAAGGTTATTGATGCAGATGTTTTAATGGTGAAAACTGAAGAACGATTAGAATCAGCCGAAGTGCAAAAAGTTATAAATAATTTAAGTGAAGAAGATCGAACGCGCCTATTCGCTATTGTTGCCACTGGAGGTACAACAAATGCAGGTATTATAGATGATTTATTAGGAATAGCAAACATTTGTGAAAATGAAAATATCTGGTTTCATGTGGATGCCGCTTATGGGGGCGGAGCTTTAGCAGCAAAATCTGTGCGACATTTATTTACAGGTATTGAAAAAGCTGATAGCATTACTATCGATCCTCATAAATGGTTATTTTCCCCTTATGATTGTGGTGCTGTACTTTATAAAAATCCGGAATTGGCAAAGCAAGCACATTCGCAAGAAGGTTCTTATTTAGATATTTTTAAGGATGAAGGATCAAACGGTTTTAATCCTTCCGATTATCAAATTCAATTAACAAGACGTGTTAGGGGCTTGCCTCTTTGGTTTTCTTTAGCTATGCATGGTACAAATAAGTATGAAGAATCAGTAGAACGTGGTATTGAGTTGGCGCAAATAGCCAGTAAGCTGATAAAAAATGCCAATCATTTAGAATTGGTTAGAGAGCCAGGTTTATCTTGTGTTTTATATAGAAGAATTGGTTGGAAACCTGAAGATTATACCAATTGGACATTTGAAAATCATAGGAAAGGATTAGCATTAGTAACCCCTACAAAATGGGAGGTTGATGGAACTTATGAAACAATTTCTCGATTTTGTTTTATTAATCCAGACACTACAGAGGCTGATATAGAGGTGATTTTAGATTCTATGTTGTAAAAAAATAAAAAAATAAACTATTGCAATTCGTCAATATAAAATCTATTGTTATTTTTGCGCATGCAACATGACAAGGTACTTATTTTAGACTTCGGATCGCAATACACACAACTTATTGCTCGTAGAGTTAGAGAACTCAACATTTACTCCGAAATACATCCATTTAACAAAATTCCAACCAACTTAGCAGAATACAAGGCTGTGATTCTTTCTGGCAGTCCGTTTTCGGTGCGAAGAGAAGAAGCGCTGCATCCTGATTTATCTGAAATTAGAGGAAAAAAACCAATGCTAGCCGTATGTTATGGCGCACAGTATTTAGCTCATTTTTCAGGGGGTGAAGTAGCGCCATCTAATACTAGAGAATATGGTCGTGCTAATTTGTCTTTTATCAAAGGTAATGAACCATTTTTGGCTCATATACATACCGGAAGTCAAGTTTGGATGAGCCATTCTGATACTATTAAAAAATTACCAACGAATGGTGTGCTTATTGCAAGTACACATGATGTTGCTAATGCAGCTTACAGAATTGATGGTGAAGAAACGTATGCTATTCAATTTCATCCTGAGGTATATCATTCAACAGATGGAAAACAATTATTGCAAAACTTTTTAGTTGATATAGCTGGATTACATCAGGATTGGACACCAGATTCTTTTGTAGAAGAAACCGTAGAAGCTATTCAAGAAAAAGTAGGAAAAGATAAAGTTGTTTTAGGACTCTCAGGAGGTGTAGATTCTACCGTGGCGGCTGTTTTACTTAATAAAGCCATTGGGAAAAACTTATACTGTATTTTTGTGAATAACGGATTGTTACGTAAAAATGAATTTGAAAGTGTTTTAAAACAATACGAGGGTATGGGGCTTAACGTAAAAGGCGTTGATGCTTCCAAACGATTTTTAGATGCTTTAGCCGGAATAGAAGATCCAGAATTAAAACGTAAAGCTATTGGTAATGCCTTTATAGAGGTTTTTGATGATGAAGCCCATAAATTAACCGATGTAAAATGGTTGGCTCAAGGTACTATTTATCCAGATGTTATTGAAAGTGTTTCGGCAACGGGAGGACCATCGGCAACTATTAAAAGTCATCATAATGTAGGTGGGTTACCAGATTTTATGAAACTTAAAATTGTCGAACCACTTCGTGCTATTTTTAAAGATGAAGTAAGACGTGTTGGAGCTACTTTAGGTATCAATCCTGAGCTTTTAGGACGCCATCCGTTTCCTGGGCCTGGTTTGGGTATTCGTATTTTGGGAGATATTACGGCTGAAAAAGTACGTATTCTTCAAGAGGTTGATGCTATTTTTATTAATGGGCTAAAATCATGGGGGTTGTATGATAAAGTTTGGCAAGCAGGCGCCATGTTATTACCAGTTAATAGTGTAGGTGTTATGGGGGATGAGCGTACTTATGAAAAATGTGTGGCACTTAGAGCGGTAGAAAGTACAGATGGTATGACAGCAGATTGGGTAAATTTACCTTACGAATTTCTTCAAAAAACATCAAACGATATAATAAATAAGGTAAAAGGAGTTAATAGAGTTGTTTACGACATTAGTTCAAAACCACCAGCTACTATTGAGTGGGAATAAAATTCCTGCTTATTCGGAATTTTATAATATGAATCATAAACGCAATAGATTTTCACCAATTATTTAGTTTATTAAATCAGGTTTTATTGAAATAGTTTTTTTTGGCATGCTAAATGTTATAATTAAAAAAAAGATATTGGTTTCATCCTTAACCCGAAAATAATCGTATATAACTGAGCTTTTATTATATATTTATTAGCAGAATAGAACACTATGAATAGATTTTTTTTAGTACTAATTTTGATTTTAGTATCTAGTTTAACTACTGTTACAGCACAAAATTTTAGTACACATCAAGTAAAAAGCGGAGAAACAATTGATGCAATAGCAAAACGTTATTACATTACACCTTCAGATATTTATGATTTAAATCCTGATGCCAGAAAAGAGTTAAAACCTAATACGGTTTTAATTATTCCGTTGACTAAAGCGGTTAAACCTGAAATTACTATAGTAAAAGAGCTACAAGGTTATAAAACTCATAAAACAAGTAGAAAAGAAACTTTATATAGTTTAGCTAAAACATATAATGTAACTGAAGATGAAATAAAAAAACATAACACTTTTTTATATGCTAATCCATTAAGAAAAGGCGATAAACTTCAAATTCCCATATTTAAGGTTACAGAAGTTGTTAAGGAAGTAAAACAAACAAAAACATATACAGTTCTACCTAAAGAGGGTAAATGGCGGGTGGCTTATAAATTTGGAATTACGGTTAAAGAATTAGAGGATTTAAATCCAGAAATGGGAGCTGTTTTGCAAGAAGGACAAGTTTTGAATGTACCCAATATTGAGGACGAAGAAGAAAAGGTTGTTGATGAAAATTATAGCTATTATAAAGTATTGCCAAAAGAGGGTTTTTACAGATTAAAGCTTAAAATAGGTGTGGAACAAGAAGTATTAGAATCATTAAACCCTGGACTAAAGGAAACAGGTTTAAAAGTAGGTATGATTTTAAAGATTCCGTTTTCTCAAGTGGCTTCGGGTATAGAAGAGGCTTCAAAAAAGATAGATTTAACTAATAATATTAAAAATTTTGAAACTAAACATATTGCTGTTATGTTACCTTTTAGGTTACATCGTGTGCGTTATGATTCTGTTTCAGGTATAAAAAATCATATTAATAAAGACCCATATTTAAATGCTTCATTAGATTTTCATTCAGGGGTTTTGGTGGCCATTGATTCTCTAAAACAATTAGGTGTTTCATTAAAAGTAGATGTGTATGACACAAAATATGAAGTTGGTGAAGTTATTAAAATTATGAAAGAAAATAATTTTGAGAATGTAGATGCTGTTATTGGGCCATTAACACCTAACACATTCGAAAAAGTTGCTTCAGAATTAAGAGGTCTGCATACACCAGTTATTTCTCCAATTGGTGAAAATTTAAATTTATATGATAACGTTTTTCAATCTAAACCATCTGAAAAGTTATTTAGAGATAAGATTGTAAATTATATAAAAGCAGACAGTTTGGTTAATAATATTGTTATAGTGTCAGATTCTAAAAATACAGACGTTGCCAATAGTTTGTTAAAAGATTTTTATCAAGCAAAACAAGTGCGTTCAAGAAAAGATAAAGAAGGTAAAGAACAAAATTATATACTTATTGATGATATAAAAGGAACGTTAAAACCAGGGAAAAACGTAGTGTTTTTAGAAACGAATAGTGAAGGGTTGGCTTCAAATGTATCCAGTATATTAAAGTCATTAATTCAAAAAGAAAATAAAGAAACCGGAAAAGCTAAAATTGAAATAGTGTTAGTAACTACCAATTTTAATAGTGCATTTGAAGGAGATCAAATTTCAAATGAGCACTTATCTAGTCTTAAGTTTACCTATGCAGCGGCATCAAAACCTTATAATTCTGATGCAGCCAATTCATTTATTAAAAAATATGTAGGCATTTATAAAACAACTCCCAACAGTCGAGCTACAAAAGGGTTTGATTTAACTATGGATGTGGTATTGCGTTTAGTAACTTCAGATGATATTTATATGTCTGTAAATGAAGCTGCTTTAACACAATACGTAGAAAATAAATTTGCTTATAAAAAGAAAGCTTTTGGAGGTTACTATAATGAAGCTGTTTATTTAGTAAAGTATGAAGATTTGAGTATTGTAGAAATAGAACAGTAAACAATATAATACAAATCCATCTATAGGTGATTCCAGATAAAGATTTTTTGATTAAACTGGCACATACCAAAATGCCTTTTGGAAAATATAAAGACCGCTATTTAATTGATTTACCGGAATATTACATTGTTTGGTACCATAATAAAGGTTTTCCTAAAGGAAAATTGGGTGATATGTTAGAACAAGTTTATGAACTTAAATTGAATGGTTTGGAAGATTTGATTAGGAATATTAAACAGCGGTATCCTCGATAGATTTTTAAACTTTTAGGAAATTGGTGTTGTTCGTTATAGTTTTATTAAATTAATTTGTTTATTATTTTATTGATTTGATTTTCTGTTAAAACAGGCTCCAAATATTTTTTTTAACTCGTATGAAGTGTCTTTGATAATTGTAAGTTTTTCTGAATTGTAATTTGATAAGAAATCATTTCTCGTTTTTACAGAACTAAATCGAGAAATTCCTTTGTCCTCAAATTCTGATTTTAAAGATTTCAATGATTATATTGTTCCGTATATTCTTACCATTTATAATTTTTTTCAAATTAGAGTGAAAGGAATAATAAGGTTTCCTTTCAATGGAACTTTATATGTTAATAAACTGGGTTCAATATTTTTATTCATACAGTCAAATTTTTTATTCATAGAATAGATTATTTTTCTTACTAAAAAATAGGTTAAAATCTCGCTTTTAAATATCTAAAAACAATTCGCTAATAACTATTTAAATTTTGTAAATTTGCCTGCGTTTATAAGCGCAACATGACAACAAAACCAAAATACATATTTGTAACCGGCGGGGTTACATCATCACTCGGAAAAGGAATTATAGCAGCATCTCTTGCAAAACTCTTACAAGCACAAGGCTACCGAGTAACCATTCAAAAATTAGATCCTTATATTAATGTAGATCCAGGAACTTTAAATCCTTATGAACATGGCGAATGCTATGTAACGGAAGATGGTGCCGAAACTGATTTAGATTTAGGACATTATGAGCGTTTTTTAAACGTAAATACCAGTCAAGCAAATAATGTCACTACAGGACGTATTTACCAAAGTGTGATTGAAAAAGAACGTCGTGGTGAGTTTTTAGGAAAAACAGTTCAGGTAGTTCCTCATATTACCAACGAAATAAAAAGAAGAATTCAAATTTTAGGTAATTCTGGTGATTACGATATCATTATTACTGAAATTGGTGGTACAGTGGGTGATATAGAATCCTTACCATACATTGAAGCCGTACGTCAATTACGTTGGGATTTAGGTGATAATAATGGTGTTGTTATTCATTTAACATTGGTTCCTTATTTATCGGCTGCAGGCGAATTAAAAACAAAGCCAACGCAACACAGTGTTAAAACCTTGATGGAGAGTGGAGTGCAAGCTGATATTTTAGTATGTAGAACAGAGCATTATCTACCTAAAGATTTACGTAAAAAATTAGCCTTGTTTTGCAACGTAAGGGAAGAAGCCGTTATTCAATCTATAGATGCATCAACTATTTATGATGTTCCAAATTTAATGCTTAATGAAGGTTTGGATAAAGTGGTGCTTAAAAAATTAGCATTAGAAAGTTCTGTGCCAGATATTACTACTTGGAATACGTTTGTAAAGCGTCATAAAAATCCATCAAATGAAGTTACGGTTGGTTTAATTGGTAAGTATGTAGAGTTACAAGATTCTTATAAATCTATTTTGGAATCTTTTATTCATGCAGGGGCTGAAAATGGCGTAAAAGTAAATATAGAATCCATACATTCAGAATATTTGAATGATGATAATATTAAGTTAAAGCTGGGGCATTTAGATGCTGTTTTAGTGGCTCCAGGCTTTGGTGAACGCGGTATTGAAGGTAAAATAACGGCTGTTAAATTTGTAAGAGAAAATAATATTCCTTTTTTAGGAATTTGTTTAGGAATGCAAATGGCAGTTATAGAATTTGCTCGTAATGTGGTAGGAATTGCTGATGCTAATTCTACTGAAATGAATTCAGTAACAGCCAATCCCGTGATTGATTTAATGGAAGATCAAAAATCGATTACTGATAAGGGAGGTACCATGCGATTGGGAGCTTGGGCTTGTGAGTTAAAAGCAGGCAGTATTGTACATAGCGTCTATAAAGCCAATGTTATAAAAGAGCGTCATAGGCATCGCTATGAATTTAATAGTGCATTTAAAGACGAATTAGAAGCTGCAGGAATGGTGGCTACTGGGTTAAATCCAGATACTAAATTGGTAGAAATTGTTGAGGTTACTAACCATCCTTGGTTTGTAGGCGTTCAATACCATCCAGAATATAAAAGTACGGTAATTAATCCACACCCTTTATTTGTGGCCTTTGTAAAAGCAGCTTTAAATTATAAAAAAAAGAAAAAAAGTGCCAGTGTGTCACAAAAGTAATTTTGGATACATTTTTGACTAAGAGAAACTTTATACACTTAAAAAGGCTTGGCTGTTCATATTAAATAATAATCAAGTCTAAATTAGAAAAATGGAAGAAAAAAAATTAGATTTAAATTCGATATTGGGCTTTGTGCTTATTTTCGGAATTTTAATGTACATGCTTTGGCAAAACCAGCCAACTCCAGAAGAGTTAGAAGCACAGGAAAAAGCAAAACAAGAGCAAATAGCTAAAGAGGAACAAAATAAAACTCAGCAAGAAACGCTTGTAACAACGGCAGAAGACTATTCTGTTAGTAATCTTTCAGATTCACTACAATTAATTCAATTACAGAACAAATTAGGTGCTTTTGCTTATTCTTCAACTTTAGCATCTTCTGATAATAATGCAGAAACCTTGGTTGAAACCGATTTATTTGCTTTAAAATTCAGTAGTAAAGGGGGGTATTTGTCAGAAATAAGATTAAAGAAGTTTGTCGATTTTAAAGATAAACCAATTTATATTGTTAAAGATGGAAATGCGGCTTTCAATATTAATTTTGGAACCACTGATAGTCGTATTTTAAATACACAAGATTTGTTTTTTCAACCTTCGGTTACTAAAAATGGTGATGTTACGGTAGTTACTATGAAGCTTAAAGTTTCAGAAAGTAAATTTTTAGAGTATCGTTATGAGTTGAAAGAAGGCGAATATATGATGGATTTTAATATCCGTTCCCAAGGTTTGAGTGACGTAATTAATGCTTCGCAAGATGTAAATTTAGACTGGAAACTAAAAACTTACAGACATGCTAAAAGTATTTCTTATGAAAATAGGTATACCGAAGTAGTTTTTGAATACGAGGGAGGTAAGGATGATTATTTAGGCCAACAAGAAAATACGGATGATACAGCAGAAGACTTAACCTATGTAGCGTATAAACAACACTTTTTTACATCTATTTTATTAGCTGATACGCCTTTTAAAACAGCAGTATTGGAATCTGAAAACTTAGTTCAAGATGAAGAATTAGATACGGTTTATACTAAAATGTTTGCTGTTAAATTACCAATGGAACTTACAGGAGGTGAAATAAATAAATCCTTGGATTGGTACTATGGGCCGAGCGATTTTAAAATATTAAATAAATACGATAGAAATTTAGATGAAATATTACCACTTGGCTGGGGTATTTTTGGATGGATAAATAAGTATTTATTTATTCCGTTATTTGCCTTTTTAGGGAGTTATATGTCTTATGGAATAGCCATTATTGTAATGACTATTTTAATAAAACTACTAATGTCTTTCGTACAATACAAGCAGTTTTTATCGCAAGCTAAATTAAAGATTCTTAAACCAGAATTGGATGCAATCCGCGAGAAGTATAAAGACAACAAAATGAAAGCGCAACAAGAAACTATGGCTTTGCAAACTAAAGCAGGGGCAAGTCCTTTGGCTGGATGTTTACCAGCATTGGTTCAGTTGCCAGTATTTTATGCCTTGTTTCAGTTTTTTCCATCGGCTTTTGATTTGCGCCAAAAAAGTTTCCTTTGGGTAGATGATTTGTCTTCTTATGATACTATTGCAGAACTTCCATTTCATATTCCATTTTATGGTGATCATGTTAGTTTGTTTCCTATACTTGCTTCTATAGCTATTTTCTTTTATATGCAATTAACTACAGGGCAAAATATGGCTACACAGCCACAACAAGAAGGAATGCCTGATATGGCAAAAATGATGAAGTATATGATGTACTTTTCGCCTATTATGATGTTGTTTTTCTTTAATAATTATGCCTCTGGGTTGAGTTTGTATTACTTTATTTCTAACTTAATTAGTATTGGTATTATATTGGTTATTAAGCATTTTATTCTTGATGAAGATAAAATCCATGCTCAGATTCAGGTTAAGAAAAAAGCTCCCAAAAAACAAAGTCGTTTTCAAAAGAAAATGGCAGAAATGATGGAGCAAGCCGAAAAACAAAAACAAATGCAACAAAAAAAGAAAAAATAATTGCTTTAAATAATAATCAAAAAAGCTGTTGAATAAATTTTAACAGCTTTTTTGTTATAAGAAATCAAGTATATTACCGTTTATGATATATAAATTGATACTATCAAAAAAGTGTTTTTAATATGAAAATAACAGTTCTTCTTTTGTCATTTTTTCTATTTACTAGTATGGTTTTTGCTCAAAATATAAACCAGTTTGATGCTAATGGGCAACGTCATGGTATTTGGAAAAAGAATTTTGAAGGGACTGATGTTTTAAGATATGAAGGAGCGTTTCTGCATGGAAAAGAAATAGGTCTTTTTAAGTTTTATAAAAATATTAATAAAAAAGCAGTTTTATCAGCTACTAAGTTATTTAATAAAGATAATAATATAGCTGAAGTTAAATTTTATTCTTCTTCAGGAAAATTGATAACGGAAGGGGTTATGAACGGAAAAATGTATGTTGGTACTTGGAAATATTACCAGAAAACATCCAATAAACTACTTACATTAGAATATTATAATGATTCTGGAAAATTAGATGGTGAACGTTTTGTGTACTATCCAAATGGAAAAGTAGCAGAAAAACAGCATTATGTAAATGGAAAACTAAATGGTATATCTCAATGGTATTCAGATACGAATGTGGTTATTAAAGAGTTTGTTTATGAAAATGATGTATTGCATGGTTTGTCCAAAGTATACAATGCAAAAGGAGAACTAATAGTTGAAGGAACTTACAAGCAAGGAAAAAAAAATGGTATATGGCAGTATTATGAAAATGGTAGCCTTACTGAAGAAGTCGATTTTACGCCAAAAAGTAAATTAAAAAAATAGATATAAAAAAAGACTGTCGTTTCAGACAGCCTTTCCCTTTATTTGTAAGCAATTTAAACTAACCAAAAATCCCTGATTGCTTACTCATAAACCAACTATAAAATTATTATTGGGGTTGTTGTGGTAATAAAACCTTGTCAATGACGTGTACTACACCATTAGCTGCTTGAATGTCTACTAATGTTGTAACGATGTTACTCATTCTGCCATTGGCATCGGTTAATGTAAATGTTGTAGCATTGGCCGTTATTGTTCCACCCAAAGTGGTTACTGAACCGCTTGTAAGTTGACTTGATTGCACATTAGCATTTACAATATGTTGTAATAAAACAGCATCAACGGTTGCTGCAGGTATGTCTGTAAGTGCATTTACATTTAATTCTGTTAGTAATGCAGAAAAAGCATCATTTGTAGGAGCAAAAACAGTAAAGGGCCCAGATTCGATATCAGAAACGGTATTAATATATTCTACAGACGGGTCATTTCCTGTGTCAGCATATGCCAGAGCTGAAACTAAACTTGATAAGTCTGAATTTGTTGTTGCAAAAGTAGCAATACTTGGTAAGTCAATTACTTTGTCAATAATGTGTACAATACCATTGGAAGTTTGAATGTCAGGTGTTGTAACTGTGGCTTCACCATTAAAAACAACCCCTGATGTACCATTAAAATATATACTGAGTTTTGAAGTATTAGGTCCATCAGCCAATGTGTTAGTATATCCTGTATTTCCTATGAGAGATGAAGAGGTAATGTTTGTACCATCAATAACATGATTTAACAAAATTTGATTTAAAATATCATTTGGTACCTCAGATAAAGAACTGAATCCTTTGTTTGCTAAAAAAGCTGAAAAGGCAGCGTTTGTTGGAGCTAAAATTGTTTTGTCTCCTGAAGAGGTTAAAGCATCTACTAAATTTGCTTTTATTGCTGCTTCCACTAATATGCTTAACTCCGGTACTGATTGTGCCGTTTCAACGATGTTTAATGCTTGTGGGCTGTTGTTGTCATCACTATCACATGATGCTATTAGTATCAATCCTATTAAAAGAATTGCTGTTTTTTTTAAATAATTTAAGTTTTTCATTTTTAATAGTTTTTTATTTTGTTTAACAAATATATAAAAACATTAAACAAAATAACAAGTTTTGTTTAATGTTTTTTAAATAAATCCAAACAAAAAATACCTTTGTAGATTGATATGTTGATTGTTTACATGGTAAAATATGCTAATAATATGTATCTTTGTAGCTTAAATTTAATGATGAAACGAGTAGTTATTGGGCTTTCTGGAGGTGTGGATTCTAGTGTTGCAGCTTATTTATTAAAAGAGCAAGGCTATGAAGTAATAGGCTTATTTATGAAAAATTGGCATGATGATTCTGTAACCATTTCAGATGAGTGCCCTTGGTTAGATGATAGTAACGATGCCATGCTTGTGGCAGATAAATTAGGAATTCCTTTTCAAACGGTTGATTTAAGTGAGCAGTATAAAAAACGTATAGTTGATTATATGTTTCATGAATACGAAATGGGAAGAACTCCAAATCCTGACGTGCTTTGTAATAGAGAAATCAAATTTGATGTTTTTATGAAAATTGCTCTGGATTTAGGAGCAGATTATGTAGCTACCGGTCATTATTGTAGAAAAGGGATTGTTGAAAAAGATGGTAAGACAATCTATCAATTATTATCAGGTATGGATAAAAATAAGGATCAATCTTATTTTTTATGTCAGTTATCGCAAGTACAATTATCAAAATCGTTATTTCCAATTGGAGAGTTAACCAAACCAGAAGTTCGGAAAATTGCCATGGATTTAGATTTAGTAACTGCTAATAAAAAAGATTCTCAAGGACTTTGTTTTATTGGTAAAGTAAAATTGCCCGATTTTTTACAACAACAATTAAAGCCTAAAGAAGGGGTGATAGTAGAAGTTTCTAAAGAAAGTGATTTTTATAATTTTCAAGTTCCTAATTTTGATTCTGTAGAAGAAAAATTATCTTTTTTAACACGAAAAATAAATTACCATATAGAAGATGGTAAAGTTATTGGTAAGCATCAAGGAGCGCATTATTTTACTAAAGGACAGCGTAAAGGTTTAGGCGTTGGAGGTTATGTTGAACCTTTATTTGTTATTGATACAAATGTTAATGATAATGTTATTTATACAGGACAGGGGAAAGATCATCCTGGATTATTTAAAAAAGCATTGTTTGTTAGTAATGAAGAATTGCATTGGGTTCGCGAAGATTTAGCCCTTCAAGTTGATGAAAGCATGACACTTAAAGTTAGAATTCGTTACCGGCAACCATTACAAAACGCTACATTACATAAAGTTGAAACCGGCTTATATGTAGAATTTGAAGAAGTACAATCAGCTATTACAGAGGGGCAATTTGTTGCTTGGTATTTAGATGAAGAGCTTATTGGTTCTGGAGTTATTTCGTAATTCAGTATTTTAAAATCTGTACATCTATGAAAAAAGGATTGCTTTTGATTAGTTTGTTTTATATCCCATTTTGTGTCTTTGCGCAACAGGATGCTTGGATATATTTTTTAGATAAGGAAAATGTATCAGAAGCCATAGCTAATCCTATAACGATTCTTACCCAAAAAGCTATTGATAGAAAACAGGCGCATCAAGTTGTAATTGATGCGAGAGATGTTCCTGTTAATGAAACCTATATTTCTCAAATAAAAATTGTACCTGGCATTACTGTAATGGCAAAGTCGAAATGGTTTAATGCAATACATGTTCGAGGAAGCGAATCCGATATTAAAGAACTTATAAATTTTGGGTTTGTGGCTCAAATTGATTTTGCTGATAAAAGTTTGAATCTAAGTAAGTTTTCTTCTCAACAAAAAAAACAAGAAAAATTAGAAAATACGCTTACCATGTTTAATTATGGAAATGCATTAAACCAAATAGAAATGTTTAAAGGTGATGCTCTGCACCTTGCAGGTTATTCGGGAACAGGTATGACAGTTGCTGTGATTGATGCTGGTTTTCCAAATGTCAACACCATGGCTTCTTTTCAAAAGTTAAGAGATGACGGTAATTTATTGGGCAGCTATGATTTTGTTCATAGAGATTCCAATGTTTTTACGGGAACATCAAGTAATCATGGTACATGGGTTTTAAGTAACATGGCAGGCTATATAGAAAATGAATTTATTGGTACGGCACCCGATGCTTCTTATTATTTGTTCGTAACGGAAGATGCTCTAACTGAAAATCCTGTAGAAGAGAGTTATTGGGTTGAGGCCGTAGAACGAGCGGATAGTTTGGGGGTTAATATAATTAATACATCATTGGGGTACACAACTTATGATAATCCTAATTATAGTTATGATCCTTCAGATATGGATGGAAATACAGCGTATATTACCAAAGGAGCTAATATTGCTTTTGAAAAAGGGATGCTTTTAGTTAATTCGGCGGGTAATTCAGGAAATGATAGCTGGCAAATAGTTGGAGCACCTGCTGATGCCAGAGGTGTTTTAAGTATTGGAGCGGTAGATGCCAATGGGCATTATGCTACTTTTAGTTCAAAAGGAAATGCAGTACAGCCTACCCAAAAACCAGATGTAGTTGCGCAAGGACAAGCGAGTTATGTTATTACGGAAAATGATGTTATTGTATCTGCAAATGGTACGTCTTTTAGTTCGCCAATTTTAGCTGGGGGCATTGTGTGTTTATGGCAAGCTTTACCAGATAAAACCAATGCTGAAATTATGCAATTGGTAAGAGAGTCCGCATCCCAATACAAGTCACCCGATTATTTTTTGGGTTATGGTATTCCAGATTTACAAGCGGCTCTTGTTATGGGAGAAGTTTTGATGGGTAAAAGTGATGAAATTCAACTATTTCCTAACCCAACAACAGGCATGCTTTATTTTAATAGAGCTTCTGATGATGAAAGTATATGGACAATCAGGCTTTTTGATGTTTTAGGAAGAGAAGTTAAAATGGCATTACTTTCCATAGGAAATAATGTGATGGATATATCATCTTTATCAAATGGCATGTACTTAATTAAAATAGATTCTAATAATACTTCAAATACAATCAAGGTTTTAAAAAAATAAATAATGAATAGAATTACAGAACTATTTAAAATAAAATATCCTATTATTCAAGCAGGTATGGTTTGGAATAGTGGTTGGAGGCTGGCATCAGCGTCAAGTAACTCAGGGATATTAGGGCTTATTGGAGCGGGGTCCATGTATCCTGAAGTTTTACGAGAACATATACAGAAATGTAAAAAAGCAACTAACAAGCCGTTTGGGGTTAATGTGCCAATGTTGTATCCAGATATTGAAAAAATAATGGATATTATTGTTGAAGAAGCTGTTAAGATTGTTTTTACTTCCGCAGGAAACCCAAAAACGTGGACTACATGGTTGCAAGAACGAGGTATTACAGTTGTTCATGTTGTAAGCAGTGTCAAATTTGCAAAAAAAGCAGAAGAAGCAGGGGTAAATGCTATTGTAGCTGAAGGTTTTGAAGCAGGTGGTCATAATGGCAGAGATGAAACAACAACGTTTACACTTATTCCAATGGTAAAAGAAAAGACTAAAATTCCATTGATTGCTGCCGGAGGGATTGCTTCTGGTAACGCTATGTTGGCAGCAATGGTTTTAGGAGCTGATGCTGTTCAAGTAGGAAGCAGGTTTGTGGCAAGTAATGAAGCATCTTCGCATGAAGCTTTTAAGAAATTAGTTATAGAAACCAAAGAAGGGGATACGCAATTAACCTTAAAAGAATTAGCACCAGTGCGACTTATTAAAAATAAGTTTTATGATGAGATTCAAGATTTGTATAAAACGGTACCAACAACTGAAAGTTTAAAACAATTATTAGGAAAGGGCCGAGCAAAAAAAGGTATGTTTGAAGGTGACTTAGTTAATGGCGAATTAGAAATTGGTCAAGTTTCAGGATTAATACATGATATAAAACCAGTAGCAGAAATTGTTGAAGATATGATTAGTGAATTTGAAAATGCTAAAAAAAATATGTCAAACTTTTAAGGTTTGTTTAACCAGAAAAGATCAATTTAATTATTAAAATCAATAAATAAACATATCTACTATTTTCAAATGAATTAGGACTTTAAAAAAAAGAGATTTTGACTTTAGAATTCTATAAATTTGTTAAAGTAAAAAGGAGGAAAATATATTTTCCTCCTTTTAATATTGAAACGAATAAACTTTAAATTTTTAAATCCCTATAAAATGAAAGCTTAAATGTTTCTATATATCTGGTAGTATTTGGCGGGCAAATATATAAAATCACTGTCTTTATTTTTTAAAAAAGTTATCTTGACTTATTAACATATGTTAATGTGATTTTTTGTTAGTCAAGGCATTTAAAATCCTTAGATAAAAACTACTTTTGCCAAATGCAATTACAAAATTATACCAAAGAGTTTAAATACAATTGGCAATTGGCATCACCAGTAATGTTGGGGATGTTGGGACATACTTTTGTAAGTTTGGTAGATAATATAATGGTTGGGCAATTAGGAACGGCCGAATTAGCTGCGGTTTCATTAGGAAATAGTTTTGTGTTTATAGCAATGTCTTTAGGGATTGGTTTTTCTACAGCCATAACACCATTGGTTGCTGAGGCGGATGCAGAAGAAGATTTTAAAAAAGGAAAATCTTCTTTTAAACATGGCTTGTTTTTATGTACTGTTTTGGGAATACTGTTGTTTTTATTGCTGCTTTTAGCAAAACCAATCATGTATATGATGAAGCAACCTATTGAAGTTGTAGAATTGGCAATGCCTTACCTTAATTTGGTGGCTATTTCATTAATCCCTTTAATCATTTTTCAAGGATTTAAACAGTTTAGTGATGGGCTTTCACTAACTAAATTCCCCATGTATGCCACGTTATTATCTAACATTATTAATATTGTTTTAAATTATGTATTAATTTTTGGAAAGTTTGGGTTTCCTGAATTAGGAATTGTAGGAGCAGCTTATGGAACTTTAATATCCAGAGGTGTAATGGTTTGGCATATTTGGTTTTTACTTAAAAGAAAAGAAAAATCTAAAGCATATTTAGAGCATATTAAGTTTTTTGTTTTAGATACTTTGATGATAAAACGAATACTAAATTTAGGAGCGCCTAGTGCTATGCAAATGTTTTTTGAAGTTGCTATTTTCACTGCGGCCATTTGGTTAAGTGGATTGTTAGGTAAAAATCCGCAGGCAGCAAATCAAATTGCTTTAAATTTATCATCTATGACTTTTATGGTTGCAACAGGTTTAAGCGTGGCCGCTATGATACGGGTTGGAAATCAAAAAGGATTAAAGAATTATTATGAGTTGCGTCGCATTGCATTTTCCATTTTTTTATTCGGAATTATTTTAGCGTCTATTTTTGCTATTATCTTTTTAATTTTTCATGAATATTTACCCATGTTGTATTTAGATTTAAACGATGCTAAAAATTTTATTGATAATAATGAAGTTGTCAGTATTGCTTCAAACCTATTGGTGGTAGCTGCTATTTTTCAAATAAGTGATAGTATTCAGGTTGTCATGCTTGGAGCCTTAAGAGGTTTGCAAGACGTTAAAATACCAATGTTGTTGGTTTTCTTCTCTTATTGGATGGTAGGCTTTCCCGTTTGTTGGTTTTTAGGTAAAGAAACTGTTTATGGTAGTTTTGGTATTTGGATTGGATTGTTGGCTGGCTTAACTATTGCAGCCATTTTATTATATATTCGATTTAATTTTTTGACAAAAAAACTAATTGGAAAAGGTTTAAAGTAAGTTTGAGTGTTTAGGTTTTTAAAGTTAGAAGCAGCCGTTATAAATAATTATGTTAAATAAACAACCTGGCAGTTTTATTTGAGAAAAGAACTGTTAAGTTTGCAATTAAAATTTTAATTAGTCGTTATTGAATGATTTTTTAATTTTATTTAATTCAAATATTTTAGATACTTAAAACTTATTTTATGCAACTTCCAAAATTTATACTCGGCGATAATTCAGATTATCCAAATGCTATTTTTGTAATTCATACAGAGTTTCCGAGGTTTATTATTAATCTAGAAGATGATGAAGTGGAATGGTTTGAAGATTTTGATGCTGAAGATGAAAAAGAATTGGAGAACGAAACCGAAAATGCTATAAAAGAAGCTACCGAGTTTTATGATAACGAAATAGCTAAATACGACGAATAATAGGCAGATACAGAACAGCAGATATGCTAATACTCAAATTAATAATTTATGATAGAGCAACTTTTAAATTATGATAGTGAATTATTTTTATTTTTAAATGGATTTGGTTCGGAGACTTGGGATGGTTTGTGGTTGGTTATAACCAATAAGTTAACATTTATACCTTTATACAGCTTTTTGTTGTTTTTGCTTTACAAAAAATATGGAGCTAAATCCTTATTAATTTTTATTGTTGTTGTAGCTTTAATGATTACGTTTACAGACCAAATTACCAATGTATTTAAACGGGGCTTTGAAAGACCAAGGCCATGTGGTGCTTTAGAAATCATGGACCAAATGCGATTTATTGCAGTGCGTTGTGGAAAATATGGATTCTTTTCAGGACATGCTTCAAATACCATGGCAACAGCTATTTTTACAGGATTATTGCTAAAACCATATTATAAAAATCTAATTTTTATATTAGTATTTTGGAGCGTTTTAGTTGCATATAGCAGAATTTATGTTGGAGTTCATTATCCATTGGACATTATTTGCGGGATGACCTTTGGAGCAATGTCAGGTTTTTTATTTTATAAACTTACAAAGTCTCTTTTAAAGCGTTTTGTTACTTCTTAAAAAGAGGATTTGTTTCAAAATTTAAACCTTAAAATTTGTCACTTATTTAAAACAAGTTTAGGCTTAATAAGGGGTATAGATTTATTTTAGGGGCACTTCAATTTTGATGTTATCCCAAGCCATTGTTAACGATAAATTATCTGTAGAATTATCAAAAGCTATGGTAAATTGTTCTACGGTATTTGGTATTTTTTGAACGGGTACTTTTAAATCTAATACATCATAATTAGGGTCCCACATAGGATTCATTTCAGTATCAACACCCCATGGATATTGTTTTTTATTAAAAATAACATGCCAAAGCGTATCGTTAGGAACAGTCCATAGTGTGTACTTTCCAGCAGGTAATGAGTCGTTGCCAATTTTTAAAGCTTTGTTGGTTTCAAATGTGGTAGCTTCATTAGCACCTGTCCTCCAAACCTTGTTGTAAGGAACCAGTGCACCAAAAACTTCACGTCCTTTTTTAGAGGGTCTGTTGTAAAAAACCTGTAATTTTAAATCATTAAGTTTAAATTCAACAATATCTTTTGGGCTTAAGCGAGCAGCAAAAATATTCTCTACAAAAGCAGAATATAGAAATAGACCCAGGGCTATAATTGACAAAGTGATTAATGTGCGTTTTAAAAAGGTGTTCATAGTTTTTTTTTGAAGCGATAAAGATACTTTAAAAAGTGATAATGTATAATTAAGAAACGTACAATTCTTTTACTTTGTTGTGATGCCTAAAAAATCTTTTTTCATCAAGGTAAAGAGTAATGCATGTTTCGTAAACAAAACTCTATAGAATATGATATTATTTTAGAGTCTTTTTTAGGGGTGTACTATTTTTTATTATCATTTAGTCAGCTTTTCTTTAAAAAAAGCAATGGTACGTTTCCAAGATAAATTTGCTGCATTTTCATCATATCTAGGTGTTGTGTTGTTATGAAAGCCGTGATTTACGTCTGGATAAAAATGAGCGGTATATTCCAAATTATTCACTTTTAATATTTTTTCAAAAGCAGGCCAACCTTCATTAACACGTGTGTCTAATTCTGCATATTGTAACAAAAGAGGTGCTTTAATTTTAGCAGCATCTTCATCATTAGGTTGTCTTCCATAATATGGTACAGCCGCTTTAAGTTCTGGTACTTTTACTGCCATCATATTTGAAATCCAACCACCAAAGCAAAACCCTACTACACCTATATTGCCATCGCAATCATTGTGAGATTTAAGATATTCGAAAGCAGCAATAAAGTCCTCTAACATCTCATTTTGATTCCGTTTCTTTTGCAATGCTCTACCATCATCATCATTTCCTGGATAGCCTCCTAATGGCGATAACGCATCTGGTGCAATAGTAATAAATCCATCAATAGCAGTACGTCGTCCAACATCTTCAATGTATGGGTTTAAGCCTCTATTTTCATGAACAACAATAATACCAGGTAATTTCTTTTTTGTATTTACTGGTTTTGTTAGCAGCGCTTTTATATTACCGCCACCTTTTTGGGATGTGTAGGTGATATATTCTGATTTTATTCTTGGGTCATCAGCTTTTATCGTAATTGAATCTGTATAGTTTGGCATAATAAAACCTAATAATGATGTTACTGTTATACCTCCAATAGCGTAAAGCGATAGTTTTTCAACAAATTGTCTTCTGTCAATTTTACTATGAGCATAATCATCGTATAAATCAAAAACTTCTTGCTTTATATCTTCTTTTTTTAATTTTTCCATGGTGTAATATTGTTGAAATGGTTTTTATGTATGTTTCTGATTACAAAAAAGTTAATATTCTAAAATTAAGAAATATTTTTAAATAAAAGTATTTTGAATAAATGAAAGGATTGTTAAAATAAAAAAGCATCTCTACTTATAAAGATGCTTTGAAGCTGTTTTTTAAAAATAAGATTATTTCTTTTTTTCAGGTCTAGTTTTAAATTCTTCAAGATCAATAAACCCATCAGAATTTGTGTCTTTTCTGGCAAATACTTTTTCTGGATCAACGGTTTTCTTGTTAGTTTCTCCTTCTTTTGCTCTTACAGGTTTAGCTTTAAATTCTTCCAAACTGATTTTTCCATCACTGTCTTTGTCTAATTTTGCAAAAGCAGCTTCAGGACCTTTTTTGCTATTTTTTTCCTGAGCGTTAACGTTTGAGAAAACTAATAAACTTAATACCACAAATCCTATTTTAATTAATTTCATTTTGTTATTGTTTTAATTGTTAATATGTCAATCAGACTACTTTTTTTTGAAATAGTTTAATCTGCTCTAAAAATATTTTTGTAATAAAAAAACCACTTCAAATCTAAATTGGAGTGGTTAGTGTGTCGTTAATAAATTAAAGGCTATAATTTATCAGCTTTTACATTTATTTTTATTGCAATATCATCATTAATAAATTTATCTTCCAACTCATCAAAAAACGATTTTGATTTAAATTTAATATCCCATTTTGTTCTATCAATACTAAACGTTTCACTAGAAAGGGTTAAGGTGTCATTATTATTGGTAATGGTTACAGGAAATGTAATATTATTATTAATTTCTTTGATGGTTAAGTTGCCTGAAAGCATAGTTTTACCATCGGTTTCCTCCAAACCTGTAATTTCAAAAGCAGCACTTGGATATTTTTCAACTTCAAAAAAATCGCCACTTTTTAAATGACCTTCAAGTTTTGCATTATTTTCTGAATCTTTTATAGAATTCATACTAATAGAAAAAGAGCCACCAACGATAGTGCCATTGGAGGTGCTAATAATCCCGTTTTCAATAGAGATCGTGCCATTATGTGATCCTGCTGGTTTATATCCTTGCCACTCAATAATAGAAGCATCGGTATCTACATTATATTTCTCGGTAGCTAAATCTTCTTCAATAATGGTTTCAGCTTCGGTTGTAGTAGCTTCTTTCGCTTTGTCTTTACAGCCAATAAAAGCTAAAGACATACTAACCATAATAAAAAATGCTGTAATATGTTTTTTCATTTTAAATATATTTTAGGGTTAATGACTTAGACTATGACTATGAATATACGAAAACTTCAGAGAGATTAAAATTATTTTGTGACATTTTGACAATTTAATAATAATGGCAGTACTTTTGCAAATTGAAAGATTATTGGAAAATAAATATACCGATGAGTAAAAAAGATAAAAATAAAAGCATTGATAACGACGCTGTTGAAAATGCAGTAGAAGAAACTATTGCGACTGAAGAGCAAGTTTTAGAAGATCAAGTTGTGGAAGAGCAGACTGTAGAAGAAAAACTTCAAACAGAATTAAAACAGGAAAAGGATAAGTTTTTACGACTTTTTGCTGAATTTGAAAATTATAAAAGACGTACTTCAAAAGAACGTATAGAATTGTTTTCAACAGCGAGTGAGGATGTTATGAAAACAATGTTGCCTGTATTAGATGATTTTGAACGTGCTTTAAGTCATATAGAAGAAGATAAGGAGGCTGAAGAATTACGTAAAGGAGTGATGTTAATTTATCAAAAATTGGTGTCAACACTAGAGCAAAAAGGTCTTAAAGTTATTAAAGTTGAGAAAGGAGAAGCGTTTAATGCTGACAATCATGAAGCAATTACTCAAATTCCTGCACCAAGTGATGATTTGAAAGGCAAAATTATTGATGTGGTAGAGAAGGGCTATAAACTTGGAGAAAAAGTTATTCGTTTTCCAAAAGTAGTCATAGGGCAATAAAATTTTAATTTAAAAAGTCCTTTTTAGAGATTTTGTTAATTGCAACCAAAAAATAAAAAGGAATTTAAGATATGGCAAAAAGAGACTATTACGAAATATTAGGAATTAGTAAAGGTGCTAATGCAGCCGAAATTAAAAAGGCGTACCGTAAAAAAGCAATAGAGTTTCACCCAGATAAAAATCCCGATAATAAAGAAGCTGAAGCCAAATTTAAAGAAGCAGCAGAAGCCTACGAAGTATTGAGTGACGAGAATAAAAAGGCTCGCTACGATCAGTATGGACATCAAGCCTTTGAAAACGGCGGTGGCGGTTTTGGCGGTGGTGGCATGAATATGGATGACATATTTAGTCAGTTTGGTGATATCTTTGGTGGCGGCGGTTTCGGCGGTGGCGGTTTTTCTGGTTTTGGTGGTGGCGGAGGTCAGAGACGAGTTAAAGGGAGTAACCTAAGAATACGCGTAAAATTAACATTAGAGGAAATAGCCAATGGTGTAGAGAAAAAAATAAAAGTACGTCGTAAAATTCAAGCACCAGGAACTACTTATAAAACGTGTTCTACCTGCCATGGTAGTGGACAAGTAACACGTATTGCTAATACTATTTTAGGTAGAATGCAAACTTCTGCACCATGTAATGTATGTGGAGGTGCAGGAGAAATTATTGATAAAAAACCCGCAGATGCTGATTTACAGGGCTTGAAACTCTCAGAAGAGACAGTGTCCATTAAAATTCCAGCAGGTGTTGTTGATGGGATGCAACTTAAAGTGGCAGGTAAAGGAAACGAAGCACCAGGAAATGGTATTTCAGGAGATTTATTAGTTGCTATTGAAGAGGAAGCTCATGAGAAATTACAACGTGAGGGAGATAATTTACATTATGATTTATATGTTAGTTTTCCAGATGCTGTTTTAGGAACATCTCAAGAAATTGATACGGTTACAGGTAAAGTACGTATAAAAGTAGAAGCAGGTGTACAATCGGGCAAAATATTGCGTTTAAGAGGTAAAGGTATACCAAGTATTAATGGGTATGGAAAAGGAGATCTCTTAGTACATGTTAATGTTTGGACTCCTAAGACTTTAAATAAACAGCAAAAAGAATTTTTTGAAACAATGAAAGATGATGAACATTTTTCTCCAAAACCAGAAAGTTCTGACAAATCATTCTTTGAAAAAGTAAAAGATATGTTTTCTTAAAATATAAAGAGTTATAAAAGCAGCTTGGATTGATTTTAAATTTTAAAATTTAAAAGGACGATGGTTTATTTTATTCGCTTTTTATAAAAAAAATAGTATATTTGGTTTGCCACTAATATATTTTAGTGGTAATTTTTCTTTTTCATAGCAATTTTTTTCCCATCCTTAATTGTTTTTAAGGGTGGGTTTTGTTTTTAATAAAACATGGTTATTTAATCAAAAAACATTTATTTGTAAAGTAGCTTAGCAACATTTAATATATTTACAACTCTATTTGTCAATAAAAAATATCAATGTATAACTTATTAGAAGTTAATTCTGTTTCAAAACAATTTGGAAATTTTACAGCGCTAAACAGTGTCTCTTTATCTGTAAAAAAGGGTAGTATTTTTGGATTATTAGGTCCAAATGGTGCTGGCAAAACAACTCTTATAAGAGTTATAAACCAGATAAGCATGCCAGATACTGGTCAGGTTTTATTGGATGGGATGCTACTTAATGATTCTCATATTAAAGATATAGGTTATTTGCCAGAAGAACGTGGTTTGTATAAAACCATGAAGGTTGGAGAGCAAGCCATTTACTTAGCCCAATTGAAAGGTTTGAGCAAAACAGAAGCTAAAATTCGTTTAAAATATTGGTTTGATAGGTTGGAAATTGGAGATTGGTGGAATAAAAAAATCCAGGAACTATCAAAAGGGATGGCTCAAAAAATTCAATTTGTGGTTACCGTTTTACATGAACCTAAACTTTTAATTTTTGATGAACCATTTTCTGGCTTTGATCCAATAAATGCTAATTTGATCAAGGATGAAATTCTTCGGTTACGAGAAAATGGCGCCACTGTTATTTTTTCTACACACAGAATGGAATCTGTTGAAGAGTTGTGTGATGACATTGCATTAATTCATCAGTCAAATAAAATTTTAGATGGAAAATTAATGGACATTAAAAGACAATATAAAACGAATACTTACGAAGTAGGAATAAAAACTCAAGATCAAACTAATTTAGAACGTATTTTAAAAGAAAAGTTTCAGGTGTCATCTACAAATTTTAAATCATTAGAAGATGATTTGAAGCTCAAGATAAAACTTTCTGAACGTGATACACCAAACGATTTGCTCCAATATTTAACAACACAAGGTAATGTATCTCATTTTGTAGAATTAATACCGAGTGTTAATGATATTTTTATACAAACCGTTAAGAACAGTTAAAGATGAATCATTTACCACTTATTATTAAGCGAGAATATTTAACCAAAGTAAAAAATAAGTCGTTCATAGTTATGACTTTTTTAAGTCCTATGATTATGATTGCACTAATAACTTTTGTTGCTTATTTATCACAATTAAACAATGATAAACAGCGTACTATTTCTGTTTTAGATGAATCTGGCATTATGGAAGATTTGTTTGAAAGCACAAGTAGCACAACCTATCATATATTAAAAAATACAAGTTTAGAAACAGCAAAAACAATTGTGTCAAGTACGTCTGGGTATGGCCTGTTGCATATAGAAAAGCAAGAGTATATAAGTGATATTTCAAAAAACATTAAATTTTACTCAGACGATCCACCGTCTTTAAGTGTGCTTTCTGGATTAGAATCTAAAATAGAAAGTAAACTTAATAATTTAATATTAGAGGAAAAAGGGGTTGATATTGAATTGATAAAAAACTCAAAAACACGGGTTAGTATTGTGCAAGAAAGTTTTGCCGGTGAAAAATCTTCAAAAATGGATAGCTTGATAAAGCTTGCTTTTGGAATTGCCGTAGGGTATTTGTTATTTATGTTCATTATTATTTATGGCAATATGATTATGCGTAGTGTTATTGAAGAAAAAACCAGTCGTATTATTGAAGTTATAATTTCATCTGTAAAACCTGTACAGTTAATGCTTGGTAAAATTATAGGTACTTCCTTGGCAGGGCTTACTCAATTTTTTGTTTGGTTGTTTTTAGGAGGCGTTTTATTAACGGTTGTGTCTATAGTTTTTAATATTGATGTTTCTCAATTACAATCTCAACAACAAGAAATAATACAACAAGCGGCATCAAATTCAGAGTTGAATTCACAAGTACAAGACTTTATGTTGGCTTTTTATCATTTGCCAATAGTAAATCTTATTATAGCTTTTATCTTGTTTTTTATATGTGGTTTTTTGCTTTTTAGCTCGCTTTATGCAGCTATTGGTGCGGCTGTAGATAATGAAACAGATACACAACAATTTATTTGGCCAATTTTGGTACCTTTAATGTTAGCTGTATATGTGGGTATATTTACGGTTATTGAAGATCCTCATGGTACGGTTTCAACGGTGTTTTCTTTTATTCCTTTTACATCACCGGTTGTAATGGTTATGCGTATTCCTTTTGGAGTGCCACTTTGGCAACAATTGGTATCATTATTGTTATTAATTGGAACTTTTATGTTCGCTGTGTGGTTTGCCGCTAAAATCTATAGAGTGGGTATTTTAATGTATGGAAAAAAGCCAAGCTATAAAGAATTAATAAAATGGTTAAAATATTAATATGACTCAAGAATTAAAAAAAATAGAAAGTTCAATTTGGGAGAACGTTATTGAGTTTTTTAACTACAATATTTATACGTTTACAGATAACGCAAATAATATTACAAGTGTTATTAAAGTAAAGAATTTGTTAGGAGTTATAGCAATTTTAATTTTAACAACCTATTTACTAAGGTGGATAAGAAAGCTTGTTACACGTTCAATGCCTAATGATGATAAAGCAAAATTTACTACCGTTTTTTCATTCGCTAGGTGGATTGTCTATATTATAGTTTTACTTATAGTATTAAGTTCTTTAGGAATAAATGTTACAGCAGTTTTTGCTGCATCTGCAGCGCTATTAATAGGAGTAGGCTTAGCGCTTCAAACATTATTTCAAGATATTATTTCTGGTATTTTTATATTAGTAGATCAAACAGTTCATGTTGGTGATATCATTGAAATTGAAGGAAAAGTTGGTCGTGTTGAAGAAATCAAACTAAGAACAACCAGAGCAACCACAGTTGATAATAAAGTATTAATTATTCCAAACCATTTATATTTAGAAAACAGCTTGTATAATTGGACCCAAAATGGAACATCTACAAGAGAGTCAGTTTCGGTAGGTGTTGCTTATGGTAGTGATGTACGGTTAGTTGAAAAACTTTTAATTGAAGCAGCAAACTCTCATGCTCAGGTAATAGATAAAAAAGCTACTGTAGTTCGATTTTTAGATTTTGGAGATAGTTCATTAAACTTTAAAGTAGTGTTTACTTTAAATGATAGTTTTAATGCAAGAATTCCTGAAAGTGATATTCGTTTTGAAATAGATAGGTTGTTTAGAGAAAACAACATTAGTATTCCATTTCCTCAACGCGATATTCATATCATTCAAAAGCCGAATTAAAAAATTAATTTAAAATAGATATTCAATAGAATTTTAAAATATATTAAAGATGCCTAAAATTTTAATAATTGAAGACGAAGCAGCTATTAGACGTGTTTTGGTAAAGATACTTTCTGAAGAAAATGATACTTATCAAGTAGATGAGGCCGAGGATGGATTAGTTGGTATAGAGAAAATCAAAAAAGATGATTACGATTTGATTCTTTGTGATATAAAAATGCCAAAAATGGATGGCGTTGAAGTCCTTGAAGCAGTTAAAAAAATAAAACCAGAAATACCAATAGTTATGATTTCGGGGCATGGTGATTTAGATACAGCAGTAAATACGATGCGTTTAGGAGCTTTTGACTATATTTCAAAACCGCCAGATTTGAACAGACTTTTAAATACAGTTAGAAATGCTCTTGACAGAAAGGAATTGGTAGTTGAAAACAAGTTATTAAAAAAGAAAGTAGGTAAAAATTTTGAAATGATTGGGGAGAGCGATGCTATCTCTCATATAAAAGATATTATTGAAAAAGTTGCACATACCGATGCTCGTGTTTTAATAACAGGTTCCAACGGTACTGGAAAAGAATTAGTGGCTCACTGGCTTCATCAAAAAAGCGAACGTGTAAAAGCACCAATGATAGAAGTTAATTGTGCTGCTATACCAAGTGAATTAATAGAAAGTGAGTTGTTTGGTCATGTGAAAGGAGCTTTTACAAGTGCTGTTAAGGATAGAGCAGGTAAGTTTGAAGCTGCTAATGGCGGGACTATTTTTTTAGATGAAATAGGAGATATGAGCTTGCCGGCTCAAGCAAAAGTACTTAGGGCTTTACAGGAAAGTAGAATCCAACGTGTTGGAAGTGATAAGGATATAAAAGTGGATGTTAGAATTATTGCAGCAACTAATAAAGACTTAAAAAAGGAGATTGAAGCAGGCAAATTTCGTGAAGACTTATACCATAGACTTGCTGTGATCTTAATTCAAGTACCAGCATTGAATGATAGGCGAGAAGATATACCACTACTTATTAAACATTTTGCAGAAAAAATAGCTACAGAGCAAGGAACAGCTGTAAAGGTGTTTTCTGAAAAAGCTATAAAAATGCTTCAAGAATATGATTGGACTGGAAATATTCGAGAATTGCGAAACGTGGTGGAACGCTTGATAATACTTGGCGGTGCAGAAGTTAGTGAAACAGATGTCAGCTTATTTGCATCAAAATAACAAAGTATATTAAAAACTCATTAAAAAAAGGTTTGTAAACTAACAATTTTCAGACCTTTCTTTATATGTGAAATTTTTATTTTTTAGGGTCAATTTGTAAGGCTATTGTAGCTTTACTTTCATTAAAAGCAGTGGTGCAATTATTCATTTCAGTAATACTTTCTTTAGCAATTTTTCGGGTGCGTTTTATATAAAAACGGCCGTCATCATTAGTTTTTATAACGGTCAATATCTTCTAATATTTCTATGGTATCTGACACCCTATTGTAAGCCACATCGTAACTACTCGCTTTTAGCTTTGGAGGCGCTCGTTAAAACCCTTTAATGACTTTTTGGCATAATATTTTAAATGATTAATATTGTTTGAACTATAAGCAGACTTAATATGGGAATAGGCATAAATCAAATCAGAATCAGCTTCTTGACAATTTTCTTGCCCATAAGAAAATGAATACACTGTAAGAATCAGGAAAAGCAGGTAGTTTTTTTATGGCTTTTTTGATTATAATATTAAGTAGGTAAGTTATAAATGTAATGGAATTTTAGAATTTGACTTTGGTTTTAAAATTTATTGTTTTACTATCTTTATGGAAATTAAAATTTAATACCAATTATTAATGAAAGAAATTAATCTATCAGATTTTAAGATTACAGAAAAAATTAAATTAAAAGAACAAGTTTCAACTTATAATTTGGAACTTTCTAAAAAGAAAATAGAAAAAGCTCTAAGTAAGGTTAGTAAAAAGTTAGCTGAATTACAAAATACCATGTATGCACATGATAAATATAGTGTTTTGGTTTGCTTACAAGGTATGGATACTTCTGGAAAAGATAGTTTGATAAGAGAGGTTTTTAAAAATTTTAATGCTCGTGGTATTGTAGTGCATAGTTTCAAAGTTCCTACGGATTTAGAATTGGGGCATGATTATTTATGGCGTCATTATATAGCACTACCTGAACGTGGTAAATTTGGTATTTTTAATAGAACACATTATGAAAATGTATTAGTAACCAGAGTACACCCTAATTATATTTTGGGAGAAAAAATCCCATCGGTAAATACAATTGAAGATATTAATGATGAATTTTGGGATAAACGTTTTGAACAAATAAATAATTTTGAAAAGCATATTTCAGAAAATGGGACTATTATTTTTAAATTTTACTTGAATCTTTCAAAAGATGAACAGCGAAACAGATTGATTCGTCGTTTAGAAAAACAAGAAAAAAACTGGAAATTTTCACCTGCAGATTTAAAAGAACGAAAACTTTGGGATAATTATCAAAACTGTTATGAAGATGCTATTAATAGAACTTCTAAACCTCATGCACCATGGTATAATATCCCAGCAGATGATAAGCCTACAGCACGATATATAGTAGCCAAAATTATGTACGATACTTTAAAAGAATATACTGATATTCAAGAACCTGAACTTGATGATGCTATAAAAGCAAATTTAGAATTGTATAAAGAACAACTTAGTAAAGAGTAGTTTTTGAAATTAGAGCTAAATTGGGTTAAATAAAGCTATGTATTTGTACTTTTTTTCGTTTTTAAATGCCTTAAAATAATTCTTAACACAATTTTATGTTCTCTGAATAAACTCACTTTTAGAGAAATTTTATCTTTAGGGTTCATAAAATATCAAGATGAAAAAAGTTATTTTAGTTATTGTTATCACATTTTCGTTAACCATCTCTGCTCAATCGGATCAAGAAATCATAAGAAAAATTTATACTCAATCTTTGACTAACGGTAAAAGTTATGATTGGTTAGCCTATTTGTCAACTCAAATAGGAGGACGTTTGTCTGGTTCATATAATGCAGAAAAAGCGGTGGCTTGGGCAAAATCTGAATTGGATAGTTTAGGGTTAGATAAAGTTTGGTTGCAACCCGTTATGGTACCTAAGTGGGTGCGAGGTACTAAAGAATATGCTTTTATTGAAACCGTACCAGGAAAAACAACATCAGTAAATATCTGTGCTTTAGGTGGCTCTGTGGCAACATCCTCATTAGGTTTGAAATCTCAAGTAGTTGAAATACAAGATTTTAAACAATTAGAAGTTTTAGGAAAAGAAAATATAGAAGGGAAAATTGTGTTTTATAACCGTCCCATGCAAGCAGGTTTAATTGAAACTTTTGAGGCTTATGGTAGTGGTGTAAATCAGCATTATAAAAGCGCTATTGAAGCTTCTAAATATGGAGCCGTTGCAGTTATTGTACGTTCTTTGAGTTTGAGGTTAGATAATTTGCCACACACAGGAAACATAACTTATGGTAATATACCTATTGAAAAACGTATTCCAGCAGCAGCAATAAGTACTAAGGATGCAGATTTGCTAAGTACCATGCTAAAACTTGATAAAAGTATTTCTTTTTATTTTAAGCAAAATTGTAAACAGCTGAGTGATGTACAATCTTATAATGTTATTGGAGAAATTACTGGAAGTGAATATCCAAATGAATACATGTTGGTTGGCGGACATTTAGATTCGTGGGATTTAGGTGATGGGGCACATGACAATGGGGCAGGAGTTGTACAATCTATGGATGTTTTAAGGCTTTTAAAAGCATCAGGAATTAAGCCCAAGCGTAGTATAAGAGTGGTGCTTTTTATGAATCAAGAAAATGGATTACGAGGTGCTAAAAAATATGAAGAAGACGCTAGGAAAAAGAATGAAACTCACATTTTTGCTTTAGAAAGTGATGCAGGAGGATTTACACCACGTGGTTTTAATTTTGATTGTAGTGATGCAAATTTTAATAATATTTTAAGTTGGAAACCTTTATTTGAGCCCTATTTGATTCATTATTTTAAAAAGAGTGGAAGTGCAGCAGGTGTTAAACTTCTAAAAAATGAGCATAATGTTTTAGTAGGACTACGTACAGATTCACAGCGTTATTTTGATTATCATCATGCTAGTAATGATACTTTTGAGGCTGTTAATAAGCGAGAATTAGAATTGGGTGCAGCTACCATGACCGCATTGGTTTATTTGGTTGATAATTATGGTATTAAAAAGAATTAACAGCATGAAAATATTTGCGATTATATTAATATGTATTTGTTTTATGAATATAAATGCCCAAGAAATGAAACAACAAGATTTACTTTATTATGAAATTCCAGAGCATCCAGATGCTTATACTGATGCTACTGTGGCAGCAAGAATGATTGATGGCTTAGGATTTAGATACTATTGGGCAACAGAAGCTTTAAGACGAGAAGATTTAACTTATAAACCTAGTGAAACAGGTAGAGAATCACTAGAAATCATTAAGCATATTTATGGGTTATCTAAGACAATAAGAAACAGTGTTTTGGAAACTGATAAAGATGAAAATAAATCTGAACTTGACTATGAAGCCATGCGTAGACAAACTTTATATAATTTTAAAATTGTTTCAGATACTTTAAGAAATACAGAAATCCCCTTTAACCTTAATAAAACAAGTATGCCATTTTGGAATATTATAAATGGCCCTATTGCTGATGCTATTTGGCATTGCGGACAAGTAGTTTTGTTACGACGAGCTTCAGGCAATCCATTTAATTCTAAAGTAAATCTTTTTACAGGAAAACTGAAGGATTGATTAACTCTTTAAAAAAGCATAATTTTTAAAGTGCACGTTGTTCAGCTTTTGTTAGTTTTTGGATTTGTTTAATAGTTAAGGTACTACCATCATGACTCCAGCCAGGTGCTCCAAAAGCATACATAAATTTATGATACCAATTTTTTGATTTTTTCATATCATTCCAAATATCTTTATACTCATGGGTTAAAATAATTAATGGGTTGTATGAATTTGGTGCATGTGTTACACCGTATTTTATATCTATAGTTTCATCTAGTTCTTTCCAGGTACCAAACATTTTATCAAAAATATTTAAGAAACCACCATGGTTTTTGTCCATGTATTCTATATTTTGAGCATGGTGTACTTGGTGCATGGTATGTGTATTCATAAATTTTTCTAAAAAACCTAATTTACCTATATAAACCGTATGTAATTGAAATTGCCATAAGGATTCAATGCCTAAACAAACCACAAGTATTTCTGGCGGAAAACCAATGGCGGGTATCCACATATAAAATAACGGTTTATAGAAAAGTGTAAACCAACCGTTTCTTACAGCAGTGCCTAAATTAAAGTTATCTGAGGAGTGATGCACAATGTGAGCGGCCCAGAGAAAACGTACATTGTGGTTTTGCCTATGAAACCAATAGTAACTAAAATCATCTAATAATTGGCAAATAATCCAAATATACCATGCGTAGCCAAATGATTCCCATCCCATAATATTGGTGCGAACACCATCAATTACAGGATTAAAAATTTCATAAACAAACTCAAAAAGAACAATAGCTGCAATTGTTTTGGTAAGTGGTGCTAAAATAGCAGAACCCACTCCCATGCTAAGACTCGCAGCTAAATCTTTCCATTTATATAAATCTTTTTTTTCTTCATGATGTTTGCTATAAGTTAACTCGAGTAAAATAAGAGCTAAAAAGCAAGGAACACCATATACTAAGGGATTTGTAAAACTCATTAAGACAATTGTTAATTTTCAAAAATAGAATGATTATAGGGATTAAAGGCTATTAATTTTGATTTATTTAAAATAAAAATTATCAGTCATTCTGTTATAAAGTATATTGATTATTATTTGAAACTATTTTGTGTTTAATACATGGAACTAATTTTTCTTAGATTTGTTGTTATATAATTTCATCATTAAATTTAAAAGTATATGAAAACAACATTACAATTAGTATTGCTATTTATAACTGTTTTAGGTTATTCTCAAACTAATATTGAACAATTCCATAGTCCAAGTGGTTCTCAATATACCGTGTTAACAGGAACTATAAATCAGTCGTCATCTGGAATAAATACTTCGTGGGATTTTACAAGTTTAACAAGTACAGCTTCACTATTTGTAGATACTTATACAGACGAACCACCAACATCTACTATTCAAACTAAAGAAGGGACTACGGTAGTAAATGAACTTGGACTCAATACTTCTGGAGGTATATTATCTTTAGTGTCTTTAAATTCAGATAGTTTTGGGTTGAATTATTCTAATTATGGTATAATAGGGTTGTTTCCTATGAATTATGAGGATTCAAATACAGACGGAGTTGAAGGCACATTTACTTCGGAAGAAGTGTCTGGAGATGTTTTGGATACCAGTACTATAAATGTTAATGTAGATGCTTGGGGGAATTTAAAAGTGGGTACTTTTGATGGGGCAGTCACTAGATTAAAAATGGTCCAAAATTTAAACCTTTCAGCGTTTGGAGGCATACTAACTGCTGCTGGAACTCAAACGTCTTATTTTTATTATGACGCCAATAGTAATGATCTTATTTTTAGAACCAACCGTATACAAGTTGTTGTTCCTTCTCCTTTTGAAAGTTATAGTATTGATGTGACTAGTATGGAAGTCTTGTCTACGTATACTTTAGATACTAATAAGCATCAGATAGAAGAATCTAATATAAAATTGATTTCTAACCCTGTACAACATGACCTTAAATTTGAAGTAAGTGATAATATTGAAATACAATCTATTATTATTTCAGATCTTTTAGGAAAAACTGTTTTAATATCAGAAGGTAATGAAGCTATAATATCTGTTAATCAATTAAAGTCTGGTTTGTTTTTGGCAACCGTTCGTACTAATAAAGGTACTATAACTAAAAAATTTATAAAGCAATAAGTTCGAGTTTTAAAACATAAAAAGCGTTTCGATTTTGAAACGCTTTTTTATTTTAAATATGAAATTACTTTTTATTTTTTAGAAGAAAAATCAATTTCAATTTGATTCTTTAAAATATCTTCAAAAGTTTCTCTTTTTCTAATTAAATGTGCTTTATTATTATGCCATAACACTTCGGCAGGTCTGTAACGTGAGTTGTAATTACTAGACATAGAATAGCAATAGGCTCCAGCATTTTTAAATGCTAAAATATCACCTTCATTTATTTCATTAATACGTCTGTTATTTGCAAAGGTGTCGGTTTCGCAAATATAACCTACAACCGAGTAAAAACGTTCTTTTCCTTTAAGGTTTGAAATGTTTTCAATAACATGTTGGGAACCGTAAAGCATGGGGCGTATTAAATGATTAAATCCAGAATCTACTTGTGCAAACACGGTAGATGTGGTTTGCTTTACAGCATTAACTTTTACCAAAAACTGTCCTGCTTCGCTCACTAAAAATTTACCAGGTTCAAAAGCCAAGGTTAATTCTTTACCGTAATCTTTACAGAAATCATTAAAACGCTTGGTTAATTTTTTTCCAAGTTCTTCAATATTGGTTTCAATATCATCTTTTTTATAAGGTACTTTAAAGCCTGAACCAAAATCTAAAAATTCTAAATCTTTAAATTGTTTAGCGGTATCAAATAAAATTTCACTGGCATATAAAAATACTTCAATATCTAAAATATCACTTCCTGTATGCATATGGATGCCATTAATAGTCATACCTGTATTTTCAACAATACGAAGGATGTGAGGAATCTGGTGTACAGAAATACCAAATTTACTATCTATATGTCCTACAGAAATATTTGCATTTCCACCAGCCATAATATGTGGGTTTATACGAATACAAACGGGTATATTTGGATGTTTAGCACCAAACTGCTCTAAAATAGAAAGGTTATCTATATTAATTTGAACTCCAAGTTTTGTAACCGTTTCAATTTCTTCTAAAGAAACCCCATTAGGTGTAAAAATTATTTTGTCAGCAGGAAAACCAGCAGCTAAACCTAATTGAACTTCTTGAATAGATACCGTATCAATACCAGAACCAAAAGAGTGTAATAGTTTTAAAACAGAAATATTAGAAAGCGCTTTTACAGCATAATTGATTTTTAACTGCTTAACACCTTTAAAAGCATTTGTTAAACGTTTGTATTGTTGCTCAATTTTTTCAGCATCATAAACATAAACAGGACTTCCATAATCTTGTGCTATTTTTAGCAATTGACTTTTTTCCATAATACTACTTTCTATAAATTTTTGCCAAAGGTATTTTTTTCCTTTTAATAAAAAATAAAAAACTTAAATATTAATCAAATTAAACAAAATGTTAATTATTTAACAGTTGTTAATAAAACAACTTACTTGTTTATAGATTCCTAAACAAATTATTAGTCTAATTAACACCTATTATTTACATTTGCCACACTTATAACTATTAAGCAGATTATGAATTTACACGAATATCAAGGCAAAGAAATATTGAGTGGCTTTGGGGTACGTATCCAACGTGGTATTGTAGCTCAAAATGCTAATGAAGCAGTTGTTGCTGCAAAACAGTTAACAGAGGAAACAGGTACAAGTTGGTACGTAGTTAAAGCCCAAGTACATGCAGGTGGTCGCGGAAAAGGTGGCGGCGTAAAGTTGGCTAAAAACTTAAAAGAAGTTGAAGAAATTTCAGGAAACATTATTGGGATGGATCTTGTTACCCCTCAAACTTCTGCAGCTGGAAAACGGGTACATCAAGTTTTAATTGCTGAGGATGTATATTATCCAGGAGAAAGTGAAACAGACGAATTTTATATGTCCATTTTATTAAATCGTGCCACAGGACGTAATATGGTTATGTATTCTACTGAAGGTGGTATGGACATCGAAACTGTTGCAGAAGAAACACCGCATTTAATTTTTACAGAAGAAATTGATCCTACTGTAGGTTTAATGCCATTTCAAGCCAGACGTATTGCTTTTAATTTAGGCCTGTCTGGAAATGCTTTTAAGGAAATGACTAAGTTTGTTTCTAATCTTTATAAAGCTTATGTGAATTCTGATTCTTCTCTATTTGAAATCAATCCAGTATTAAAAACAAGTGATAATAAAATATTAGCTGTTGATGCTAAAGTAACCATTGATGATAATGCGCTATTTAGACATAAAAATTATGTTGATTTACGTGATGTGCGTGAGGAAAGTGCTATTGAAGTTGAAGCTGGAGAATTAGGTTTAAACTATGTTGATCTTGATGGAAATGTTGGCTGTATGGTTAATGGAGCAGGATTGGCAATGGCCACTATGGATTTGATAAAACAAGCAGGAGGTGAGCCAGCAAACTTTTTAGATGTTGGAGGTACTGCAGATGCAGCTCGTGTTGAGGCTGCTTTTAAAATAATTTTAAAAGACCCAGCAGTTAAAGCGATCTTGATAAATATTTTTGGAGGTATTGTACGTTGTGACCGTGTAGCTCAAGGTGTTATAGATGCTTATAAAAATATGGGTAACATTAATGTACCAATTATTGTACGTTTACAAGGTACCAATGCAGATATCGCTAAAGAGTTGATTGATAATTCAGGGTTGGCTGTTTTAAGTGCAACGGAATTTCAAGAAGCAGCAGATAAGGTACAACAAGTATTAGCTTAGTCGCCAAAATAGATTAGAACTCTGAGCGCTTTTACATATTAAAGTAAAGTAAGTTGAAGAGTTTTATAAAAAACAAAGGAGCAACTTTAACCGTTGCTCTTTTTTTGTGGATTAACTTTTTTAAAGTTTTTATTGCTTCCAGCTTTTTTTAACGCTGGTTTTACATCTCTGTTGTTTTTTGTAATGTTTTTAGATTTTAGAGATTTGGAAATCTTACTTGATTTTGGAGGCATTGGCCCTCGTAAATGAATTACTAAACCGTTTAAAAAATTGCGTAAAATTTGATCGCCACATTCCATATACTTTGGGTGGTCTTCATTTCGGAAAAATGCTCCTAATTCACTTTTTGAAATTCTAAAGTCAACCAATTCTAAAATTTTTACAATATCATCATCTCGAAGCTTTAATGCGACACGTAGCTTTTTAAAAATATCATTGTTTGTCATATTGGTGTTTTTTAAGGCTTTTACGGATGCATTTTATCGATTTTATATAAAAGACTTTGTTTTTCTGTCGTTTTTTTAACTTTTGTAAAGATACCTTAAATTTTTATTTTTTCACATTGTTTTTTTGTTTAATAAATTGACTTTAAAAACCTGATTGTTAATGGTTTATTGTTGGGTGTTTTTGTTTTTAACATGTTGTTTTCAAAAGATGAAATGCTGTTTTATTAGATGAATAAAAATGGGTATTGATAAAATCAATAAAAATAACGACCAAATACCCTCTGTTTTTCGATAAGCGACCGTATATCACCGATTATTTATGAGTTATTGAGGTGTATCTTTATGTTATTAATAATTAATCCTCTCTTCATATGATTAATAGAGTAGAAAAATTGAGTCTTTTGTCAGAAATGATTGCTTTTGCAAAGTATGATAAGCCTGTAATGAAAAATATTGAATATAATTTTTTATTGGGTGTCGCTAAGCAATTAGATATTGCTCGTGAAGACTTTGAGTATCTAATAGAAAATCCTATCAACTATACCCATTTAAAATCGCACAGTGAACGTATTGTGCAATTTCATCGTTTGGTTTTACTAATGAATATTGATGATCAGGGTGATAATAATTCAAAAGGGGCTATTAAGTTATACAACTTTGGATTACGTATGGGTTTAAGTCACGAATCAATAACTAAAGTGTTATATTTAATGGACAGTTTTCCTAATAAAATTGTTCCACCAGATGTACTGATTGATATTTTTAAAACACAATACAATTAAACTTACACATTAAACTGTTTTAAATGGTGGTCTAAATGTTTGTAAAACATAGTATTCCATTCCTGAACGCTTAAAGGTCCAAAAGAATGAGATTCTCTGTTTTTAAAATGAGTTTCACCAAGATTTTGTGTTCTTTTGATGTTATCGATTAATAGTGTTTTTTCTTTTTCAAAATGCTTTTTATCCGTAATTATAAATTCAGGTGCAGTTCTTGAGTTTTTAGGGTAAGGCTTATTTCCAACAACCATTTTTTTAGCAAACAATGTAATCATAAACTTTTTGAATGCATTTGGTTTTTGGTATTTGTCGGTATAGATATAACCGTACGGCACATTGCAATGAGCCAACATTTGGTCAACACTCATTTTTCCCCATAAATTTTTTGCATCTGGAGTTAATTGATTTATTCTATTAATAACTTCGGTACAGTCTTTTAAATCGAACATATTTTTCATGATATTAAGTTTGAATTAAACTAATAGATGGATTTTAAGCGTTGAGTTTTTCTAATTTTGTTTGATAGTTTTTTATTTCGTCTCGCATTTTAGCTGCCATAATAAAATCTAATTGTTTAGCAGCTTCTTCCATAAGCTTGCGCTTTTCCTTTATTTTTTTTTCTAATTCGGGTTTGCTTAAATAGTCACTTTCTGGCTCGGCTGCTTTAGCTGCTTCTAATTCGTAACTATAAGTACTTACGGAATTTTTGGTTAATGCATTTGCTAAACTTTTATTCAATGCTTTTGGAATAATATTGTTAGCTGTATTGTAATTGATTTGTTTTTCTCGTCTGTAATTGGTTTCATCAATGGTTTTTTGCATACTATTGGTGATTTTATCTGCATACATAATGGCTTTTCCGTTGAGGTTTCTAGCGGCTCTTCCAACAGTTTGTGTTAATGAGCGGGCAGAACGTAAAAAGCCTTCTTTATCAGCATCTAAAATAGCGACTAATGAAACTTCTGGTAAATCCAAACCTTCACGAAGTAGGTTAACACCCACTAAAACATCAAATAAGCCCTTTCGTAAATCTTGCATGATTTCCACACGTTCCAAGGTATCTACATCACTATGAATGTATCGGCATCTGATTTGAATACGATCTAAATATTTAGTCAATTCTTCAGCCATCCTTTTGGTTAAAGTAGTTACTAAGGTGCGTTCGTCTTTTTCAACACGTTGTTGGATTTCTTCAATTAAATCATCAATTTGGTTTAAACTTGGTCTTACCTCTATGATGGGATCTAATAATCCTGTGGGCCTAATGACTTGCTCCACATAAACGCCATCAGTTTTTTGAAGTTCGTAATCTGCAGGTGTAGCACTTACATAAATCACTTGGTTTTGTAAGGCTTCAAACTCTTCAAATTTTAACGGGCGGTTATCCATAGCAGCGGGTAATCTGAAACCATATTCTACTAAGTTCTCTTTCCTACTTCTATCGCCACCATACATGGCATGTACTTGTGAAATGGTAACATGGCTTTCATCAACCACCATTAAATAATCATCAGGAAAATAATCTAATAAACAGAAAGGGCGGGTACCAGGCTGTCTGCCATCTAAATACCGGGAATAATTTTCAATTCCCGAGCAATAGCCTAATTCTCGAATCATTTCTAAATCAAATTCGGTTCGTTCTTTAAGGCGTTTGGCTTCTAAATGTTTACCAATGTCTTTAAAATAGTCATGTTGTTTTACTAAATCATCTTGAATTTCTTTGATAGCGCCTTGTAAAATATCAGGAGAGGTTACAAACATGTTAGCTGGATAAATATTCAACCGGTCGTATTTTTCAACGACTTGATTGGTTTGAATATTAAAGGATTCAATGTCTTCAATTTCATCTCCAAAAAAGTGAATTCTAAAAGCATCGTCTGCATAACTTGGAAATATATCTACCGTATCCCCCTTTATTCTAAAATTACCATGCTTAAAATCTTCTTCCGTTCTAGAATATAAACTTTGCACTAATTGATGAAGAAGTTTAGTTCTAGAAATAACTTGATCGCGTTCTAAAGTAATTACATTTTTTTGAAATTCCACAGGGTTTCCAATTCCATATAAGCAGGATACTGATGCAACAACCAATACATCACGACGTCCAGAAAGCAGGGAGGACGTGGTGCTTAAACGCATTTTTTCTATTTCTTCATTAATAGATAAATCTTTTTCTATATAAACGCCAGAAACAGGTATATAGGCTTCTGGTTGATAGTAATCATAATAAGATACAAAATATTCTACAGCATTATCTGGAAAAAACTGTTTAAACTCAGAATATAATTGAGCCGCTAAAGTTTTGTTATGCGCTAAAATTAAAGTAGGTCTTTGTACTTCCTTAATGACATTAGCTACGGTAAATGTTTTTCCAGAACCTGTAACACCTAAAAGTGTCTGGTATTTTTCATTGGTTTCAATGCCATTAACAAGTTGGGTTATGGCTTTAGGTTGATCACCTGTAGGTTTGAATTCAGATTCGATTTTAAATTGCATAAAACAAAATTACGCAAAAAAAACACGAAAACATTGTTAACGTTTTAGAGTAAAATGTCCAGTGTAGGTTCTGCCGTCTTCTAATAAAACTTTAAACCAATAGTCATCGTTTGGCATTAAGGAGCCATTGTAAGTTCCGTTCCAACCAATTTCCAAAGGGTTTAATTCCTTAAGGAGTTTCCCGTATCTATCATAAATGTAAATAAAACTATTAGATTGGAAATTAGAGCTTATACCTTTAATTTGCCAAGTATCATTATAACCATCACCGTTTGGAGTGAAAAATTTAAAGTATCCAACTACAGAAATATCTATAGTTGTGGTACCACAAATGGCATCACGAACTAATAATGTATATAAACCAGCTCTAACATTATTAAACACAGGGTTTTCCTGAAATGGGTAGGTAATGGTTCCATCTTTAGACTCTAGTGAAAATTCATATGATCCAACACCTAAATTTGTTGGGTTTTTAATAGTAACAGTGTTGTTTTCAGAAAAATCGTTAATTTCTATATCGTTTAAACTGATAGTTGCAATCTCAGAAGCTTTCACAAAAACAGTTTTGGATTTTGAACATAAAGTATTAGGGTTTTCAAGTGTAGCGGTATATGCACCAGGGGATGAAACCACTATGGATGGTGAATTTGAGAGCTCAGTGCCATCTTCTTCATAAATCCATTTGTAATTAAATATTTCTGATGAATTTGTTTGAAGCGCTTCTAAAACTACTGTAAACGTAGGGTCTGAAGTACATACTATTTCTTCTTCATTTAAAGAGAATTCAGGTATTGGGTTTACTATTAGATTAATAGTAGTTGTTGCTGAGCAATTTGAGTTATTAGGATTTACTACTTCCACGGATATGGTTTGGTTACTAGAAACAAGTGGGTTTGGTAATGTGTTACTTTTGGTAATTAAAGTACCATCTTTATCTAAATAATTAAAATAGATATCCATATTTGATTGGGTACCTTTAATTATATTTTCAAAAGTTGATGTGTTAAAACTATGAAGGCCATCGTTTTCATCAGTACCATCATTTCCATTGTCACAAACTATTTGGTCTGGAATGGTGTTAGCAATTATTGGCTGTTCATCTACAATAAATTCTACATCAGTTTCATCATAACAAGGCCCATTTGGATCTGTCATTACATTATTAGTCACTCGAATGGTAATAGTTTGATTTTCTGTTAAAAATGTAGGTTGAATTGGGCTTGTAACAGCCGTGCCATCTGCATACAATAAAGGAGCTCCAGTACTATTATAATAGCTTATTGTTACATCCAATGGGTTTTGTCCATTTAAAATATTGTTTTCTAATTGTGATGTATCAAAAGGATAACTTAGTATGGTATCACTTAAGTCATAATCGCATTGTCGAGGTATTGTTACAGGATTTGCTATTGGTAATGGTTCTACATTTAACAAGATATGTGCACCTAAACCTAAACAATCGTTTGCAATGGCACTATCTATCCTGACATAAATATTTTGTGAACCAGGGTAGCCTATATTTCTATAATTTGAAATGTTGGTAATTTCATTAACTTCAGCTAAAGCATCCACTTTATTTCTATAATAACGTGGCGCTAAAGGATTTTGTCCCGAAGGGATAAAACTTAAAAGAGTAGCTGTTACACTACTGAAATCAAAAGTAGCAATACCATCTCTATCATCATTATTGGAATTGTTGTTTCCATTGATATCAAGAAAATCATCACATTGATTAAAGGTTACTAAAAATGTTGAAGGGATTGCTGTGGATGAAACATTTAATGTGATTTCAGAAAAAGAAGGACAACCTAATTGAGATTCAATACGAGCCCAAATAACATCTGTGCTAATCGTTCTGTTAGTAAATGCTGTTGGATTGCTAATATAATTAGGGTTTGTAATATCTCCAGAAATTGCTGCAGCTTGTGTTAAAAAATAAGTAAATATTTCATTGGCGGCATTTGCTGAAATTTTATCATTGGCTTCAGTTAAGTTAAATGGGCTGTAGCCTACCGTTGAAGCATCTTCATCATCACATTGAATTAGAACAACAGTAGGGTTTACTATAGGTTGTGGGTATACGGTTAGATTTACTTCATTGGTATACAAACCGCAACTATTACCAGTTACGTTTAAAAATGCACGGTATTTATAAGTGTTAATAGATAATGGCGCTGCATAAATTTTTAAATCACTGGACTGTGAGCCATTATAAGTGGTATTATCAATAATAGGTGCCCAACTAATACCATCAGTACTAACTTCCCATTGCACAGTGTCAATGGAGTCACTAATTACAGAGATGGTGGTATCTAAAAGTTCACAAACTTCGGTGTTTATGGGTTGCGTTATAATGCTAATAGGGGCAGCAGTTAAATAATCTGAATTTGGAAGGGTATAACCATCGGAGGCATTATTAACTAAACCATTATAATTAATAGTGGGAATATTATCTCCTAAAAAAGTATTTCCATTACCATCAGAAAAACCAGCTTCAATAACATCGGTACAACCGTCGCCGTCACTATCTGAATCTAAATAGCTAAAAATATTGTCAGCGTCTAAATCATTAAGTATATAACCAATAAAACTACTGTCTGGAGTTGTTTCAGCCGCATCAGCCCATCCGTTGGTGCCAAATGAATTACCATCTACTATACCGTTCATATCTAAATCAGGTAAACCACTACCAGATTCATACAGATCATAAATACCATCGTTATCACTATCTAAATCGTAAAAATCATAAATACCATCCCCATCAGTGTCCGTAGGTAATGTAGTGATGTCGTAAGCATCATCTAAACCATTTAAATCAATATCAATACCTGATAAGGGTATAAATGTTCCAGTGTTTTCAATGAAATCAGGAATACCATCGTTGTCGCTATCTAAGTCTAATGCGTCTTCAATTCCATCTAAATCAGTATCTTTTTTAAAGGAAGTAAGCGAAAGTCCTCCATTAAAAATAGTAGATGTTGTAGCGTTGTTTGATGTATGAATAAAGGTAAATCCATCTACTTGATTTGCTAAAAATTGAAATGGCGTGTTTCCAGTAGGTGATGGGTTTATTTTAAAATGAATTTCGGATCCTGAAATTTGAGTAACACCAGATTCAAAAATACCATCAAAATTTGAATCTATTAATAAATGATTATCAGGATCTACTAAAGTGATGTTTTTATTTATTGGAGAAATTTTAACAATAAAATACTCACCGTCAATATTCGTGTTTGGAAGTGATATGGTTTCTTCAAACTTAATATTTACAGGTTCTGTAAATGAAATAGATAAGGTGTTTTCTGCTTCAGCTGCACTTTCTAAAACACTAGTGAAACCTCCAGAACTATTTCCGCTAAAAGGGTTAATAGTTCCAGAGCTATTTGATTGTGTATAGCTTCCACTTAAAATAGTTTTACTTCTAGTAAAATCCTCAAAGATTAGTTCGGGGTCATTAAAATCACTTAAGTTTATTATCGCATTTCCTTTCGATTCAGTGTAATTAAGAATGCCATCATTATCATTGTCTACATCTAAATTATCAATAATACCATCATTATCAATATCATCAGGGCAAATACTGATAGGAACTTCAATAGATTCTAGAAGCTCACCGGTACAGGTGATAATTCCAGCCAATTTATATTTCCCAGGAAGGAGAGGAGTAATTTCAGCGGTTGTAATCATCATATCTACATATCCCGTGCCATCATCAAAAAACCATTGAAAACTATCAAAGTTTTCAATATTTGCAGCTTTTAGTTTAACATTTGGAATACAATTACCAAGTGTTACAAATTGTGCATCAAAATTAATTTCTGGTGGACTTGGAAACCCAGAATAAAAACTACCAGAAGTGGCTGCTCCATTAAAATTAAAATAGGCACAATATAATTCATCAGTACTTTCAACGGATATGTTGCCGCTAAGCCCTGTAACTTTGTAGGTGACATAGTCAGATTTTCCATTAACATTATTGGGACCAACAGATGAAAAATTATTGATGGGTGAGTTGTTTATAGTAACAGTAGCCCCCACTTTAGTAACAATTGATATACCTCCCGTATAATTAATATTTCCAATAGATTGAATATTTGCAATATTATCTAAGTTACCACGAGTTTCGCAACTTAAAGGAGGAACGAAAAACATGCCTTGATTGGCTTCGTTAGTAGTTGCTCCTACGCCTTGGTAAACAAATACAGGTTGAGAGGTCTGGACATACATATTGCCACTGTTATTAAATTGATTGCCTTCAATTAAATAATAATCACCTGCATTTACAGTGGCTATGGAAGTGCCTCCATTGATACTTATTGAGGTGTTATTTGAATGCGCAACAATTAAAACATTTTCCCAGCCATTGGCTCCATCACCTTTTACAAAAATGTATTCTGTTCCAACTTTAGAGAGGTCTACAATCTGGTCGATACCATAATCTCTACCACCGCCATTATGAAAACTACCATTGGTAGAACCGCAATTAACAACAATAGGTTTATCTGAAGTTACCAAACAGCCTATAAGTCCATCACGGTTAATATTATTGTTATAACTATTTGTAGCTAAGGTGTAGCTTTCTCCCTTATTTAATGTTGTTATTACTGGTGTTGTACCAGAATAATTTTCTATGATAAGTCCAGATGGTAAATCGCTAAAAGAAACCTGCGTATTGTCTTCAGTAGCCATAACCGAAACAAAATTTAGATAATTACTTTGTGGATTTTCATTGGTATAGCTTCCTACCCTAAAAGTGGTTCCTAAAGATGCTAGTCCTTTACTAACCAGTGCACCTGCTTGCGAACCAGCATTTATTCTCACAGAAACATATATGACGTCTTGTGCTTCTATAATGTATCCTTTGTTGGTTTGAACAGTGCTTGTTTGGTTTACATTTACAAACAAAGGAGTGTTTCTGCCACTTCCTATGTTGTATGTAAAGGGGCTGGTATTGGAAACACTACCCGTAATATAACTTGCAGTACCTAAGCCAACAGGTTTTATTGTAAAACTTACTGAAGTAGATTTTGGCGTTGAAATGTAAATATAATGGTCTTCGGGTTCAGATGAATTTGTACCAGACTCTGTTAATGGTGGTATGTAATGGGTTTTACTTAATTGAGCAGAAATGAATCCCCCAGAAAAATTAAATACTATAAAGAAAAAACACTTTAAAATAAGTTTATTAAACATTCGTAATTCAATTAAGTATCGTTTAATTTGATTAAAGCTAAATAACTAAAGTATAACATATAATTAAATTAGACTTAACGAAATAAAAAAGGTTTATTTAAAAAAGATGAAAAGATAAAAATAACGTTGATAGGTTGTTTTATATAAAACTTATCTTATCGTTTTAAAGTAAAATGCCCTTTAAGATTCAACTCTTCACCATTGTAAAAAACTTGAGCGGTGTACCAATAATCATCAGCAGGCATATTAGCCCCGTTAAAAGTGCCATCCCATCCTGGAGATGTATGATGTAGTGTTTTAAGCAGTTTTCCGTATCGGTCATAAATATACACAACTGTTCCTGTTAGTTGATTAACCCCTGTTATATGCCAAGTATCAAAATAGCCATCACCATTTGGAGTTACAAATTTTGGAACATCTATAACCACAACTTCTTTACTTACGTCATGACATCCATTTAAATCTGTTACTGTAATAGTGTGTTCACCAATAGGTGCATTTTCAAAAATATTTGAAGTTTGTGGTTCGCCACCATCTATGCTAAAAACATAATTACCAATACCGCTAACATCAATGGTGATTCTATTAGGGTCGGCAAAATCTACTGTTGTGGTAAAATTTATATCAGCTATGGCAGATTCTATAACTTCAAATGATTTTGTTGTAGAACACCCAGTGGTTGGTGTGGTTACATTCACCCAATATGAACCAATATCATTTGGGTCTGTAAGTAATATTTCAGATGTCGTTTCCCCGGTAGACCATAAATAAATGTCACCTATATTGCTGGTCTCAGCAGAAATGGTTAGAGGTAAATTATTGATACAAAGTGTTACCACATCATCAATAGGTATTATAGGTTTTGGATTAATTGTAATATCAAATTGCGTGATATTGAAACATCCAGTAGCATTATTTTCTATTCTAGCATAAATAACCTCGCCATCTACAGATGAGTAATTTGTAGCTATGGGGTTGGTTTTAGATTCAGCATTTGCTAAATTGTCATAATAAGTAACAGTAAAATTAGAAATACTTTGAGAACCTCTAATAGCATAACTCGTACTACTTGAATTGGATAGGTCAAAAGTGAGGAAGCCATCATAGTCATCATCACAGGCTTCCAAATTTGGAGGGGTGTTTGCAATAGGGTTTGCGTTAATTTCCAAAACAAATGAAGAGGTTATAAAACAGCCGGTTGTTGGATTTTCTGTACGGAACCAAATGGTATAATTGCCAGGGTTTGTATAGTTAAATGTGTTTCCGATGTTTCCTAAACCATCATTTGCATCGTTTTCATTACTATAGTAAGTAATGTTATAATTACTTGGGTTATTTACTATTAAATTATCTACTTGTGTTAAATCATAAGTGGTACTAAAACAATCTTCTAATGTAGATATGTTATTAATGGTTGGGTAGGGGTTAACAACAAGTTGTAATGGAATTACGCTATAACATCCTGATTGGGGAGTCACTTTTATGTAGATTGTTTTAGATTCGCTTATATACGAAGTAGGATTTGTAATTTGTAAAGTATTATCAATAGTATCAGCTTCATTTTCAAAATAATTTATAACTGGTGGCGGACCAATTACTCTATCTAATATTTCAAAATCAGCAAGTTCTAAATTAAAAGTAGCCAAACCATCATTATTATCATCACAAAGTTCAAAAGGTGCAGCGTCTGTAAGCTCAATACTAGGCGTTATCCCTAAATCCAATTCTTCGATTGTATAGCACGAAGAATTAACATTTTCAATTCTAACATATAATGTTTGTTGCGGGGTAACATTGGTATAGGTGTCAGGTAATGGATTGGTGTTGCTTTCAGCCAAAGCTTCTGTTAAATGAAATGAAACATTTAAATTTTCTGGGACGCCTTGGGTGATTTCAGTTCGCTTGAAACCTAAATCAAACGCATGTTTTTCATCATTGCTTGCATCATCACACTCATTAAAAGGAATGAAAGCATTAAAAATGATTTCTGATGCCACTTTAATTTCAAATGATGAAGTAGTAAAGCAGCTTGAATCTGTAGTGTTTTCAATACGAACATATACGGTTCTATCACCAGATTTATATGGTATGTTTTTTGGAATTTCAATGCTATATGCAGAATCTTCAAAATAGAGGACTTCTTTGCCAGTTTGTCCATCTAAAATCTCTGCATCCTTGTTGCTAAATAAAAATTCAGCTTCGTTATTTTCATCACCATCACAAATAACAAAATCATTGATGCCATTAGTAGGAAAAACAGGTATTGTATTTATAATTATTTCGTAAGAAACAATTTTATAACAACTAGTTCCTGGTGTATTGTCGCCAATTCTAACATACATGGTTTGTGTATTGGCGGTATAGGTAGTTCGGTTTGTTATTGGATTTGTATTATTTTCTGCATCATCCAACGAGGTAAAAAAACCAATATCAATACCAGCAGTGCTCGAAACTATTTCTGGTATTTTGTCTTCAAGATTAAATATTTTGGTATCACTGGTATCACAAAAAACGTCATCAATTGGTTGCATGGTTTCAGGTGAAGGAACCACGCGTATATCGAAAGAATTGGAAGTATAACAGGCTGTATCTGTATTTTCAATTCTAACAAAAATTGTTTCTTGTGTATTTACGGAATACATATCCGGAAGCAGGTTTGCAGTATTATTCATGTCTGCATCTGTTTCAGTTGGAAAGAAACTTGTTGCAAAATCTGGATTACCATTTGTTATCATATCATCCAATGAATGTAAATCTATTAGAGTAATTCCATCAGTAACATCAGAGTCACTATCACAATAGGGAAGTGGGTCTACAGGATTAAATATTAAAATCGGGTTAATTATCAATTGAATATCTTCAATATCTTCACAGTTGGTTATGGTGTTTGTTAACCGAATGTATAATGTTGTTTGGTTAGGTGCAGAATATAAAGCAGATTTATCCAAAGCATTTGTATTGGCATCTCTATCGTCTTCATCTTCAAAAAAATCAACACTAATTTCAAGCGTATTAGGGTCTCCATCAAAGTCGAGGCCATTATTGATAAAAAACTCAATTGAATTAAGGTCAAAATTAGCTTCATCATTAGGGTCTGCATTGTTATCACATATTGCAAAATCTGTAATATCCGTACCTGTTAATAATAAATTGGTGTGGATTTCAATTTCAGCTACAGAAGCACATAATGATACATTATCCTCAATTCTTATAAAGACTGTTTGTACATTTGAAACAATATTGGCATAATTGGTTTCGTTGGTAATGGGATTAATTCCAAGGTCAGCATCGTTTTCAACTTCATGGTAAGTGGCTGTTACACTACTTGGGTCAATACCGTTTAAAACATTATTAAGTACTTCTGTTAAATCAAAAGTAGCAAACCCATCGTGGTCTGGATCACAAGCATCGATAAATTGCTTTTCAAAGTCAATAAGTGGACTGCTTGTTACATTAATGTTTACAGGCACAACAGAGCTTACACAGGTTGTTTGAGTATTGATAACCGTAGCAAAAACTTGGTCTGTTGGTGTTGTAGTATTTCTGTAGAGTGATGTTATAGGGTTGATACCATTAGCAGCATCTGTTGAATTATAGTAATAAGTAACCGCTAAATCAGGAAGTCCTCCTGTTATTTCATCATCTTTTTCGGTTAAATCTATAAAATAAAATCCATCATCAGGGATGTCGTCATTATCACAAACTTCAAGAGTTGTTGGTGTTATAGCGTTAGGAGCTGTATTTACTATTAAATTAAAAGATGTGTAAGTAGCACACCCTGTATCTAAGTCATTTATACGCGCAACAATAGATTGCGGATTAGTCGTGTTTGGAATTGGTGAGCTTATACTGTTTGAATTACTTCTTGCTTCTTCTTCATTATAGTGATAGGTAACATTATAATTTGAATAGGGGCTAATAGTGGCTATTTCTGAATTTTTAATGTTAAGATTAAACGTTTCAGTGTCTGTCACGTTCGACGGGTCGCCACATAATGCATAGTCGGAAAGCGTAGGAACAGGTTCTTCTGTGTTTAAAACCACTTCTATCTCATCAGATTCCACACATTCATCTCCATTAGAAAGTTGCACAGTGACTTCTACGCGATAGGTACCACTTTGCATAGCTGTATAGGACGAAGGTAGGGGGCCTGGTATGGGTGTATTATTGTAAAACCATTCATATCCTGCAAAAGGGTTTCCTGTATAAGCATTAAGAACAGCAGAGCTATTACAGGTTGAAATATCATCACCTAAATCTACTGTTTTAAAGCTATTACCTTCTATAAATACGGCAGAATCAAATTGAAAATCACTCTGGTCTGCTATTACTAATTTTATACGATAACGGGTGTAGGGGATAATAGTTGTAGAAGCGGTTAATGTGGTGGTTCTTCCATTATAATTAGTATCTCCATTTCCTAAGCCATCAAAATATTGTGTGTTTTGAGCAGGACATACAAGATTTCCAGTAGCATTGAAAATATCCGTACGAATGGTGTTTGTGTTCACGGGATCTGTGGTGCCAGGAACCAAAGCAATATTTCGGTATGCATGTAATCCAGCAGACTCTTTAATTAAAAAAGCAAAGCCATCAGATACATTACAAGGGTTTGTGCCAAAGTATTCTTCAGAGGCAAATAAATAATTAAATTGTAAATTATTGGAAGTGGATATTAAATCAAATTCTATAGAGGTGGCATTTAAAGTGTTGGTAACCTGTAAAGCATTTTCTAAGTCAGCATCTGATCCCCAATCAGTAGCCCCTTCTGTTAAAGGAGGTGTTATAGGCGTATTTCCTGCAGATTCAGCATTTCCTGTTGTTAAAACGATGCCATTTTCAAAAGGAAAATTAGATCCAGCTCTACTAAATTGTCCGTAACTAGAAAAACCAGAGGCTGATCCATTTATTGACGAGCTAATGTTTGATATTTCAACACAGCCATTTTTTATGAGATTGTCCAGAATAAGTTGTTCTAAAGGTATAGAACTATCTACTGATATTAGCTGAGAATGCAAGTTGCTTAAGCTGCAAATAAATATAAATAAGGAAATATAATATGGTAGGTTTTTTTTCACTTTGCTTTATTTGGGTAAAAAACATTATGTTGAATCTGTTTAAATTGCGAAAAATAGACAAGTTAAAGGCTAGAAGCAAAAAAAACAGACAAAAATGCATTTTTGTTTGTTGATTTGTTGATACTATCTTTTTAAGGTAAAATGATTTTTGAAAATTCTACCATCTTCTAATGTTACTAAAAACCAATAATCGTCCGCAGGAAGTAATTTGCCATTAAATAAACCGTCCCATCCATTTCCTGTGGGGTCAATTTCTTTAATCAATTTTCCATAACGATTATATATTAAAACTTTGGAGTTGGAATAAAATTGTTCTGATATTCCAAATACTTGCCATGTATCATTAAAACCATCGTTATTTGGGGTAAAAAATTTAGGGAATCCAATAACAGGTACTTGAAGAGTTGTTGTTCCACAATCATTTTTAACATCTTTAATAAGTATTGTGTGTATGCCAGGTGGAATGTTATTAAATACAGGGTTCTGTTGAAATGGCACATAAAAATAATCAGAATCATTTTCTATGGCATATTCATAAGTGCCAGTTCCTGAAACAAATAGGCTTATAACATTATTTTGTGTAGCATCGGTTACTTCAAATTTTGGATCTGTAGCTATGCTTGATTCTAATACGTTAATAGTACGTTCTTTAGAACAGTTTGTGGATTTGTTGGTAATTAAGACGGTGTATATTTTTGCTTCATTTATATCTATTTGATAAGTGGTTTCCCCTGTAGACCATTGGTAGTTATAATCAGAAATAGTGGCAGATGGATTTACAGAGTTTAATTTTCCAGCATTTATAGTTATGGTTTCGGGGAAATAATTGCTACAATAATAAGTGGTTTCTTCAACCTCAATATTTGGTAGTTTATTAACAGTTAAGTGTACATCCATAATACCATTACAAGCATTTTGGTTTTCATAACGCGCATGAATGGTTTGTGAATAGGGTGTTGTGTTTTTGTAAGTACTTCCTGTTAGTTCATTTTTTTCTAAAAGTGCATCTTCAATGGTTTCATAGTAAATTATAGGAAATATTATATTTTTTTGTGTTTGAATTTCTGAAGTGATGGTATTAAGATTAAAAGTGTTAAAACCATCTTCAGAATTTAATTCATCGCATAAAGCGGTTGCTGTAAAATTATCACGAGGCACATCATTTACTGATAGGGTTAATATAGAGCTATCAAAGCAAGAATCCTTAAATACTTTAACATAGATAGGGTTTGGATTACTTGTGTCATGATAATAATTATTGCCATCAATTTCTATAGTTCTTCCCAAATCAGAATAAAATTTTGTTGTTAAGCCAGCAATACCACCTGTTAATTCATCATTAGCTTCATTGAGATTAAAACGGGTAATACCACCAGGAATTCCGTCTTCATCACATTGAACAAGTGTAGCGTCATAAGCCACTGGTAAAGGATTATAAGAAACATAGGCTTCCCCTTCAAGTAAACCATCGCAGTTTCCAGTTTGTTGGTCTATTACCACTTTATATAATCCTACTTGTGAAACTTCTAAATCAAAATCATTGTTACTTAAGGGTTGATCGTTAAAGGTCCAAATATATTTTGCTCCTGGTATTTCAGGGCCTTTTAAAATGTAAGTATCTCCAACACATAAGGATAAGTTGGTAGAAGAGGATTGGTTTCCTATAATGTCAATTTTTTCAGAAAAAAAAGATGAAATAAAAGGAGGAAGTCCTTGGCTTGAATTGGAGCTTAATGCTACAGCATTGTGCTCATAATCACATGCAGGTCCACGTTCATTGGGGTTATTAATTGTAGAAAGGTATGGCGCTCCAATATTATAAGTAGTGCTCATGGCTCTGTAAATTTTTCCATTTGGCCCTAATTGTAACGCTCCGCGATATTGTGGTCTAGCATCAATTACAATCTCACTATCACTAATGTTAGCTGCGGTTAAATCATATTGAAGTAAAGAACCATATTGACTGGATGGAACGTCAGTTTCTTCTCTAGAAGGATTGTAATAAGCAGATACATAGAGTAGTTCATTGTTTTGAGAAAATTCTACACCATAAGGAGATTGAGGCTTTCCTGGTTGATAAAAATTGATATTTATAGGTTTTTGATTGCTTACAATACCTGTTGTAGCATCAAAATCATATAAGTATAGTCCTGATGTTGCATTAGCGCATGCTAATTTTGTACCATCAGGGGATAGCTTTAAATATCCTCTAGCGTCCTCAACATACACATTAAAAGTTGATATTACAGGTGTTGTGTTAACTCCTGAAGTAGAAATTTCATAAGCATAAAATGTGTCGAAATATGAAGAGGGACCACCGGAAGCTCCAAAAGTTATAATCCAAATAGATTGAGAAATACAGTCTTTTAATACAGCACTGATTTTTTCTGAGCTATATGGTAGTAAATTGGTGTTTTTTGTAGAGGCAATGACATCACCTAAGCCACCATTTAAAGTTAAATCAACGGTAGAATAATTAAAACCTCTATTGGGGTCGTTGTCATTTGTAGACGTGTCAACTGTAAAAATATAATAAATATTAGGATCGTCAGGTTTTGGAACTACAATGGCTGATTGAGAGCTTGAAGGGTCTCCGTAAAGGCCATTCCCATAAGAGCTGTTTGCATTAAACATGGGTTGGTGTAATTTGTTCCATATGCTAATTCCATCTGTGTAAAATAATAAATTGCCATTACTATCTGATATTGTTGTACAACCTTCATAAGTGTCTAATTTTCCATCTGATAAATTAGTAGTTGATCCATCAGGATTAAATTTCATACCTGCATAAGATCCAAAGTACCAATTATTGGCTTCTTTTTGAGCGAAAGAGCTTATTACAAAAAGGCATACTAATAATAGGGTGAGGGCGTTTTTCATTTTTACTTAGTGATAGTAATCAAAGATATTATAAATCCTTAGTTTATAATAATTGTGACGACAAAAAGACAAATTAAGCAGTTCTACTAAAAAAAAGATATTTTTTATTGAAATAATAAAAATTTTGAAAAGGTTTTATACATACATTTTATCTTAAATTTTTTATAAATAGATTGCTTTTTTTTGAATCCAATACCATTAAAATCTGTAATTTTGAATAACTTTATGCTATGCAAGATTTAAAGATTTCAAAAAAGAAACCATCCTATCCAATCACAGAAAAGTTAAGTAAATATCTTTTTGAATATAACAGAAATATTAACTTACCTATTCTGTATGATGATTTGCTCCGTTTTCAAGGCTCCATTGTTGTTTATGACAAAAATGATGAAGATACACTTTGGGTTCGTGTGTATTATAATGAATTTGATAGACAAGAAATAGATTTGTCTTTAAAAAAAGTGTATTCCATATTTCGTTCTGATGGTAATGAAAGTACCATTGCCTATTTAAATGTGGATGCTATTGACTACTGTACCTTTGGGAACTCCAAACCTTTTCGCATTAAAATAAGAAATATTCTTAATGATAATTACACATATTTTTATGTTAAGAAAGCTGATGCATCTCGTATTTATGGGTTGGAGTTAGAGCATATGTTGTCACCTTATAATTTGAATTTTTTAGTTCATGATGACACATTAATTGAAGATCATATTGCAGGAATACCTGGTGATGAGTTTATAAAAAATATGCTCCCAAAGTGTAGTAAATCGGAAAAAACACAAATAGCTAAAGAGTTTGTGAAGTTTAATGAACGCTGTATGATACGCCTTTTGGGAGATATGCGTTCTTATAATTATGTTATAGTAACCACTCATGATTTTGATCATGTAGAATATAATATTAGACCCATTGATTTTGATCAGCAATCTTATGAAGGCAAGTTTAACGTATATAGACCTCAGTTTTTTAAGGAAAATTTAAAAATGGTTGAGTTAGTTGCTGAGAGTTTTCAAAAACTATCGATTGATCAATATAAAATTGAAGAACGTTCTATTTTGGTAAAACGTTTAAAGAGTTTTCAAGATAGAATTAAAGAATTAATGGCGTGTATGGTTGATGACACAATTTCTAAAAAGGATCATATTGATATGCTTAAAGGAAAGATATACGATTATACTTTGGATGATAAATTTATGGAATGCCAATCTATGGGAGAAATTTTACTAAATGCATTTGAATTTTTAAAGCATAACTATGAAAATGTGAATCCACAAAAAATGTAGTTGTTTTGTTTTAATTCCAATTTTCATCAAAATCTAAATTGTCATAATCATCAATATCTAATCCGTCTTCAAATTCGTCAAAATCATCGTCCAAATCCGCTTCAAAGTTTTTCTCAGGAGCATCATCTGGAATTTGTCCATGAACAAACATAAGGTTTGGATAGTCAACGCCTTCAGCTTCTTCAACAATTTCTGCTAATTCCACATAAAAGGTCCACATACTAAAAAAGTCATACACATAAATAAGTCTTGTTTGCATTTCGTGTACCACATCGTTTAAAGTGGTTTCGTTCATTAAGCGAGTAGGATTTTCATCACTCAAATCAAATAAAGAAATTTCTTCGCCCTGATTCCATTGTTCATCACTGACATAAAACGATGCCATTTCATTACCTTCAAATCCAAAAGACTGGTTTATGGCGTTGTGTAAGTCTTCAAGCGTATCAGCTTCACGGATTTCTAAATCACGGAACACATCGTCTTCGGTATCATTATCAAGGATGACTCTAAATCTATAAATCATTAGTAGAAAAAATTAGTCTGCAAATGTATGCATTTTTTGTTTATTTACTAAAACGATGTAAGGTAAAAGTCATGGCACTCAATAGGAAAAAAGCTCCTACTTGATGTGCAATTCCCAACCATAAAGGTACAGCCATTACTATCGTTAAAATTCCTAATAAAAATTGAAAACCAACTAAGATTAATAACACGTTGATACTTTTTTCTTGAAGTAGTGTTAATGACATTTTTCGAGACTTCATCCAAAGCATAACAATGGAAATGACTACCAAATAGGCTAAAGTTCTATGAACAAATTGAATACCACTTGGGTTTTCAATGAGGTTTTTGTAAAATGGCTCTAATACGTAAACTGTTTCGTGTATGAATTTATTTTCATTCATCAATGGCCAATGGTTATGCAGTAAACCAGCCTTAAGTCCTGCAACAAATGCACCGTAAACTATTTGTATAATTAAAATGAGGTAACTAATTATTATTAGATTTCTAAACTTAATATTGATGGGTTTTCTGTTGGTATAAATTAAATCTAATGCTACCCATAGGGTTGCAGCAAATGTTAAGAATGCGGTTGTTAAATGTGCGGCTAACCGATAATGACTCACGTCTGGCATATCTACTAAGCCACTTTTTACCATATACCAACCTAAAAAACCTTGAAAACCACCAAGTACCAACAATATGATGCATTTTTTAATGGTTGCTGTTGTGAGTTGTTTAGTTGCAATAAAGTAAATAAAGGGAATAATAAAAACCAAACCAATAACTCGGCCAATAAGCCTATGTAGCCATTCCCAAAAATAGATACTTTTAAAATCTTCTAAAGTGAAATGGTAATGCAGTTTTTGGTATTCAGGATATTGTTTATATAAATCAAAAGCTTCTTGCCATTCAACTTCTCCTATGGGAGGAATGGTTCCTGTAATTAGTTTGTAATTCGATATGGATAAACCAGAATCGGTGAGTCTAGTAATACCGCCAACTATCACCATTATAAAAATGAGTATACACCCTGTAAGCAGCCAGTAAATTACTTTTTTGTTGTTTTTTTTCATTTTTGTCATTCTCGCAAAGGCGGGAATCTAATTTATATGGTTAGAAAATACTAATTTGACTATTGATTATTTACAATCAATCCTAATTTCTTTCCTTTTTCCAACATCAACTTAAACGCAGCATCGTGTTCGTTTGGAATTTCACCTTCAAGAATAGCTTCTTTAATAGCTTCCTTTATAATACCAATTTCACGTGATGGTTTCAAATTGAATGTTTTCATTATTTCTTCACCTGAAACAGGGGGTTGAAAATTTCTAACTTGATCTCTTTCTTCAACTTCAATAATTTTATCTCTAACAATTTTAAAATTATTATGATATTTATTGAATTTTTTAGTATTTTTTGTAGTGATATCTGCTTCGCAAAGTGTCATTAAATCTTCTACATAATCACCAGCATCAAAAACCAAGCGACGTACAGCAGAATCGGTAACTGTATCTTCAGCAAGAACAATAGGGCGCGAACTCATCAAAACCATTTTTTGAACAAATTTCATTTTTTCATTCAGCGGCATTTTTAAACGCTTAAATATATGATATACCATTTTTGAGCCTTTAAATTCATGTCCGTGAAAGGTCCAGCCTACTTTTTTGCTAAATTTTTTGGTTGGAGCTTTTCCTATATCATGTAAAAGTGCTGCCCAACGTAACCATACATCATCAGTGTGTTTTGCAATATTATCAACAACTTCAAGAGTGTGATAAAAATTATCTTTATGGCGTTGACCATCTACTTCATCTATACCTTTTAAGGCAGTAAGTTCTGGGAGTATGTAATTTAATAATCCTGTTTTTTCAAGTAATAGAAAACCAATAGAAGGTGTTGTGCTTTCTAAAATTTTATGGAGTTCAACAACAATACGTTCATTAGTAATGATTTTTATGCGTTCCCTATTTTTTGATATAGCTTTTAACGAGTTGTCTTCAATTTTAAAATGAAGTTGTGACGCAAACCGTATGGCTCGAAGCATACGCAATGGGTCATCACTATAGGTAATATCTGGGTTTAAAGGTGTACGGATGATTTTATTTTTTAAATCATCTATACCATTAAAGGGATCTAATAACTCTCCAAAGCTTTCGTTGTTTAAATTTAATGCCAAGGCATTGATGGTAAAATCTCGTCGGTTTTGGTCGTCTTCAAGCGTACCATCTTCTACCATTGGATTTCTACTATTTTCGCTGTAGGATTCCTTTCGTGCACCTACAAATTCAATTTCAATATCACCATGCTTAAGCATGGCGGTGCCATAAGTTTTAAAAATTTGAACCTTTGGTTTGTTGGGAAGGTTTTTTGCTACTTGCTTAGCTAAAGAAATACCACTTCCTATAGCAACTATATCAATATCTTTTACATGGCCACGTTGTAGCATAAAGTCGCGTACAAAACCACCAATAACAAAACTATCCAAATGAAGTTCTTTAGCTGATTTTGAAATGATTTTAAAAATAGGGACTTGTAATGCTTGTTTGTAATTCATAAGTATTTTGTCACATTTCCATAGTCTTACATGCATTGACTATTGGTCATATTATGCTCTTATAACCTTTACAACGCCATTATTGCTTAGCTTGATAATAGCTGATGGTTTTGAACAAATTTTTTCGCGGTGCAAATTTACAACATAGTCTACACCTTTTAAAACCTCCTGAGTTATTTCTTTATATGATTTTGGTGTCGGTTGGCCACTTATATTAGCTGATGTTGAAACAATAGCTCCATTAAGTTTCCGACATAATTGAAAACAAAAATCGTCATCTGGGATGCGAATGGCAATAGTGCCATCTTCAGCAATTAAATTTTGAGCTAGGTTTTGAGCATCATCATAAATAATAGTGGTTGGGGAGTCTGTAATATCTATAATATCATAAGCCGCTCTCGGAATGTCTTTTACGTATTTTTTTAACATTCTGTCATCAGCTACTAAGCAAATTAAAGCTTTAGAATCTATACGTTGTTTTAGTTTAAAAATTTTTTCAACAGCTTTTGGGTTTGTAGCATCGCAACCAATACCCCAAACGGTGTCTGTAGGGTAGAGGATTAGGCCTCCATTTTTTAAAACTTCAATGGCCTTTTTTATATCGTTTAGCATAGCAATTAATGTAGATGTTCTTTTTTATGAAAAGTGAATTATTTGTTATCTATTATGGATTTGTAAACATTAAGCGTTTTTTGAGCCATAGTTGTCGAAGAAAAATCAGCCATGATTTGTGTATGTGATTTTTCTATAAATTTATTTTTTAAGTCTTCGTTTGAATGTAATAAAACTAATTTATTCGATAAATCTTTGTAGTCATTAATATCTGATAAAAATCCATTTTCGCCATCTTTTATGATTTCAGGAATACCACCAGCGGCGGTAGACACTACGGGTATTTTAAAAAAGAAAGCTTCATTAATAACTTGAGGTAAACCTTCTGATTGTGAGGTTAGTAGGAATATGTCAAACTGTGGAATAAAAGCAGAAGCATTATCAATAAAATCGGTAAAAGTTATGTGCTTTTCTAAATTAAATTCTTTTACTTTATTAAGGTAATTTGATGTTCTATTTGTGAAATCTCCAATTTGAACAAAATGAAAGTCTTTTATGTTTTTTGTATTCACAACATCATTAACAACATTGATAAATGTCAATAGGTTTTTGGCTCTAATATGATTGCCTATATTGCCAATAATAATTTTGTTCTTTGAAATCTTATATTTTTCTCTTAATAAATAATCGGTTTGGTCATTTTTATTGCTAAACCTAATACCGTTATAAATAGTTAATATTTTTGAGGTTTCTTGTATACTTTGTGATGCTACTTGCTCTACAGCCTTAGAAACACAAATGTACTTTTGTATTTTAGGGTAATTATATTTATAAAGTGTAGATTTTTTATTTCTTATAGGAAAGGATGTTTTTTTTCCGTAAACAAAGTTAGGTAGTTTTCCGTAAATTCTGTCTGCTATAACAGTTAATGTCAGTGCTGTGGGGTCGTGCAAATGAATGAGGTCTATTTTATTGAAAATACACACTCTAATAAGTTTAAATATAAATCTTGGGTCTATTTTTATACCAAGGGGCGCAGCAATGTAATTATAGTTCCCTCGTTTTAGTCTCTTGTGAAAATCACTGTTTTTTACACAAAGAATAATTTGATTTACATCAGAAGTAGATTTGTTTAATTCATAGTATAAATTTTCTAAATGATTTTCGCCTCCACCCCAACTTGATACTCCAGAAATATGTAAAATTGTCATTAGTTATATTTATTGTAATTGATGGTTTGTTTGGCTTTTAATGATAGAAAAAGCTGTGTTTTTTGATTGAAGTTTCTGTTAAATTTTACGATATTTAGCATGAAGAAATGTTCAAATTATAGCAATTTTGTACAGTTGTTATTTGTATTGGTAAAAGTATAAAAGTTATTTTAATTTCTTAAGTTAGGTGTATTTATTATCTTTGCATTCTTTGTTTTATATAAAAATATAAAAGATTTTTATATAGATAAACCGTTTGTATTTAATTTAACAGAACTAAATTTTTTAATGAAAAGTAACCATAAGATTCGAAAGAAATATTTAATGGCAACAGATTTTTTTGATGATATCATCAAAAACTTTGAAACCAAAGGAGAAGAATATGGTAATCAAGACCGCAATACTTTAAAGCTATTTAAGTTTAAGAAAAAAACGCTCAATGTTAAGTCGTTTAAAACCCCTAATATTGTTAATCAAATAGCTTATCGTTTTTTTAGAAAGAGCAAGGCACAACGTTCTTTTGAATACGCAAAAAAGCTTAAAAAATTAAAAATTGTTACTCCACAACCCATTGCTTATTATGAATATACTACTCCTTTTTTTTTTAAAAAGAGTTATTATATAAGTGAACATTTAAATTATGATTTAACATACAGAGAATTAAACAATGATTTAAATTATCCAAATCATGAAGCTATTTTAAGAGCTTTTACACGTTTTACTTTTAATATGCATGAAAATGATGTTCATTTTTTAGATCATTCTCCAGGAAATACTCTTATTCTTTTGAGGGAAGGTAGTTATAAATTTTATTTGGTTGATTTAAATAGAATGAATTTTGGGCCGTTAGATTTTCAAACACGGATTAAAAACTTTGCACGTTTAACGACTCATAAATCTATGGTAGAAATTATGAGTGATGAATATGCCAAATGTTTAGGGGTAGAATATGATAAGGTTTTTAATCTAATGTGGGAAGAAACTAAAAATTTTCAAAATAAATTTCATCGTAAGCAGAAATTAAAGAAAAAGTTGAAATTCTGGAAATCTTATAAATAAGTATATTAATATTGATTTAAACAAGCTTAATTATGGATGATTTTGGAGAGAAACTTTATTTTATACTATTTCATAAATGGAAGTATTTATGGGCGATGTTACTCTCAAAGTTTGATGCCTCGCCATTATTAGGTTCCGTTAAAAAAGTGACATTTATAGCTAGGGAAAAAGATAAAGAATGGATTTTTGGAGCTAAAGTAAGGAGGCTCTCTAAATTTTCATCGTTGAATGCTGATACTTACTTTCATGATAAATTAAAAGGTTTACCTGAATCTGATGGTTACTATTATATTTATCAAAATTATTTTTGTCGTTGTATTCGAAGTACGCCAAGTATTTTGAATAAGAAAAACATAGTGATGTTTACGCACCCTAATTGGACTAAGAAATACTCTAAAACTCATGTTGTTTGGTGTCTTAATAAGGCTGATTATATTATTTGCTTAAATTCATCTATAAAGGATTATTTAATTGAAATTGGTATAAAACCTCAATTGCTTAAGGTTTTACATATAGCTACATCTTCAAGCTTTTTTTATGAACATAAAAGAGGCAATGGAGGTATTGGGTTTTGTTCTATTTTTGGGCCTCGTAAAAACCCTGATTTAATTTTTGATATTGTCAAAAATATGCCTGATAGAGTATTTTATTTAATAGGAAGAGAATGGGATAATTATGAGAAGTTTGATGAATTAAAGCGATTACCAAACTTTACGTATTATGATAACTTACCTTATGAATCATATCCAGATTTGTATAATAAAATAGATGTTTTTGTATCACCTTCATCGCTTGAAGGTGGCCCTGTTCCTGTACTTGAAGCTATGATGTCTAACTGTGTTCCTGTTGCTTCTAATACAGGTTTTTGTCCCGATTTAATAAGTCATAATGTAAATGGTTTTATTTTTAATACACAAGCTACTTATAAAGAAGTAATTCCTTTAATAGAAAAAGCTTTTGAACTTGATACAGATATTAGAAGTACAGTAATGCCTTATACTTGGGAGAATTGTGCTAAAACTATTGACGCTTTGTTTTTAAGTAAATAATCTTACTGTCTGTTTTTTCTCAATAACCAAACTTTCACATAGCGCATAAAAATAACATAACCTTGAATATAGCCAATGGTTAAACCAACCACGCCATCTCTAAAACCACTTTGTACTATATAATGTTTAAAGAAGCCCCAGAAAGGCTTAACTACAAAATGATAAGGTGTTAGCCTACCCGTTTTTGTATCATAATCTTTAGCTTGCCAAGTGGCATAACGATTCATTTTTTCAATATACTTATCAAAAGTAATATAGGTATTATGATACAGTTTGTTTTTTAGTTTGCCAATATGTCCTTGAGCTATAATTTCAGCATGTACATGTTTGTCTTCATATTTACAGAAATCACGTTTAAATAAGCGGATAACCGAATCGTTTCTCCAACCGCTATAATGTACGGGTTCTCCCATAAAATGATTGAGTCTTCCAATCCAATAAGCAACAATATGGTCTTTGGGGTTTTTGAGGGTGTCTAAAATTTCATTTTTAAGTTCTGGAGTTACACGCTCATCTGCGTCCACTAATAAAACCCACTCATGTTTGGCTTGTGGAATGGCCCAGTTTTTTTGAGATGCTGAATATTCATAATCTCGTCTGATAACCTTCACATCAAGTTCTAATGCTTTTTCATAGGTGCCATCTGTGCTAAAACTATCAACTATCAGAATTTCATCAGCAAAACTTACCGAAGCAACAACAGCTTCAATATTGTGTATTTCGTTTCCCGTGGGAATAATAGCGGTAAGTTTGGTCATTATTTCTGTTTTTTTATTAAGAACAGTGTAAGGCTAATTTAAGAAAGTCTTAAGTTTTTCAATAAAAAACTCAGGTTTAAATGCCTCATAAAGTTTTAAAGATTCCTTTTTCATGTCTTTTTCAATCTTATCAGAATACAACTCAGGTTTATAGTGTTTTAAGTGCACGTTTATATGATGATGATTTTCAAAAGTGCCCCAGGTAGTTGTATCAATCCATGGAGAAAAAATAGCAAATGTATTAATGTTTAAAGCCTTAGCCATATTTATAGCACCTCCTTCATTGCCAATTAATGCATCACAATGATAAGTAATTGCTAAAAAATCTCGTAAACTTTCACCAAATACATCAAATAAAATATGTTTCTGGCTTTTAGGCTTACATAAATTATAGATGGTTTTAGCTTCGGTTAGTTGGTTAGGGATGTAATTGAATAAAATTTGACCGTTGGTTTCCTCTACAACAGTATCAATAACTTTAGCTATATACTTAAAAGGATAAGTTTTGTTTAGGCTACTACCTAAAACACTTATCATGTATAGTGATTGGTCAAAATTGATACCACTTTCCTCTAAAAAGGATTGGCTGTTTTCAATTTCTTTTTTAGAAATAAAAATTTTAGGTATCTCAGAAGTTTTGTTAATACCCAAAGGCTTTAGCAATTGCAGCCTATGCTCAATAGCTAATCCTGCTTTTGTAGCAGTAGTTAATTTGCGCTTAATGTTGTGATTGTATATAGAGGTAGTATAATATTTGTAATAAGATATTTTTGTTTTTGCTCCAGAAAACAAAGTAATGATGTTGCTAGATAGTTTAGAGTAAACATCTATAACAACATCAAACTTTTCTTTTTTTACCGATTTTATAAGTCTATAAAATTCCTTTTTATTTGATTCTGCTTTTTTTGTAAAAAAAATAAACTTATCTATAAAGGGGTTGTTTTCAACAACAGAAAATGTGTGGGTGTTAATCAAGTAATGCAATTCGGCGTTTGGATATTCATCTTTAATAGCCTTAAACAAAATACTTGATGTTAAAACATCCCCAATCATTTTCTGCTGTATGATAAGTATTTTCATTTAAAGCTTAAACAGCAACATCATTTTCACGAAGCGCATCGTTTAAAGATGTTTTTTTATTGGTACTTTCTTTGCGTTTTCCAATAATTAAGGCGCAGGGTACTTGATAATCGCCAGCAGCAAATTTTTTGGTATAGCTACCTGGTATTACTACAGAACGAGCAGGTACGCGGCCTTTCATTTCAACAGGTGTGTCTCCGGTTACATCAATAATTTTTGTACTCATTGTTAAAACCACGTTAGCGCCTAAAACGGCTTCGGTTTCAACATGCACTCCTTCCACTACAATACAACGTGATCCTACAAATACATTGTCTTCTATAATCACAGGAGCAGCCTGAAGAGGTTCTAAAACACCTCCAATTCCTACGCCACCTGATAAATGGACATTTTTACCTATTTGCGCACAACTACCAACAGTAGCCCAAGTATCAACCATAGTGCCTTCATCTACATAAGCACCAATATTTACATAACTTGGCATTAATATAGTTCCTGGAGATAAGTAAGATCCTTTTCTTGCAGAAGCACCTGGAACAACTCGAACCCCTTGTTCTTTATAGTCTGTTTTTAAAGGCATTTTATCGTGGTATTCAAAAATACCTGCTTCTAAAGTTTCCATTTTTTGAATTGGGAAATATAAAACTACAGCTTTTTTTACCCATTCGTTTACTTGCCATCCACCTTCAATAGGCTCAGCTACTCGTAATTTTCCTTTATCTAATAGTTCAATAACTTCTCTAATTGCTGAAGTTGTAACGTCATTCTTTAATAAGTCTCGGTTATCCCAAGCTTTTTCTATAATGTTCTGTAATTCTGTCATTGGTGTTTAATGTTTGTCGCAAAGATAGTATTCTATGTTTTATTTTTCATGTAAAATGACCGAATATCTGGTGTTTTTTGAGAGCTAAATTTTAGTGTTTTTTCTTTAAAAATATTAAATGAGCAGATGAACTGCATTTCAAGGTGTTTTTTGTCGTTAAAAATAAGATGTTTACCTATTCGTCGTTGAAAATATGCCGCTTCACTACTAATCGAATTTCCTTGTAGGTACAACTAATTTATTGTTTTGAAGGTCTTTGGAGAATATATATTTGTCTCATCAAACAATAAGAACAATGAAAACTATTTACACTTTATTAATTTTATTACTAACGGTTACTTTTGCAAATGCTCAGAGTAATGATGTAAGTGCAGAGGCTTTAAAAAACAATACGGTTACTGTTTCTAAAACTAATGAGGATGTAAATGAAAAAGAAAATGAGGCATTGTTAATTGATGCTAATAAGGTAAAAGAATCTGTTGCAAGAAGTGCAAGTGATATTAGAATTTACTTAAACATAGAAAGAAATGTAGATAACATTAGCTTGTTATTCCCTAACATAAACAAACAAAAATCAGCTTAAGAATAAAAATTCAAATATTAATAATTAAGGTTAATTGTCAATTTAAGAAAGACTGTCTGAAAAGGCAGTCTTTCTTGTTTTAATACTTTATTTTTGTTAAAAATTAAAAGGATGGCTCGTATTTTGGCAATAGATTATGGAATGAAAAGAACCGGTATAGCGGTAACTGACGAGCTACAGATTATTGCTTCTGGCTTAACAACTATAAATACAAACGAACTTATAAAGTATTTAAAAGAATACACCACTAAAGAAACTGTTGAACTGTTTGTTATTGGAGAACCTAAACAAATGGATAATACGGCCTCTGAAAGTGAAGCACTTATAACGCCATTTATAGTTAAATTAGAAAAGCAATTTCCTCATATTCCTATTGTTCGTGTTGATGAAAGGTTTACTTCTAAAATGGCATTCCAAACCATGATTGATAGTGGGCTCAAGAAAAATCAACGGAAAAATAAAGCATTGGTAGATGAAATTAGTGCCACGCTTATTTTGCAAAGTTATTTGTATTCAAAGTAGTTTTTTTTGATTATAGCCTTTTTAAGCATCAAAACGTTTCCTAAATATTAATTAAGAATTGTATTTTTGCAGCAACCAATCAAATAATTTCATGATTTTACCAATTATAGCCTACGGCGACCCTGTTTTAAAGAAAAAGGCAACGGATATTGAAAAAGGATATCCAAATTTTGATACGCTTTTATCAAATATGTTTGATACTATGAACAATGCCTATGGAGTAGGGCTAGCCGCTCCTCAAATAGGATTGTCAATTCGATTGTTTATTGTTGATACAACACCTTTTTCAGAAGATGAAGAGCTAACAGAAGAAGAAAAAGCTCAGCTAAAAGCATTTAAACGTGTTTTTGTAAATCCTAAAATCATTAAAGAAGAGGGGGAAGAGTGGGCATTTAACGAAGGCTGTTTGAGTATCCCGAATGTTAGGGAAGATGTTTTTAGAAAACCCAAAATAACGATTGAATATCTGGATGAAAACTTTGAACCACACACTGAGGTTTTTGATGGTTGGATTGCTCGCGTCATTCAGCATGAATATGACCATATTGAAGGTGTTTTGTTTACTGATAAATTATCAGCATTTAAAAAGCGCTTGATAAAAGGTAAGCTTATAAATATTTCTAAAGGTAAAATAGATGTAGATTATAGAATGCGATTTCCTGCACAAAAAAAGACGCGATAATATTTGCAAAACAGTTGTAAACAGATGATATTTGCCACTTTTAAAAATTGATTATGGGCTTAGAAAAAGTATTAGCAATTGCAGGAAAACCTGGACTTTATAAATTAGTAACACAAACACGAGGTGGTTTTGTTGCTGAATCTTTATTAGACAAAAAGCGTATTTCTATTAGTATTCAACAAAATGTAAGTGTACTTAGCGAAATAGCTATTTATACTTTAACAGAAGAAGTGCCTTTGGTAAACGTTTTAGCAAGTATAAAAACTAAAGAAAACGGCGAGCAAACACGAGTAAAAGCAAAAGATAGTAGTGATAAATTAGAAGAATACTTTTTTGAAATATTACCAGATTATGATGAAGATAGGGTGTATGTAAGTGATATAAAAAAAGTAATTAAGTGGTATAATTTATTACAAGAACATAATATGTTGGATTTATTAGATTCTAAAGCGGATACTGAAAAAACAGCAGACGAAGAAGAATAGAATTTTAAATTTAAAATACTAATAAAACCTCCTGTTTTGGGAGGTTTTTTTTGTCCTTTAGTTAAATATTTTGAGGTGTTATTACTGCGTAATACTTTCGACTAATATGACATATTTAATTATATTAGAATGAAAATTTCAAAACCAAAAACAAGTAATATTCTTTTTTTTGCAATTTTACTATTACTAATTATTCCACAAACACGACAACCAATTCAAGTGTTTATTCATAAAGGGTTGGCATTATTTAGCCCGTCTGTTATAAATGATGAAAAACAAAAGGTGTTAAGGGACTATGATTGGAAATTAGTTGATGCTAATGGAAACTTATTTAATTTTGAAGATGCTAAAGGAAAGGTGATTTTAGTCAATTTTTGGGCAACCTGGTGTCCGCCTTGTATTGCCGAAATGCCAAGCCTGCAAGAATTGTATGAGGATTATCAGGATAAAATACTTTTCTTATTAGTTTCAAATGAATCTTCAGAAACTATTAATAAATTTATAGAAGGTAAGGGGTATTCATTTGGAGTATATGGTAGTTTGTCAAATGTTCCAAAGGATTTAGCAACGAGCAGTATTCCAAGAACATTTTTGATTGACCAAAGTGGAGCTATAGTCATAGACAAAACAGGTGCAGCTAATTGGAATAGTTATTCTGTTAGAAATACTATTGATAACCTATTAAAATAACAAAACTGGACTTGATAATGTAACGTTAAAAGCTTTGAAACTTGTTTCTTTTTCCGTGGCTCTATTATTATAAGTTTTTCTATTTCTAAATTTTAATATAGCTTTACTTAATTAAAAATATTAGCAATGAAATTAGTGGTTTTAGATGGGTACACGTTAAATCCAGGAGACTTGAGTTGGGAAGGAGTAGAACAATTTGGAGATTTGGTTGTATATGACCGAACTAAAATTGATAATCAGAATATCATCAAAAATATTGGTGAAGCAGAAATTGTTTTCACGAATAAAACTCCACTACCAAAAGAAGTTTTGATTAATGTGCCTCATTTAAAATATATTGGGGTATTAGCAACAGGTTATAATATTATAGATGTTGAAACCGCAAAAAATAGGGGGATTGTGGTTAGTAATGTACCAACATATGGAACAAATGCAGTAGCTCAATTTACTATGGCTTTATTGCTTGAAATGTGTCATCATATAGGAAATCATTCAAAAGCTGTATATAATGGCCAATGGGCAGAATCATTGGATTTTAGTTTTTGGAATTCGCCACTTGTAGAACTTGATGGAAAAACTATGGGGATTATTGGTTTTGGAAAAATAGGGCAGGCTACAGCAAAAATAGCCCAAGCATTTGGATTGAACATATTGTTTTATAATAGAAGTAAAAAGTCAGAATTAGAAACACAAACTTGTAAATATGCTGAGTTGGATGATGTTTTAAAGTTATCTGATATTATCAGTTTACATTGCCCTTTAACAGAAGCCACTGAAGGAATCATCAATCATCAAAACATATCAAAAATGAAGGATAGTGTTATGATTATAAATACATCTAGAGGCGGTTTGATTGTGGAAACCGATTTAAAAGATGCTCTCAACTCAAGAAAAGTAGCAGGAGCTGCTGTAGATGTGGTTTCAATAGAGCCAATAGAAAAAGAGAATCCATTGTTGGATGCTAAAAATTGTATCATCACACCACATATTGCCTGGGCTCCAAAAGAATCCAGAAATAGATTGATGCAAACAACGATTGAAAATTTAAAAGCTTTTTTGGATGGTAGCCCAATAAATGTTGTTAATAAATAACATGCTTTTTTACTTATTAAAGTGTTTTAAAAAAAGCTTTAATAAAACTCCATGAGAATAAAGACCACATAATTTTAATTTCTTCAATGAAAGAGGATTCTTCGTCTAAAAAGCGAAACATGGTTTGTATGGAGTTTTTATCATAAAATTGCTGAAAAATCCATTCCCCTTTATAGTTTTCATCTTTTAAGACTTTTAAAAACACCTTGTCGTAAAACATGTATTTACTTTTAAATAAGTTGTGTGAAGGTATTCGGTTTGCTTTAAGATTACCAATAATAATAGCTGCTTTTTTTTCGGTATGTTTGAATGAATACCCAGTAGACCCTTTAACCCAGCCACCAGCTGTGCCTATTTTGGTAGTCTTTTTTGTGTTGTATTTATAAAAAGGGAAATTGGTCATAGGGATTTGTCCCATTTCAGTTTCAATAACAGTATAGTTTTCTATTTTTAAATACGTATCAATATATGTTTTAATGTATGTGTCGTAAATAGCTTCGGTTACAGTGTTTTCGGTAAAATAAGTAAACTCTATTAAGGCTTCATTTTTTGAAAAAGGTAAAATATATGTAAATGTAGTTTGTTCACCATCTTTTAACCGGTAATCCATCATGGTGATTTTATTGTTATCAAAAACAGCTGTGTTGGTTTTAATTACCCAACCTTTAAAATGTTGAATTAAATAAGTGTAGTTTTTAATTTGTCCTGAAGAAATATTTGGAATTCTACTATCAAACACATGATTGCAAGTGTAAGTGTTTTTATTTGTTTTAACTAGTGCTTGCTTACTTTCATTTACCGAGTAGACTTTCTCTTTTATAAAATGAATGTTAGAATGCTTTTTTAGTTTTGATATGGAGTGTCTGTAAAAATCAATAGATTTTATAGATTTATACTGATAAGGTTTTAAATTTAAATCAATATTTTTTTTTGATGTTATAACGGTTGCATGTTCCCATGTTTTGTAGGTTAAATCATTCCATTGTGAAGGTTTTGTTTCCCAAAAACTCCAGGTTTTATCATTGGTTTTTTTTTCTGAAACATCTATTAAAGCTATTTGCTTATTATCAAAAAACGAATCAGAAGTCATTTTTAGTGCCAATTGCAAACCAGCCAAACCATTTCCTATGATGATATAATCAAAATGAAATTCATCAATCATATTCACAAATAGGTTTTATTTCTTAAAATATTTGAATGGAACGAAAAGCATACCAAAACATTCGCCATCATTTTTGCCAATGTGTTTGTGATGCATTTTGTGAGCTCTTCTTAAACCTTTAGCATACCAATTGTTTGCATTTCTAAATATTTTAAATCGTTGATGGATAAAAATATCGTGTACCAAAAAGTAGGTAGCTCCATAGGCCATAATTCCTAAAGCTATGGGTAAACAGAACCACACATTTTCATAATTCCATAGGTAAAAGCAAAGTATGCTAACGGCTGCATAAAACAAGAAAAAAGCGTCATTGCGCTCAAACCAACCATTGTGATCTTTTTTATGGTGATCTTTGTGTAAATGCCACAAAAAACCGTGCATGATATATTTATGGGTAAACCATGCCATAAATTCCATAAAGCAAAAAACACTAATAAAAATTAATATCCAAAATAGGGTTTGCATAATTTTAATTTCACATTAAATTTAGTTGATATTTTACATAACTACGCATTAAAAGTTCCATTTTTTTTGGATCAGAAACTCGAATGCGTGTATTTTTAATTTGTAAAGCAGGCGTTTTCTTTAGTTTTTTTAGTAGTTGACTGTAATATCTATAAGCCATAAAAACTCCAAATTTAGCTTCTATGGGCAATTTTTTTATACCAGAAAGACCTTTGTTGAAATCGGATTCAATATCTTCAATGATGGTTTTTTTAGAGGTTTCGTCTAATCTACTTAAATCGATATTAGGGAAATAGCTTCTATTTAAATCATCAAAATCAGCTTTTAAATCTCTAAGAAAATTTACTTTTTGAAATGCAGAACCTAAAGCCATAGCTGTTTCTTTTAATTCGTTGTACTTAGATTTGTCTCCTTTCACAAAAACTTTAAGACACATAAGTCCAACAACATCAGCAGACCCATAAATGTATTTTTTAAAATCTGATTCTGCAAGATATGTTGATTTGTGTAAATCCATGCGCATACTGTGCAAAAAAGCATCTACCAGTTCTTTATCAATATTATATTGATGGTAAGTGTGTTGAAAAGAATTTAGTATTGGATTCAGACTTATTTTATTGTGAAGCGCATCTTCTAAATCGTTTGAGAAATTGTTGAACAATGTTTCTTTGTCATAATCATGAAAAGAATCTACAATTTCATCAGCAAATCTTACGAAGCCATAGATGTTATAAATATCTTTTCTGATGGATTTGTATAGCATTTTTGTAGCTAATGAAAATGATGTACTATATGTTTTAGTAACAATTTTACTACAATCATACGATATGGTATCAAATAAAGCTTTCATATTTATAAAATTAGTTACTATGATGTTTTTTTATTAAATCAGCTACCAGTTTTCCTGAAATTAGTGAAGGCGGTACACCTGGGCCAGGAACTGTTAATTGACCAGTAAAAAAGAGGTTTTTTACTTTTTTACTTTTCATTTTAGGTCTTAAAAAAGCGGTTTGCATGAGTGTGTTTGCCATACCATATGCATTTCCCTTATATGAATTGTAATCTTTTACAAAATCGTTAACACAAAAGGATTCCTTAAATATAATGTGTTTTTTTACTTTTTGAGAGGTTAAGTTTTCAAATCTTGTTATTATTTTATTGAAATAAGTTTCTCTTAGCGTAGTTGTGTCTTTTAATCCTGGTGCTAATGGAATTAAAAAAATACCAGCTTCTTTTTCATTTGGGGCACAACTATTATCTGTTAAGCTAGGAAAACTTGCGTAAAATAATGGGTTTTCTGGCCATTTAGGGGTGTCGTAGATGGCTTCGGCATGTATTTCAAAATCTACATCAAAAAATAATGTATGGTGGTTTACATTTTTTAGCTTTTTGTCAAAACCAATATAAAATAATAATGAAGAAGGAGCGAATGTTTTTTTGTTCCAATACAATTCAGAGTATTGTCTGTAAGGCTTATCAAGAAGTGTTTCTGAGTGATGATAATCTGCGCCACTAAGTACTATATCTGCGTTGTAAATGGTTTTATTGGAAATTATTCCCGTAGCTTTACCATCATCATTAACTAATATTTTTTCAACGGGCGCATTTGTTTTTATTTTAACCCCTAATTCTTTAGCTAATGCTTCTAAAGCTAAAATAACTTGGTACATACCTTTTTTGGGATGAAAGGTTCCTATTCCAAAATCAGCATAATTCATAAAATTATAAAACGAAGGGGTGTTGCTAGGTTTTGCACCTAAAAATAAAACAGGGAATTCAAGAATTTTTACTAAACGTTCATTTTTAAATTCTTTTCTAACATCCTTTTTAATGGTGCTAAAAAACTGATTAAGTTTTGTAATGGTTTTAGGAGTTATTAGTTCTAAAGGTGAAACCCCTGGATTGTAAACCAAATCTTTGATGGCAATGTTATAATTGCTTTTAGCTTGTTCTATAAATATTTTAAGTTTTTTAGAACTTCCTTTTTCTTCTACTTCAAATGCTTTTAGTATTTTGTCTAATGTATCTTCAATGGTTATATAATCTTCTTTTCCAAAATAAACACTGTAAGCAGGATTTAGTTTTTCTAATGTGTAATAATCTGAAGGCTGTTTATTAAAATCAGAAAAAAATCGTTCAAAAACATCAGGCATCCAGTACCAAGTAGGACCAATATCAAAAGTAAATCCCTTTTTTTTAAATTGTCGGGCACGACCGCCAATTGTTTCGTTTTTTTCAAATACAGTTACATCATTGCCAGCTTTAGCTAAATAGCACGCAGCTGATAGTGAAGAAAAACCTGAGCCAATTATAGATATTGTTTTATTCATTTTGTTTAACAAATATAAAAATAAATTAAACAAAAAATAATTTATTTTTATAATTTTTCAATTAGACTTTCTATAGAATTGTATCGTATTACTTTTTTAGGTAGCTCAATTGTATTGAGATGATTAAGTTTTTTGCCTAAAAGCAGGAGTTTTGTTTTGTTGTCTTTTAACAACATGTTGTTAAATTTATTGATGTAGTTAGGAATGGCATCCAGTTCAGGGCTTACGGTAAAATAAGATATAAAAGTAATGTCATCAAAAAAAGTAAACAGATCTGTTAAACTTTCCATAGGAATGTTTCCTCCTAAAAAAATACTATGATATCCTTTGCTAATTAATTGATAATTAATAAATAGCAGCCCAATGTCATGTATTTCATTTTCTGGTAGAAAGAGTACGAAAGTTTTAGATTTTGGTTTGGGGTCTAACGTTTGTATTCGTTCAATGTTAATAAGTATTTTTTGTTTTATATGAATGGAAATAAAATGTTCGTGTGCAGGGGTAATGGTATTTGTTTGCCAAAGCAAACCAATTTCATTTAATAGAGGAAGAAATATGTTGTAAAAAATGTCATTAAAAGACTTATTTTCAATTAAGTTGTTGTAAGTGTTGTAAAAAAGAACTTGGTCAAAGTTTACCATGGCCAATTTAAAAGCATTTATGGCATAGTCTTCTGCTTTACTTCTTGAAGCTATTTCTCTTACTTTAATAGGAATTTGATTTTCTTCTAAGCTTGCAATTTTAGAAATTTTAATACCATTATTGTTTAGATAAGAAATGTTTAAAAGTTTTTGAAAACTTTCTAAACTGTAGTTTCTAATATTAGTGTCGGACCTATTTGGGCTCAATAGATTATAACGCTTTTCCCAAATGCGGATGGTATGTGCCTTTATCCCAGTAAGGTTTTCTAAATCCTTAATACTGAAATGCGTCTTAATATTGTTCATTTTATTTTAAATAATATTAAACAATATTACGTAAAAAAAATAAATGAATTAAAAAAGGGGGATAAAAATGATTTATAAGTGCGCACGAGAATAACACAAATTAAATTTTCATATATTTTCAAGTGTTTTTAATATTCTATAAATTGCAGTAAAATAAAGTTTTATAGGGTGTTTTGTTCTGTTTGTCTTTTCAGGTGTTTTCATTTGTTAACAATTGTGTGCACAATTTTTGTGTTATTTGTGCACAATAAATTATCTTTGATATGTTCAAATATATCATATAATGGCTACAATTGCATTTGCTTACCGTTCTACAAAAAAGGAAGCTAATATTCAAGTTAGATTAGTTACTTACTTAGAAGGTACTAAAAAGGAAGATACTAAAAAGCGCAAATCTATTTATGCATCTACTAAATTTGAAGTCTTAAAGGTTTTTTGGGATAAATACCAAACAGGAACTAAATTTTCAGGAATTAATAAAGGTTTAGCGTTAAAGCTTGACACACTTAAAAAAGAAATAAGCGAACATATTTTAGATGCTTATAAAAGTGTAAAAGACAAATCAATTATAAATAAAGAATGGTTACTTCAAACAGTGCACGAGTATTACAACCCTCCACAACCTGAAATTGAAATAGTAATTCCTGAACACCTTATAGAATATATTGATTTTTATAAAAACGACAGGGGAAGTGATTTAAGTTTAAACGCTGTAAAAAAATGGGGTGTTATTAAAAATAAACTTTTACGATTTGAAGCTTCACAAGGTAAACACTATTTAATTAAAGACGTTAACAGCACTTTTAAAAATAGGCTATTAGATTACTATACAGCAAATCAATATTCGGTGAATACAGCACAAAGGGAATTTGCTTATATCAAATCATTATGTAAACACGCTAGGTTAAAAGGTGTAGAGGTTTCGCCTGAAACAGAAGGTTTGACAATTAAGAAAGTAAAGTTTCCAAAAGTGTATTTAACTTTTACTGATTTAACTAAAATTCAGGAATTAGAAGGTTTAACAGAATCACTAGATAATGCAAGGGATTGGCTTATTATATCCTGTTATACAGCCCAGCGTGTAAGTGATTTTATGCGCTTTAATAAATCTATGGTAAGATTAGAAAAGAATGTTCCTATAATAGAATTTACACAAGTAAAGACAGGTAAAGAAACTGCAATTCCTTTATTGCCTGAAGTAATGAGTGTTTTAGATAAACGAGGCGGGGAATTTCCAAGACGTATATCAGACCAAAAGTATAACGATTATATAAAAGTTGTATGTGAAAAGGCTGGTATTAATAAAAAGACAAAAGGTAAAAAACGTGTCTGTGTAGCACCTGAAGGAGTTAAACCAACAAAAAATCATTATAGAGATTTAGAAGGAACTTTTGAAAAATGGGAACTTGTATCAAGTCATATTGGACGTAGGAGTTTTTCTACAAACTACTATGGTAAATTACCTACTACTTATTTAATAGGTATCACCAATCACAGCACAGAAGCGCAATTTTTAAATTATATTCAAAAGGGTAAAAAAGACCTTGTCTTTGATGCTTACGAACAATTAATAAATGCAAAACAATAATTATATGAAAATAAAGGACTTTCATAAAGCTTTAGATGTTGTTTTTAGTGATTGGTATCAATACAATAATTACGAAGAAAAAATGTATTTTACTTTTAGTGATATTCCTAATAAAAAGAAGTTTGTTAAATATGTTAGAAAAGAATATTTACCTAGTATCTATTTACGACTAAATGAATATGAAAATTTAGAAGGTGCTTATTATTCTAATATTTGTAATTTAATTAATCACAAGATTGAATTTTTAGAAAATTGGTTAATTGATAAAGAGGAATTTTATAAACTTTCAAAGTTTGAGGAACCAACACCATCAAAGCCAGCTAAAAGAAGTGGACGACCAAAAACCGAAATAAAAAATGCTATTTGGTATTTAGATAAATTTCAATTAGATGAAAATAAGGCTAAATTCCTGAAGATTTTAAATGAAAAATACAAAGGTGTAGAAGCTAAAACTTTTAATCATCTAATAATGGTATTGAAAGATAGACTATACTTAAAGCCAGCTTCAAATATTGAGTATCGCGAATCATTTACAGAAGCAATTGAACCTATTGTACAAAAAAAACAAAACTTTGATAAATTCTTTAGAGATAATACACCCGACCCAACGACTTACAAAATTATCAAAGAGCAAATCGACGCAATTATTAAAGAAAATACTCTCGTTTAATTGTCTTAATTAATTAGAACAATTAAGACAATTTTAAACAACTGACATTCAGTTAATTACATAGTATTGCAAGATATATTTGTCTTATCGAATTAAAACATAAAACGATATGACAAATTTTAATGTAAACCTACAAGACTATTTACAGCACTTAGTAAATGAAGCTGTACAAAATTCAATTCCTAAAACGGTACAAGCAACCGCAGAACTTCTAAAACAGGATTTACCTAAAAATAATCCTGATGACCTTCTTACACCAAAAGAGGCTTCAGATATTTTAAAATGTTCTATTACCACCCTCTGGAGGTACGAACAATCAGGTAAAGTAAACAGCTTAACTATAGGAGGTAAACGTCTCTATAAGCGTTCAGATTTGTTTAATGCATTAAATAAATAAAGACTATGAACACAGCAAATATTCATAGTCTTAATAATGCAATTCCTAATATACAAGACAAATATAATCAATTAGTTACGGTTGCACAAGAAAATTCAAGTATTGGAATTGATGACCTTTTAACCGAGGTTGAAACCTTAGAAAATGGGTTTCTAAATTCAGATGAAAGTAAAGGTTTGTTTACTGTCAAGCCAGCTAATAAATGGATTGAATTAGCTAAAACAAGACCTATACCAAAAATGTTATTTGGTGAACTATGGTTTGAAAATGAACTTTGTATTCTGTTTGCAGATACTAATTTAGGTAAATCTATATTAGCTGTGCAAATAGGTAATAGTATAAGTAAAGGCGAGTTTATAAATGGTTTTACTTTAGAAGCTATAAAACAACCTATTTTATATTTTGATTTTGAACTTTCAGATAAACAATTTGAAAATAGATATTCTATAAATTTTGACCAGCATTATAATTTTGATGACAATTTTATTAGAGTAGAAATTAATCCTGATGCAGATATACCAGCAAATGAAACTTTTGAGAGTTATCTAAACAATTCATTAGAACGTAGTATAATAGATA